>JAYVZL010000146.1:0-12933 GCA_043783505.1 Elusimicrobiota bacterium
GCGGCGTTCGATGCGGTCGACCCACGCTCCGTCCATGGCCGGATGTTAGCATTAAATGGTAAAAACGAAAAATGACAGCAGACGGCTGGATCGTCGGACTCGAACGCGCAGGCTTGGCGCCCCTGCGCGATGAGCCGCTTGCCCGGCACACGACTTTCAAGATCGGCGGTCCGGCCGACGCCTTCGTCGTCGCGCACGATCGGGCTCAAGCGCGAGCGGCGCTGAGCGGCGCGCACGCGGCGGGAGTCCCGGTTTTTTTTCTTGGTTGGGGCTCCAACCTTCTGGTGCGCGACCGCGGCGTGCGCGGGCTCACGCTTACGCTGGCGGGCGATTTTGAGAAGATCGAGTTTTTGGACGCGAACCTAGTCCGCGCGGGCGCGGCCGCGCGCGTGCCGCAGCTCGTCGTGGCCTGCGCGGAAAAAGGCTTGTCGGGGCTTGAGCCCATCGTGGGCGTGCCGGGAGTCGTCGGCGGAGCGCTAGCGATGAACGCGGGCACGCGCGACGGCGAGATCGGCGCTTTCGTCGAAGAGACGGAGGTGCTCGGGCCCGACGGCGTGGCGCGCGTACTGACGCGGACGGACCTGCGTTTTAGCTATCGCTCAAGCAATATCGCGGACGCTCTCGTTTTATCGGCCTTGCTTCGGTTGAAGCCGGGTGTCAAAGCTGATATAATGGCGGTCGTCACTCGGTATCAACAGAAGCGTCTTCAAACCCAGCCCATCCATACCTATAACGTGGGGTCTATCTTCAAGAATCCGCCCGGCCGTTTTGTCGCGCAAATGATCGAGCAGTTGGGCCTGAAAGGCCATGCCGTGGGCGGGGCGCGCGTCTCGAAGGTGCACGCCAATTTCATCGAGAACTTCGCAGGGGCCACCGCCTGCGACGTCCTCGCTCTCGTCGACCTCATCTCTGAGCGAGTCCGCGCGGCCAACGGCGTGGAGCTCGAACTCGAGATGAGGGTCGTCGGTGAATAGCCCCCGCTCTCGCCGCCGCGTCCGCGTCGTCGTCCGCCCCAAAGAGCGGGTGCGGCGCGCGCGCTTCGTGGCCGCCGCGGCCGCCGTCGCCGCCTTGGGCGCGATCGCCTTCATCACGGTCCGGCGCCTGGCCGCGGATTTTCGCCTGCCGCTGGCGGCGGCGAGCTTTCGCCGGGACGCGGCGCTCGTGGAAGGTCCCGAGCCGTTGCGCAAGCTGGCTCAAGCCGAGGCCGACGCCGTGGCCGGCTCGGCCGGAGAAAAGGCCGAGGCTCTCAAATCACGCTTCGCCTGCCTGGCGGACGTGCGTGTCAGCCGGTCTTGGGCGGAGAAGACGGCGATTCTGACCTTGGTCCTGCGCCATCCCGTCGCAGCCGCGCTGCGCCAGGGCAAGCCCGCGGGATTCCTCGATAGAGAAGGGGTCGTGTTCTCGGCTCCCGAGGGCTCCTTCCTTCTTGATGGTCCGCCCATCGAGGTCGCGGGAGCGTCCGCCGTCGAACTCGCAGCACTTGCCCGGGAGTGGCCCGAGTTGGTTGCCGCGGGAGCGTTCCCGGCGCCGCTGTCAGCCATGTCATACCGTTCGCCCGAGCGCGGGTGGGAAGCGCGTTTGGCCGACGGCACCAGCGTCTTATGGGGCCGCCTGGAATGGACGCATGAAAAGCTTGCTCGATTGTCCGAAGCCGTGGCCGACGCCCGCGCCAAGGAGCCCGGAGCGTTCTCCGCGGATCTGCGTTGGTTCGAGGATGGAAAAGTTCTTCTGAAGCCGACAGCCGTTCGGCCGGGGGCGGTGCAATGATGAAGAGACATGCGAAGCAGACGCTGGTGGCCGGGCTTGACGTGGGGAGCGGCCGGATCACCTGCTTGATCGGCGCGCCCGACTTGGCGACCGGTTCGGTGAAAGTTTTGGGCGGCGCCAGCGTGATCTGCCGCGGGGTCAAGGGCGGCGTGGTCATCAATATCCTCGAGGCCGCCGCGGCCGCCACGCGCGCCGTCGAGGAAGCCGAAGCCGCCGTCGGCTCGACCGTCAGCCAGGTCTGGCTCGGCGTGCGCGGCAGCCACTTGCAGTCCTTCAACAACCGGGGCGCTTTCAACATCGCCCGCACCGACCGGGAGATCACTGCCGCGGACGTCGATTCCGTCGTGGGGAGTGCTAAGGCCATTCCTCTGTCTTCCGACAGAGAAATCCTGCATGTCGTCCCGCAGGGATTCTCGCTCGATCGCCAGCGCGGCGTCCCGCATCCCGTGGGCATGGAGGCGTCGCTGCTTGAAGTCGACGTGCATCTCGTGACGGCCTCGAGCGCGCACCTCAACAACATCATGAAGACCGTCGGCCAGGCCGGCTTCCAAGTCGTCGAGCCGGTGTACGGCCTGCTCGCCGCCGGCGAACTGCTGGTGACGCCGGAGGAAAAAGAGCTGGGGTCCGTCCTCATCGACCTCGGCGGACAGTCGCTGTCGATCGGCGTCTACTGCGAGGGTGCGATCAAGTATTCCAAGGAGATATCGATCGGCTCGGACTTCATCACGCGCGACTTGGCCGTGGGCCTGAAGACGTCGATCGCCACGGCAGACCGCATCAAGATCGAGCACGGCATCGCTCACCCCTCGCTGCTCAACGGCGACGCGGACGTGGACTGCCACGGCATCGACGGCCGCACTCCTCTGCGCCTGAAGACCAGCACGATGATGAGCATCATCCTGCCTCGGGTCGAGGAGATCTTCATGGTGATCGCCGAGGACCTGGAGAATTCCTCCTACGCCGACGTGGTGGCGCCCGGCGGCGCCATTCTCACCGGCGGCGGCTCGCTGATGCGCGGCACCGTCGAGGCGGCTCATCAGATCCTCGGCGTGCCGGTGCGCCTGGGCGTGCCGCATCCCGACATGGTCCATGCCGAAGAGAAGTGGCTTTCGCCCGTTTATTCCACCGCCCTCGGCCTCCTCCTCTACGGAATGGCGCCGCGCTGGGGCACCGCGGACGGACGCGCGGTGAAACGACAGAAGCCGGTATGGATGCGCAAGATATCGGCGGTGCTCGAGGAGCTGTTTTAGTGCGCATTCAACTCGCCGAAGACCAAGACGAAAGGCGCACGGTCATCAAGGTCGTGGGCGTGGGCGGCGCGGGCTGCAACGCGATCAACCGGATGGTCGAGGTGGGCCTGGCCGGCGTTGAGCTGGCGGCCGCCAACTCCGATTCGCAGGTCCTGCGCAAATGCCAGGCGCACGTCTGCATCCAGCTGGGCGAGCAGTCGGCGCGCGGCCTCGGCGTGGGCGGCGACGCGGCCAAGGGCCGAGCGGCCGCGCTCGAAAGCGAGGGACAGCTGCGCGAGATTCTGCAGGGCGCGGACATGGTGTTCGTGACCACTGGCATGGGCGGCGGCACCGGCACCGGCGGCGGCCCCGTCGTGGCGCGCCTGGCCAAGGAGCTCGGGGCTCTTACCGTGGGCATCGTCACGCGCCCCTTCGAGTTCGAGGGTCTGCGCCGCGCGTCGATCGCCGAGCAGGGTATTCAAGAGATGAGGCAAAGCGTGGACACTTTGCTCGTAATCCCCAACCAGCGGCTCTTCGACGTCATCGATCCGGACACGCCGCACGACAAGGCCTTTCACCTGGCCGACGATATCCTGCGCAAGTCCGTTCAGTCCATCTCGGACCTGATCACCGTTCCCGGCTTGATCAACCTCGACATGAACGACCTGCGCGCGGTCATGAAGGACGCGGGCGAGGCTCTCATCGGCATCGGCGAGGCTTCCGGTCCCGGCCGCGCGATGAGCGCGGCGCGCGAGGCCATGAGCTCCCCGCTTCTTGAGAACGTGGTCATCGACGGGGCCAAAGGCCTCATCGTCAATATTGCCGGACGCCAGGCCACGCTCAAGACCTCGGAGATCGAGGAGATCGTTGCGACCATACAGGGAACCGCGAGTCCCGAGGTCAACTTCAAGATGGGCAACGTCTATAACGAGTCTCTGGGCGAGGCCATCCGCGTGACCGTCATCGCCACGGGCTTCCCGTCGCGTCGCGGCGCGCGCGGGAATTTCCGCCCCGCCGGAAGCAGGAATTTTCCGGGTTCGCGCCCCCCCGCCCAGGCGGTGGAACCCTCCGACGCCCAGCTGCTTAAGAATCTCAATGAAACCGACCGCTGGACCAAGCCCGCTTATCTCCGCATGAAAGTGAGGAAACTCAGGTGACCCTCCAAGAACTTCTTCAAGTGCTGGTCAACAAGCACGGCAGCGACCTGCACGTGCGCGCCGGAGGCCCGGCCTACTTGCGCATCGACGGCGAACTGAAGGAGGCCGGCCCCGAGACGCTCTCGGGAGACCAGGTCGAACAGATGCTTAGGCAAGTGGCCACGCCGCGCGCCCAGAAGATATTCGACGCGAAAGGCGAATGCGACTTCTCCTTTCAGGCTGGGGAGACCGCGCGTTTTCGCGTCAACGCCTACAAGCAGCGCCAGCGTCTGTGCTTGGCGGTGCGCTTCATCACGACTCAGATTCCCACGCTCCAGGAGCTCCGCCTTCCAGTCGCCACGCTCAAGAAGATCTCCGACAGCGGCCGCGGCCTTGTGCTCGTCACGGGGATCACCGGCGCCGGCAAGTCGTCAACGTTGGCCGCGATGATCGACTACATCAACGAGAGCCGCGCCGAGCACATCCTCACTATCGAGGACCCTATCGAGTTCGTCCACAAGGACAAAAAGGGGATTTTGACTCAGCGCGAAATCGGCGAGGACACCGCCAGCTACATCGACGGTCTGAAGATGGCGATGCGTCAGGATCCCGACGTCATCCTCATTGGCGAGATGCGCGATCTCGAGACCGCCCAGGCCGCGCTCACCGCCGCGCTCACGGGCCACCTGGTCTTTGCCACGCTGCACACCATCGACGCGATCCAAACCATCTCGCGCATCGTCGACTTGTTCCCGCCTCATCAGCAGTCGCTAATCCGCATCCAATTGGCGGAGAGTCTGCGCGCCATCGTCAGTCAGCGCCTGCTCATCTCGACTAAAGGCGGACGGGTTCCGGCCGTGGAAATTTTGATCAACACGCCCCACGTGCGCAAGCAGATCGAGGACAGCAAGTCGGTGGAGATTATCCAGGCCCTTCAGAAGGGGCAGTTCTACGGCATGCAGACGTTCAATCAGTCGCTGGTCAAGCTGTTCAAGGATGGCCTCGCCACCGAGGCCGAAGTCCTGTCCGCGGCGTCGAGCCCGGACGATCTCAAGCTCGCTCTGCGGGGCATCGAGCAGGAAGTCAAGCCGGGGAGCGTATGAAGATCCTGCCGCAGGGAGAAAAGGATTATGTTCGCTGAAGGCTACATCGGAATCGCGGGGACCATCGGGGTGGGCAAGTCCACCCTCACCACGGATCTCGCCCGCGCGCTGAATTTTGAGCCCATCCTCGAGGAGGTCGATGGCAACCCTTATTTGGAGCATTTTTACGGAGATATGAAGACTTACGGCACGATGATGCAGGTTTGGCTGCTTAATCATCGTTTCCGTCAGCATCGCGAGTTCGTGACCCGCATCAGCCTGGGCAAGATCCGCGGCGTCGTGCAGGACCGCACGATCTGGGAAGACACGATCTTCGCGCGCATGCTCAACGAACATCCCGACAAGATCATCACCGATATGGACTACAACACCTACCTCGACCTGTTCGACAACATGGTCCTGCGCGAATTGGTGTTCCCGCAGATCCTGATCTACCTCGACTGCAGCCCCGAGACCGCGATCAAGCGCATCGGCTCGCGCGGGCGCGTGATGGAGAAGGCCGTCAGCATCGACTATCTGCGCATGCTCAAGCAGAACTACGAGCAGTTCATCGGCGAGATGGAGCAGGCGGGCGTGCGCATCCTGCGCCTCAAGTGGGAGACCTTCCAGCCGGTCAGCGAGGTCGTGCGTTTGGTGCATGAGTACTCTTTAAAACCTTCGAGCTTCACGAAGTGGGTGCGTCCCATGCGCAAGACGCCCGAGATGAAGCCCCAGCCCCTGGCCCAGGACCATGCCCCTGTCTGACATGACGGTTTCCGTTGGCGATTGGCTCGAGAAGAGCGGTTTCCTGGTCAACGCCGGGATGTCCAAGCTCGGCCTGCGCCACGGGTTCACGACAAGACGATTGGGCAACATGAAGGACGCCGACAATCGCCGGACCGCCGCGGATATTCTGGGCCTGCCCGAACCGCTGTTCCTTAAGCAGGTCCATGGCACCGTCATCCATCGCGCCGCCCGCTCGGCGCAGGGTTTGGACGGGGACGGCTGGACCCTCGGCCCCGGCGATGAAGGACTGTGCGTCGGCGTGTACACCGCCGATTGCGTGCCGCTTTATCTGTGGTCCGACGATGGGGAATATGCCGGAGTGTTCCATGCCGGCTGGAAAGGCATGGCTGCCGGCATGCCGGCCAAGGCTGTCGAGGCTTTGATCGAGCGAGGCGCCCGCGCTGAAGGTCTCCAGGCGGCATTCGCAGCGCATATTGGCGTAGACGCATATAAAGTCGGCCCGGAACTCGAGAAAAGCTTCCCGGCCTCGTCGTTTTCACGCCGCGAGGATGGGGCCCATCTCGATCTGCATGCCGACGCGTGCCGCCAGTTGAAGAAGTCCGGCTTGCGCGCCCAGGCGATCGGCCCCGTTCCACCCTGTACGGCATCGTATGCCGACGATTTCTTCTCCTTCCGCAGGGACAAGCAGGACGCGCGGATGCTGGCGCTGATCTCTTTGTCTCGAGGGCCGGCATGATCGCTCCCCGCCGCGCCCTGCGCGAGGTGTTCCCCTATCAGCCCGGCAAGTCCATCGCTTCCGTTCAGCGCGAATTGGGGCTGAAATCGGTGGTCAAGCTCGCCTCCAACGAGAATCCCCTGGGCCCGTCGCCGCGCGCGATGGGGGCCTACCGCAAGGCCGAGAAGCTCAACGGGCTTTATCCCGAAGGCACGAGTCCCCAGCTGCGCGCGGCCTTGGCCCGGTTCCACAAGGTCGAGCCCGAGTCTCTGATCGTGGGCAACGGCTCCGACGAGATCATCCGCCTTCTCTGCGAGGCGTTCATCGAGCCCGAGGACGAAGTGGTCGTCTCCCAGTACGGCTTCATCCGCTTCAAGCAGCAGGCGGCGATGATGGGCGCGCGCGTCATCGAAGTGCCGATGACCGACTGGACCCACGACCTGGCGTTGATGGCCAAATCCACGAACCCACGCACGAAGCTGGTTTTCGTGGCCAATCCCAATAATCCAACCGGGACCTACAACACGCAAGACGAGGTCGAAGCGCTCCTTGCCGCCGCGCCGAAAACCGCGATCATCGTCCTTGACGAGGCCTATTTTCAGTACGCCCAGTCCATCGCGGGCTATCCCAAGAGCTTGCCCGACTTGGTGCGCGAGCACGACAATCTCGTCGTGCTGCGTACGTTCTCGAAGGCGTACGGCTTGGCCGGCCTGCGCGTGGGCTATGGGGTGGCCGATCCCGAGATCGTCGGCTGGCTTGACCGCATCCGCATGCCCTTCAACGTGAACCTTCCCGCCCAGCACGCTTGTCTCGAGGCTCTCAAGGACGCCGGCTTCGTTAAGCGCACTTTGGCGCTCAACGAGGCCCAGCGCGTATCGGTCGCCCAGGTCCTCGGCGAGATGGGCTTTGGCGTCGGGGAATCGGCCACGAATTTTATCTTCGCGCGCTCGCCGATCGCCGGGCGCGAGCTTTTTAAGCTGCTGCTGCGGCAAGGGGTCATCGTGCGCTCTCTTGACGAGTACGGCCTGCCGCAACACGTGCGCTTCTCCATCGGCACGCAGAGCCAGAACAAAGCCCTGTTCACGGCGCTCAAATCGGTCATGGCGGTTCACGCGTGAGCCGGCGAAAAGGGCTCGTGATCGCGATGGACGGCCCGGCCGGGGTGGGCAAATCCACCGTCGGCGGCTTGGTGGCAAAGAGTCTCGGCTACAAGTTCATCAATACCGGCGAGATGTATCGGGCGCTGACCTGGAAAGCCCTAGAAGAAGGCCTGGACCTCAACGACAACCAAGCGGTGCTGGCCCTGGCCAAAGCGTTGGACTGGGAGTTCAAGCCGGTCGAAGAGGGCGGCGCCACGCTCAAGACGTTCATCGACGGCTCCGGCGTCACCATGCAGATCCGCGAGGAGCGGGTCAGCGTCAACTCCTCGCTCGTCGCGGCCAACCCTGGGGTGCGCAAGTTTCTTTCCAAGCTCCAGCGCGACCTGGGCAAAGAGGGTGCCATCGTGATGGAGGGCCGCGACATCACGACCAACGTGTTTCCGGACGCCGACGTGAAGATATATCTCGACGCGAGCCCCGAGGAAAGGGCCGACCGCCGCTACCGCCAGCTCAAGGCCGCGGGCCAGGAGGCCGATCGCAGCGCCATCTTAGCCGCGATCCTCAAGCGCGACCTCAACGATCTCAAGCGCGAGATCAATCCGCTGAAGCAGGCGCCGGACGCGCTGGTCATCGACTCCACGCGCCTGACGCTGCACCAGGTGGCCGACAAGATCCTGCGCCGCATCCGCCGCGGGGCGAAAGGGACGAATGGAAAATGAATCCCGCCGACGCGCATTTGCCGGTGAGGCTTTGGTGCGAGGCCGTCGTGGGGGGCCTGTTGAGCTCCGTGTGGGGAGTCAAGACGACGGGTCTCGAGCATGTTCCGCGCTCGGGGGCTTTGATCGTGGCCTGCAATCACGCCAGCTTGATCGATCCGGTGCTGCTCTACGCGGCGATCGCATCGGCGCGGCGTCCCTACAGCTTGGCGAAGAAGGAGCTTTTCGAGAACCCGGCTCTGGGCTGGTTTTTTCGCGGGGTGGGGACGATCGCGCTCGATCGCGGGGGCGACGCGACGACGGCGATGCGCGCGGCGCTCGACGTTTTGGGGAAGGGGGGGTGCCTCGCCATTTACCCGGAGGGCACGCGGGTCGCGCCCGGCGAGAGCCGCCGGCCGAAGGCGGGAGTCTCGTTCCTGGCGGCGCGCTCGCGCGCGCCGGTCGTTCCGGTGCGGCTAGTCGGCACCGGGAGATTCCCTTGGATATTTCCGCTCGAAGCGCGCTTCGGCCGTCCGATGCCGCCGCCCGAATCGGGAGGACGCGAAGCGGAGCTGGACTACGCCCGGGCAGTGATGGATGCCGTGTACTCTTTATAAAATGAATCAGGAGGAAGTTATGGAGCAGAAGACCGATTTGAACGAGAAGGCTTGGGAAGCCGCCGAAGGCGACGCTCCCGAGACGGGCGGCGAGACGATGGAGGCCCTCCTCGCGCAGCAAGCGGCCACCGTCGACAAGCTGGCCGATCATAAAGTGGCTTGGGTCAAAGTCATCACGGTCACCAAGGACTCCGTGCTCGTCGACGTCGGCGAGAAGAACGAAGGCGCGATCCCCCTGATCGAATTCGTGGAAGACTTGGCCTCCCCGAAGGCGCCCGCGCCTCAGCCCGGACAGCGTGTGCCGGTGATCAAAGTCGGCGGCCGCAATAAGGCCGGCCATGTGACGCTCTCGCACGTCAAGGCGAAAAGTGAGCTCGGTTGGGAGATGGCGGTCAAGGCTCACGCGGAGAAGCAGCGCGTGCGCGGCATCGTCAAGTCCTCGGTCAAGGGCGGCTTCATCGTCGACGTTCAGGGCGTGCAGGCGTTCTTGCCTGCCTCGCTCGCTGACCTGAGGCCCGTGCGCCAGCCGGAGAAGATGATCGGCACCGGCGTGCGCTGCCAGGTCATTGAGATCAACATGTCCAAGCGCCAGCTCGTGCTTTCACGCAAGGCCGTGCTCGAGGAAGAGGCCGGCAAGCGCAAGACTAAGATATTAGAAGAGCTGCGCTCCGGCGAGATCCGCATCGGCCGCATCGTGCGCATAGCGGCCGACAGTCTCGTCATCGATATCGGGGGCCTTGAAGGCACGGTCCGCGCCCCGGACATGGCGTGGGGAACGCTCAAGCCCGGAGCCTTCGAGCGCGGCCAAAAGCTCAAGGTCAAGGTGCTCGCCAAGCCCGAGAAGCCGGGAGAACCGGTCTTTCTCGGCATCAAGCAGCTCCAGCCGAATCCGGCCGACGCATTGCGCAAGCGCTTCGCGCCGAAGTCCACGGTCACCGGAAAGATAACGGAAGTCGGCGCCCACGGCGTGCGCTTCGCGGTCGACGCGAAGACCGTCGCCTTCGCGCCCGCCGCGGAGTGCGACCCGGACGTGATCTACAAGCCCGGCGACGAAGTCACCGGGATCGTGTCGGGCATCGACTCCACCGCCTTCGAGGTGCGCGTGTCGCTGGCTCGCTTCAACGAGATCAAGGATCGCAAGCGCGTGGCGCAGTACATGAAAGCTCCTCCGCCGCTGACGTTGGGTCAGATTCTTTCTCCGGAGGATGAGGGGTGACAATCCGCGCCGCCGACGAGGTTCGTGTGAAGCCCATCGACGGTCATTGGACTTCGCGCTTTTCTTGGCTCGACCCGAGGACCGTGGTGATCGTGGCGGCGGTCTCGATCGTCGTTTTGTTCGGGGCGCTGTGGTCCATGGTGCGCGAGAAGCCGATGCCGCGGCGGCGCGCGGATTTTTCGACGGCGCCGCAGCTGAGCAACCAGGTCACGGCGGCTCAGGAAAGGCTGAAGGCCAATCCTCAGGACATCGCGGCATTGGTGGAGTTGGGGACCTTGCTGTTCGAGAAAGGCAAGCAGTCCTATATCGAGGCGATCGGTACTCTCGAGGAGGCGCGCGATCTCGGCGCCCTCGACCCGCGCATTTTCTATTGCCTGGGGATCATGTATCAAGAAGAAGGCCTGTATCCCTTCGCCTTGACCGAATACAAGCGCTTCCTTCGTCATTACCCCGAGGACAAAGAAGTCCGCATGCTGACGGCCAAGCTTTATTACCGGATGGGGTTGTTCGGCGAGGCGGTCGGCGAGTACGAACGGCTTAAGTTTCAGAATCCAGGCGACCCGATCATCGAGGAGAACTTAGGGTTGAGCCTGTGGGGCGCGAAGCTCATCGACCGGGCGGCCGGCTCCTTTGGCGCCCTCAAGAGCGTGGGTGGGGAGTTCGCGCGGCGCGCGAACTTCTATCTAGGGCAGATCGCGCTCGAGGCGGGGAAGATTCAGGAGGCGTACGATCATTTCGTCTTGGTGGGCGACGGCGAGCTGCCGGGCTTGGAGCCCGAACGCGCGCCGACGGGCTTGGCTATGGCCGCGCAGAAGCTAGGAAAATGGGAAGAGGCGCGGGACGCCTGGGAGCGGGCGCTAAAGGCCGCGCCGGGCGACGTCAAAGCCACGGCCGCGCTGCGCGAAGCGACGCGCCACGCGCGGGCCGCGCAGAAGGCCGCGGAGGCAACGGCGGCCGCGGCGAAGCGAGCGGCGGAGAAAGCCGCGAAAGCGGCGGCGGATAAGGAAGCCAAGGCCGCGAAGGTTGCCGCGGCGGCGGCGGCCAAGGCGGCGGCCGCGGCGGCGAAGGCTGAGGCGGCTGCGGCCAAAGCGGCGGCAAAGGCGGAAGCGGAGGCGGCTAAAGCGGCGGCCAAGGCCGCGGCTGAGGCGGCCAAGAAGAAGTGAGTCAGCTGGCGACTTTGGCGCGGCGTTTCGGCACGCCGTTGTTCGTCTATTCCGCGAGCACCATCGAAGGCCGCTTGACCGCGCTGCGCGGCGCCTTCACTCGTCGCGTCCTTGTCTGCTACGCGCTCAAGGCCAACTCCAACCGCGCGGTGGCGTCTGTGCTCGCGCGCTTGGGAGCCGGGGCGGACATCGTGTCGGGCGGAGAGCTTTTGCGCGCGCGCCGGGCGGGGTTCGCGCCGTCGCGCATCGTTTTCTCCGGCGTGGGCAAAACCGAGGAGGAGATGTCCGCCGCCCTGCGCGCCGGGGTCAAGGCCTTCAACGTCGAGTCATCCGAGGAGTTAGACGCGCTGGCCCGCGCGGCGGGCCGGTTGGGTGTGCGCGCGCCGGTTTCCGTGCGCGTCAATCCCGACGTAAACGCGCGCACGCATCCGCACATCACGACGGGACGCGCGGAGAACAAGTTCGGCGTGGAGAAGTCGGAAGCTTTAAGGTTATATCAGAGAGCCGCCAAGGACCGCCGTCTGCGCGTGGTCGGGATTCAATGCCATATCGGCTCCCAGATCACCTCGCTAGCACCTTATCGAAGCGCTGCCGCCTGCGTCGCCGCGTTGGCGTCGCGCTTAAAAACCATGGGGATCGCTCTCTCCTTCGCCGACATGGGAGGGGGACTGGGCATCTCGTATAAAGACGAGACGGTGATCGACACGAAAGCCTTCGCCCGGACCTTGGAAGCGGCGTTCGCCGGTCTGCCGGACATGGAGCTTCTCGTCGAGCCCGGGCGATACCTGGTCGCCGACGCCGGACTGCTGCTCACGCGCGTGCTGTACCGGAAAAATACGTCGAAGAGGCGCTTCGTGATCGTCGACGGGGCTATGACGGACCTGCCTCGACCCGCGTTGTACAACGCTTGGCATCCAGTTGACGTGGTCGCGCCCCGTCCCGGCAAAAAGACCTTGGCGGACGTCGTGGGGCCGGTCTGCGAGTCGGGAGACTTTCTCGCGCGCAGGCGGCTGCTGCCGCCTCTGGAGCGGGGAGATTTGCTCGCTGTGCTCAAGGCCGGGGCTTACGGCTTCGCCATGAGCAGTCAATACAACTCGCGCCCGCGCGCGGCCGAGGTCATCGTCGAGAATGGACGCGCGCGCCTGGCTAGGCGCCGGGAAACATACGCGGATCTGATCAGGGGAGAGCTTTAGAGGGGGAGATATGGCCAAGAACAGAAACACCATCAAGAAAGCTCCTGCCGCGCCGCCCGCCCCGTCGGAAGCCCTGTCGCCCCGAGGGAAGATGATTGCGGGGGTGGGGGGAGTCCTCGTGGTGTGCGGTTTCATCGTGCTCTCTTTCGCCGATTCGCTGGGCCGCAACCTGGCCGCTCAGATCTCCCCTTTCCTGCTTATTTCCGGCTATGCCGCCATTGGCCTAGGCCTTTTCCTGCCCCCCGCCCCGCCGTCCCCTCCCTAATTAATAAA
>JAYVZL010000147.1:0-5354 GCA_043783505.1 Elusimicrobiota bacterium
GCTCCATCCTTGTCGAGCTCAAATACGCGACCGAAGAAAAACTGCTCAAGGCGCTGAGCATCAGCCTGGGCGTGACATATTTCGCGGTCTTCGACGGAATCCTCGACCAGGACACGGCCTCGCGGCTTTTACCCGAGATGACCGCCCGCCGCCTGCTGGCCCTGCCCTTATTTAAGCTCGAGAATACGCTGACCCTGGCGATGGTCAATCCGGTGGATATACACGCCATCGACGAAGTCTCTCGCATCACGGGACTCCGGGTCCTTCCCGTCGTGACCACGCTTGAGAACCTGCTAGAGAACATACAGCGCGCCTACGGGCGAAGCGCCGTCACACATTCAACGGCGCCGTTCCAAGAGAGCCGATTGCACGGGCCCGAAGCAGCCGCGTCGCCGAACGCGGATCCTCTCATCGCGCCCGAAGTGAAAAGCAACTCGATCATCGACATCGCCAACGCGCTGTTTCAGGAGGGCATGGCGCGCAAAGCCAGCGACATCCATCTCGAGCCCTCGGACAAGAGCCTCAGCGTCCGTTTTCGCGTCGACGGCGTGCTCCAGCGCGGCAAGAATCTCGCTCGAGACCTCTCCGCCGCCCTCGTGGCCCGCATCAAGATTCTTTCGAAGCTCGACATCACCGAGACGCGCCTTCCCCAGGACGGGCGCATGAGGTTTGTCTACGCCGGGCGCGGCGTCGACGTCCGAGTCTCGACGCTTCCCACGGTCCACGGCGAGAAAATCGTCATGCGGCTATTGGATTCCTCGAAATCGCTCCTCAAGCTTCCGGACCTCGGCTTGGAGACTTCGATTTTGCAGCAGTTTTCCTCCACCCTGCGCAGCCCCAACGGGCTTATTCTGGTCACGGGTCCCACCGGAAGCGGAAAAACGACCACGCTTTACGCCGCTCTCTCCACCCTACACAATGACGAGCGAAATATCGTTACTCTGGAAGATCCGGTCGAGTATGTCATGGAGGGAATCAATCAGGTCGAAGCCTTTCCCAAAATCGGCCTGAACTTCGCCTCTGGACTTCGCTCGATTCTTCGACAGGACCCCAACGTCATCCTAGTCGGCGAGATTCGGGATCTCGAGACGGCGGAGATCGCGATGCAGGCCTCAATGACCGGGCATCTCGTGCTGAGCACTCTACACACCAATGATGCCGTGGCCACGGTCCATCGCCTGCTTAATATGCGCGTCGAGCCGTACATGATCGCCGGCTCGCTTCGGGGCGTGCTGGCTCAACGCCTTCTGCGCCGTCTTTGCGCGGCTTGCAAGAAGCCGCGGGAAAGCTCCGAGGAAGACCTCAAAGCGGCCGGGGCCACCACCGGGGAGGCCGGCGCCTTTCAGGGGCCTCATGGCTGCGCGGCTTGCTTTGAGACCGGCTATCAAGGACGTCTTGCGATACACGAATGGCTCTCCATCAGCCGCCGGATTCGCGACCTTGTCTTGGCGCGCAATTCCATCGACGACCTGCGCAAGGCCGCCACCGAGGAGGGCTTTATCACGATGCGCGAACGGGCCCTTGAACGAGCGCGACGAGGCGAGACGTCTCTCGACGAAGTCCTGCGCCTCACCCGCGAGCAGGCGGAGGCCTGATGTCACAGTTCGACTACAAGGCCATTGATCCCAACGGCCGCTTCATCAATGGATCGTCGGAGTCGACGTCTCTGGACAGCCTGGTCGATCAGCTTCACGAACAGGGCTTATTCCTCGTGCAGGGACGCGCGCGCCGGCCTCGCACCGCGGCCGTTATTCCCGCAAGCATAGCACCGCGCGCCGCACCGGCGCCCGCCGCGCCCCTCAAGCGTCGAGGCAAGGTCCACCTCAAGGAGATCGCCGTATTCACCTCTCAGCTCTCCGTCATGGTACGAACGGCCCTGCCGCTGCTCGAGGCCTTGGATGTGCTCGCTCGCCAGAAATCGAGCGCGGCGCTGCGCGCCGTCCTCGTCGAGGTGGCGACGGCCGTGCGCACGGGCAAGCCGCTTTCCGAAGCCTTCGGCTCGCACCCGGAGATTTTCGACGAAGTCTATCTGAGCCTCTTGTCGGCCGGCGAGTCGAGCGGGAAGCTGACGACCATGCTGGAGAGGCTGTCGGACCACCTCCAGTTCAAAGTGCGGCTTGCCGAGAAGGTTCGCTCGGCCCTGATCTATCCGGCCATCGTCGTGACCGCCGCCGTCGCCGTCGTCGCCTTCCTGGCGCTGTATGTTCTGCCGACGTTTATCGATGTCTTCAATCAGTTTGAGCTTGTTTTGCCATTGGCGACCCGTCTTCTTCTCGGTGCAAGCCAGGCCGCGCGGGCAGGCTGGCTCTACATTCTTGTGGCTTCAATCGCAACGGCCTGGTGGGCGCGGCGCTGGGCACGTAGCCCGGCTCATGCGCGCCTGCTCCAAATCCATCAAATCAACATGCCGATTCTTGGTGAGCTGCTGCGCAACATCAGCATGACGCGGTCCTTCCGCACATTAGCCGCCCTGATTGAAGCCGGCATCCCCATTCTCAGGGCCTTAAAGCTGGCGCAGGCTTCGGCTGGCAACGCCGTTTTTCATGAGCTCTTTGAAAAAATTTACAACAGCGCGCAGGAAGGGCGCGGGCTGGCCGTCGCTCTCGCGGATAGCCCGCATGTGCCGGACTATGTCGTCAATCTTGTCGACACCGGGGAGAAGACCGGGACTTTGCCTGAAGTCCTGGGCCGGATCGCCGACATGTACGAGGCCGAGACGGACGCGGCGGTCAAGAATTTGATCTCCGCGCTTGAGCCCATCTTCATCGTGGGCCTGGGACTCGCCGTGGGCGCAATGGCCGTGGCCGTGTTCATGCCGATGTTCGACCTCGCTCAGGGGATCAAATGAGCCGGGGCTTCATTCTCGTAGAAATGTCCGTCACCTATTTAGTCCTCTCCATCGCCGTGGTCGCCCTTGTTCCCGCCTTTATCATCACCATTCGCGGCTCCAAGGCGACCGAACAAATCGCCGAAGCCGGCCGGCTCTCGGCCCAGCTTTTGGAAGAGATTCGCCTGCGCAAGTGGGATCAGGCCACGCCCGCGCCCTCCAATTATATTGCCGCCGCCAGCGCCCTGGGCGCCGACGCCGGCGAATCGGCGGCCGACAAGAGGACGTTCAATGATATCGATGATTTCAACGGATGGAATGAGACCGGCGTGCTTGATCCCGTGATGCGTCCGGTGGCCGGCTTCTCCGCCTACAACCGCTCCGTCACCGTCAGCTATACGGATTCAAACTTCAATGTCACGACGGCCACCAGCGATTTTAAGCTCGTCACGGTCTGCACGAGCGTGCAGAAACTAAAACCATCATGCCTACAACTAATTCTCGCCAACCGCTGAATCGCGGGATGACTTTGGTGGAGCTCGTCATCGGCATAGCGCTTGCCGCATCGGCCGCGACCGTCTGCGCCTCCATGATGAAGGCGGGATTGCAAACCTATCTCTACGCCCTCCGCCAAAACTCGATTCTGGCCGAGGGCAAGAGCGCTCTCTTCGGCAGCGGGAGCTTGCTGGGCATCGAGGCGAGCGCCAGGCAGTCGGCTTACTTCGTCGCGCTGTCCTCTGGCGACTTAAATCTCCAGTTCGCGGCCAAACCGTCTGTCCGCTATTCCGTGGCCTACCAAACGCTGATCCAAACGGCGTCGGGCCTGTCAACGCGCCAGGCGCAAACGGTGACCGCGCTCAATCTGAATTACTACAACATGGACGACAACGGCCGCATCATTGAATCGACGTCGGCCGCCCGCGCGTCCTACATGACCGTGATGGTGGTTTTTGGCAAGCTCAATTCAGGTGGCCGCAGCTATATGATGTACTCCGGCGCGCAATCGAGGAATCATCCATGAGAGCTTTGCGCTCCTGCCGCGGATCGGCCATCCTGGTGTGCCTCATTGCCATCGCGGTGTTCGCGCTCATGACGGCGGTCGTTTTCACCGCGGCCAAGGCCCAGGGCGCGCAGGCTCTCTATGTCAAACGCTCCGCCGAGGCCCATTTCATCGCGGAAAGCGGGTTGGAGGCCGCCCTCAATTCTATTTTCGTCAACGGGGGCTTTACGGTCAGATCTTCCATGGGGGCACTGAACGGCGGCACCTACCAGGTGACCGTCAGCAATGATACTCCGCCTTGGGTGACCTCCACCGGCTACTCCAAGCCTTTAAGCAAGCTCGGCCCCATGGTCAAGTCGGTCAAATGCCAGGCCAATCTCAAGATGACGCCCGCGAGCGCGCGCGGCTATGCGATCATGACCAACAGCCAAGCCAATGTGTCGGGCGTCGTTGATTCATACACCTCGACGGTTTCCTCGAACCCCTTGACTTTCGCTTCGGGCGGGGATGTCTGGTCCAACGCAAGCCTCAACACCGCGGCGGGCGCGGTTCGCGTCTATGGCAATGCCTACTACTCGAGCGGCGGCGCGCCGTCGGCGTCCACAGTCTCCGGTCTGGTGATTCAATCGACGTTTACCCAGGCTCTTCCCAATCATAACTGCAACGCCTGCCGCACGACCAACAGCAACCTCGCGGGCCTATCACCTCAATCCGTTTACGACAGCAAGACTCAAAACGTCACCATACCTCTGGGCGTTACGGCCACCCTTGGTCCCGGCATTTATTATTTCACAGCCGTGGATATCACCGGGACGCTCAACGTCGACACCACGTCCGGAACGGTGGTGATGTACGTGAGGAAAAACATAACGACGGCATCCCCCTGCCAAATCAACAACCTCAGCAAATATCCCCGGCGCTTTCTCATTTACGGCGAATCCGGCGCAAGCGCGCACACATTCAACTGCACGACGCCCCTTCACGCGAAACTCGAGGAGCCCTCGGCCAGCTTCACCGTAAGCCAGATTATTTATGGGAGAATATGGGGCAAGACCGTGACCGTCAACAGCGGCGCCGCCGTGCACGGAGATCTTGATCTCACGAGCAATCTCAATCGCGTCGAGTGGATCACTCCCTATTCCTGGTCGGAGAGCTATGCACGGCAATAAGCCGCCTTCCCTGATGATGTCATGAAATCACCCCCATTGCCTCCGAATGAAGCCGCAAGACTCGCGTCGTTGCGCGCGCTGAATATCCTCGACACGGCCGCCGAGGCGCGTTTCGACCGCATCACGCGCCTGGCACAGGCTCTTTTCGATGTTCCCATCGTCCTGGTGAGCCTCGTCGATGAGAAGCGCCAATGGTTTAAATCCCGCCAAGGGCTGGATGCGACCGAGACTCCGCGCGACATTTCGTTTTGCGGGCACGCCATTCTGAGCTCAGAGACATTTGTCGTTGAGGACGCCGCCAAAGACCCGCGTTTTTCCGACAACCCCCTGGTTCAAGGCGATCCGAAGCTGCGCTTCT
>JAYVZL010000148.1:0-1966 GCA_043783505.1 Elusimicrobiota bacterium
GCCGTTCTTATTTTTCGGCGACGGGAGGCGCGACTTTAAAGAAGTCCGAAAGCTCCTCGAGACTTTTGATCTTCTTGCACGGCGGCAGGGACGCGAGAAACGCTTTGCCGTAGCCTTTTTTTAAGACACGCGAGTCGAGACAGATCACCGCGCCTCGGTCGGTGGAGGACCGGATCAGCCGGCCGAAGCCCTGACGGAACTTCATAACGGCCTTGGGCAAGGACCAGTCGCGGAAATACTCCCGGCCGTTCTCCTCGAGCCAACGCCGACGCGCCTCTTCCAGGGCGGAGGACACGTTCGAAAACGGCAGCTTGACCATGACCACGCAAGACAGCGCCTCACCCGGCACGTCGATCCCCTGCCAGAACGTGTCCACGCCCAGCAGCACCGCGTCGCCGGCGGCCTCGAACTCGCGTAGAAGGGCCTCGTGGCCGGAGCCCCCTTGCGCCCACACGGGACGATTTTTGATCTCCTTGCGCAGAAGCCCGTGGACTTTCTTGAGGAGCTTCCAACTCGAGAATAAGAGGAAGACGCCGCCCGGCACTCGCGCGACGATGTCCGCGCAGGCCCGTGTCACGGCCACGGCGTGCGCCTGCTCGTCTTTGGGATCGGGGATGCCCTCCACGCACCACAGCGCGGCCTGAGTGCTGTAATCGTAGGGGGAATCCAGGATCAGCTCGCGCGCCTCCGGCAGCCCCACGCGCGCCTTGAAATCCTTTAGACCGTCCCCTGAAGATAAGGTGGCCGACGTCAGAATCGCGGGTATCCCGCGCGAGAACAAGCCCTCCGTCAGGCGCCGGCCGACGTCGAGCGGCGAGGAACGCAGCTCCGGCCCCGTGCGGGGCCAGGCGACCCAGCGCGCGGTGGCCGAGGAATCGGGTTTGAGGATGGCCATCAGCGCGTGGCCGAACTGGGAGACGCGCGCGTGCAGCAGTCGCATGTCGGTCTCCTCCGGAGTGCCTTCAGCCGCCGCGGCGGCTTCGGCCAACGCCTTATCGAGAAGCATGAGAGCAGCGGGGGGAGCGTCGGGCGCTTTCTCGATTAGCTTGCCCTGATTTTCCTCGTCGACGTCCTTGAGCCCGTGCTCCTGCGCGATGTCGACTAGGAATCGGCCTATGCCGGAAGCTGCGTCCTCGGCTATCGCCGCCAGCGTCCCGTCGCCGTGGACCTTCGCCGTCTCGCGAACTTCCTCGCTCAAGGCCACCGCGTGCGCCAAGCTCGCGGTAGCCCCATAGCGCGACGCCGCCGCGTCCTCTAGATTGTGAGCCTCATCGAGGATCATCGCGTCCGAGGGGGGAAGACGCGCGCCAGACAGCAGCAGCGCGTGATTGACCACAAGGATATGCGCGCGCTCGGCGCGCTCGCGGTCGCGCCGCCACAGACAGCGGTCCCAATACGGGCCGCCCGGGCCCATGCACATGTCGGTGTCGCGCGCCAGACGGTCCCAAAGATTCTGCGGGATGAGTTCAGGCAATGCCGAGCGATGCCCGGACTGACCGTCGCGCGCGTACGCGTCGAGTCGCTCGACCGCCGCCGCCCCGCCCGTCGACAACGAGTCCGGACGCGCGCGCAGTCGCGCCAAACGCTGCACGCACAGATAGTTATCCGCGCCCATGAGCATCGCGTAGCGCAGCGGCAACCCCAGCGCCTGGAGGGCGCGCGCCGCGGTCGGCAGTTCGTGATTGAGGAGCTGCTCCTGCAAGGCGCGCGTGTGTGTAGAGACGATAACGCGCCGATCGCGGGTCGCGGCCCACAGAGCCGCGGGCAGGAGGTAGGCGAGGCTTTTGCCAACGCCCGTGCCCGCTTCGACGACCAGGTCCGAGCCCCGCTCGAGAGCGCTCCATACCGCGCCGGCCATCTCTTCTTGCGGGGGGCGCGGCTCCCAGCCGGAGCGAGCGCGGGCAAGCGCGCCCTCGGGGCCAAACAGCGCGGCGAGGTCCATTGACACGTTGTAGCATTTACCGGC
>JAYVZL010000149.1:0-5345 GCA_043783505.1 Elusimicrobiota bacterium
GGGACTTCTTCAGGAGTGAAAATGAGACTTAAAAAATGGGCGCACATCGCACTGGCGAGTTGGGGTTTGCTGGTGATGGCGTCGGTCCTGGTACCAATGATCCACACGTTGAGGCACATGTGCCCGGTGCGGCCTGACGGCGTGAGCGAGGCGTCGGCCATTCCCCCTTTCGCGCGCAAATACGGCGTCTCGTGCAGCGCATGCCATGTCCCATCGTTCCCCAAATTGAACGATTACGGCAACACCTTTCGCGATCATGGATATCAGATGGGAACAGACCAGGATTTGCCCACCTCAAAAGACTTGTCTCCGGCGTACTGGCCGGTCGCGATGCGGACCACTGTCGGCTATCAATACTCCGATCTGCATCTAGATCACAACAGGAGGAATACCGGCAGCTTCGGCTTTACCGGCCTCGATATCCTCAGCTTTGGACTAATAGCCAGGGATATTAGCTATGGAGTGGTCTATACCCCGGGACTTGCGAGTTCTGGCTTTAATATTGGGAACTCAGCGGCGGACGGTGATTTAGAGGCGGCCTTCGTTAGGTTGGACAACTTGAACAGGAATATGAAGTTCCTGCATCTCGATACGCATCCTTACCTGGTCAACTTCAAGATCGGCAAATTCGAGCCGGATATTCCGTTTAGCGAGCACCGAAGTCCGACGCTCAATACGCCTTACGTAATGTATCACTATCAGACGGGAACTCCCTATGAGACGATCCTCAATGGTCTTCCCAACAAACAAGGCTATTCTAATCCCAACGATTACGCTCTGGGAGACAACCAGTCGGGAGCCGAGCTCTCGGGGATTGTGCCGACGGGAAAGGGAAACTTCCGCTATGCCGCTGAGGCGTTCTCCAACAGCAATGCCAACGCCGGGAACACCGGCGGAGGGCGTCACACGAACTTTTATGGCCACGTCACGCAGTCGTTCAAGGGCGATGGGGTTGTGGAGGGCCACCGGGTCGGCGTGTTCGGCGCCTATGGTGAGATTCCGACAGCCGCCCACCCGGTCTGTACCGTAGCGCCGTGCCCCGGTAGCGGAGAAATGGGCCGGCCCTTCAGCCGTATCGGGGCGGACTTGAGCCTGACCTTCGCGGGAGCATTCAATCTTTTCGGGGCGGTGATGCACGCCGTTGACAACAGGGATCTATTCCTATTGCAGCAGACCCCTGCGCTGACCCCAGCTCCGATCGCCAAGGCCCAATCGGCTGTATGGGATGGGGCGTTCTTGCAGTTGGACTGGGCTCCGAGTTTGTTGCCTCTAATAGAGTTGCCAGGTTGGCTTTTATCCTACCGTTATGACCTCATCCGAAACAAGCGGCAGGCTGATCCAACTCTCGCGGGCAATTTCAACAACGTGGATTCCCACACCTGGCTGGCTCGCTGGGCCTTCCATCAATCGGAGCGCAACGCGATGAGCTGGCATACGGAATATAATTTATTGCGAACCAAGGGTGTCGGCCTAAGCGGTTGGGATCAGGTGGCGCAGACACTCATGACAGGTCTGGACTTCGCATTTTAGGGGGATGAAGGCTCCAATGGATAGAATGCGCAAGAGCGGATATCGGACAGCCTTGATGGCTGTGGCAACAATTCTGGCATTGGCATCGCTTTCCGCGCGCCACAAAGCCGCGGCTGAAGACAAGCCGACTGACCCCTCGCCCAGTCGGAGTGGTGGCCTTTTCCCGAACGACTCAGGACCAGCCGAAATCGATGTTTCCAAGTATCCGAAAGAGATGCAGACAAATTATCGGCTGTTTACCGTCAAGTGCGCCGTCTGCCACACGATCGCCCGACCGATCAATTCTCAATTCCTAGAGCTCTCCGCAGATGAGCTAAAAAAAGCGAAAACCGATGAACCGACGTTGTTTAAGGACACGAAGATTGTCCAACCCAATGAAAATATCTGGAACCGATATGTTAAAAGGATGATGACCAAGCCGGGCTGTCCCGTGGGTAGGGACGGCAAAAAAATCTGGGATTTCCTGATCTACGACTCGAAGCTACGCAAGATGGGTCCTAATGCCGCTGCTTGGCAGACGCACCGAAGAAAGTTGGTCGAAGATTTCAAGAAACAACACCCGGACGACTACAAAAACTTATTCGGAAACCCGTGACCCTCCGGCCGTGGAAGCGAGAAGAGCAGTGTACCAACGGAGGTCCTCATCCGAAACGCGCCTAACAGACATTGTAAGCACTGGAAAGGAGTCCTGCTCGCTGGATTGCTCTCGGCGATGCCGAGTTCGCTGCGGGCCCAGATGAATATGGACCCCTACTTCACCACGATCAATTACCCCCTCGAAAAACATTCTCTGATGTTGATGGTTCTGCCGGATTTTCAGATTGCGCGGTACGGAAGTAATTTTGCCACCGGGATGCTCATGGCCCAGTACGGTATTACCTCTCGATGGACGGCCGGCGTCATGGTCGAGGGCCATAAGATTGATGGTCTACCCGCCACCTACGCCGGCATGCGGTACAACACTTATTTTCATCTTTTCCAAGATGACCGGCTGCTGAACCTGACCCTGTACGGTGAATATGAGGATCTTAATGGGGCGGCGCTGTATAAGATGGAGGTCGCGGGCTTTGGTCCCGAAGATCTGACCGAGCCGCTGGCGCTCGCACGCCATACCCCGGACCGCACTTTCGAACAGCGAGTGATTGCCTATCACGACTGGAACCGGCTGAACGCGACTTTCAATTTCATCAGAGAAACCGCTCTCCAGGCGCCCTATGGAAGCGATTACGGCTACGCAATGGGCCTATTCTTCAAGCCGTCCTGGATGAGCGGATCGATGGCCGGGATGGCCGACATGGCCGCGCCACCGGCGTTTTCCCTGAGTCGCTTGGGCTACGGCTTGGAGATGATAGGAGCGCTAGGGGATAACCAGCGGTTCGGTTTCTACTGGAACGCCCAGCAGCATTACCTCGGCCCCGTTTTTACGTATGCCCTTTCTCCCCGCTGGTCGGTGCGTCTTGAGCCCGCGTTTGGACTTTCCGACGTCAGCGACCCCTTCATGTTGCGCACGGGTGTGGCGTACATGTTCGGATCGCGTAGTTCTAAAGCCACAGAGAAGGTCCATGCGCATATGTGAAGCTTTGGTTGGGACGGCCCATCGCGCTTATGGTCGGATTGGCATATCAGGACGGAGACCTGGTTGTATTATCACGCGCATGCCCCGCCTCGCCGCCAGCCTTAAAGGGCAGCTTGCGATAGCGGTCGCATCAGTATTTGTCGTCCTGTGCGCGAACCTTGTTTGGAGGGACTTCTTTCGCATCGCGCCTTTGCTCCTCTACGCCGCTTGCGTTGCCGCGTCCAGTCGCTTCGGCGGTATTCGCAGCGGGTTGGCGGCCACGGTCTTAAGCCTCGCGGCTACGGCCTTTCTAAACGAACCTCCGATCGGATCCTTCCGCGTCGATGCGGTCCAGGATCGCATCCACCTTGCCGAATTCGGTGCCATGAGCGTGCTGATCTCCTATCTTAGCGGCCGTCTACACCGCCACATCCGCCAGGCGGCGGCGGGTGAAGATCGCCTGCAACTCTTCGCGGAAGGGGTGACGGACTACGGCATTTTATCGCTCGATCCCGAGGGCCGCCTGATCTCATGGAACAGCACCCAGGAGCGACTGACTGGATATGGGGCGGATGCAGTCATGGGCAAACATATTTCCGTGTTCTTCCCATCCGAGGAGGCCAAGCGCGGCGAGCCCGAGAGATTCCTGCACCAGGCGGCGACTTCGGGCTCCGCGGTGGACGAAGGCTTGCGGGTGCACAAGGACGGCTCGCGAGCGTGGGTCTACATGGCTGCCTCCGCTGTGCGTGACTCTCGCGGAAGCCTGACCGGCTACACGGTCGTGACGCATGACATGACTCGGCGGCGGCTGGAGGATGAGCGCTTCCGCCTGGCGCTGGAATCCTCGCCGAACGGGATGCTACTGGTGGACCGAGAGGGGAAGATCGTCCTCGTCAACAAGCAGGTCGAGATGATCTTCGGCTACGCGCGCGAGGAGCTTCTCGGGAAGATGGTCGAGGTCTTGCTCCCGGAGCGTGCGAGGGACCACCACCGGGACCTCCGGCAGGGCTATCAGGGCCAGCCGAGCACCAGGCGCATGGGGGAAGGTCGAAGCCTTTTCGGGAGTCGCAAGGACGGGAACGAAGTCCCCGTCGAGATCGGCTTGACGCCGATCCACACCAAGGAAGGAGACTTCGTGCTGGCCTCCATCATCGACATCTCGCAGCGCAAGAAGGCCGAGGAACAGCTCCGGCAAACGCACGAAGCTCTCGAGAAACGCGTCCTCGACCTCGAGGAGTATTCCTATACGATCTCCCATGATCTGCGCGCGCCCTTGCGCGCGGTGGAAGGCTTTTCCCGCATTCTGCTCAAGAAGGCCGCGGGACGCCTGGGCCCAGACGAGCAGGGCCTGCTCGAGAGGATTGCCAAGGCCGTCAGCAGAATGGACCACCTGATCGAGGACGTGCTGTCATTCGGTCGCACGGCGCACAAGCCCGTGGAGATCACGCCCGTCGATTTGAACTTCCTCCTGGAAGACATCCTCGCTCGATACCCCATGCCGAACGCCACGGTCCGGGTCTTGGGGTCGCTCGCGCCGGTGAACGGCAATGAGGGCCTGCTGACACAGATTTTGACCAACCTGCTCATCAACGCGGTGAAGTTCGTCCCCATCGATCGAAAGCCCGCGGTCGAGATCGCCACCGAGAAGCGCGGAGACCGCGTACGATTGACGGTGAAGGACAACGGAATGGGCATACCCGCGGCGTTCCGCGAGAAGATCTTCAAGCCGTTCGAGCGTATTCCCGGGCCCATCGCACAAGAAGGGACGGGGATAGGCCTGGCGATCGTCAAGAAAGCGGCCGAACGGATGGGCGGAAACGTCGGCGTGGAGTCCGAGCCCACCGCCTGGAGCAAGTTCTGGATCGACCTGCCGGGAGTGACGGCATGAGCGCGCGGCTGATCCTAGTCGCCGAAGACAACGAAGACGACCAGTTGATCCTCGGCGAGGCGATCGCGGAGGCATGCGTCGATTGTCCGGTCCACATGGTGGAAGACGGTCAGAAGGCGCTCGACTATCTCAACGGCGCGGGGGAGTTGGGAGACCGCCGGCGGTTTCCGGAGCCGGACCTCCTCCTTCTCGACCTCAAGATGCCCGTCAAGAACGGGTTCGAGACCTTGGAGGAGCTCCGAGCCCAGGATCGCTGGCGGTTTCTTCCGGTGCTCATCCTGAGCGCCTCCTCTCAGCCCCAGGACATCGAAAGAGCCCACCGCTTAGGCGCAAACGGCTACCTAATCAAGCCTGCGACACTCGCAGAGTTGA
>JAYVZL010000150.1:0-5345 GCA_043783505.1 Elusimicrobiota bacterium
GCTCAAGATAAGATCCTGCGCATCATTGACATCAACACCAAGCGCCTCTCGGCGTTCATCAACAACATCTTGGACACGACCAAGATCCGGGCGGGACGCATGGAGTATCGCCGCGAGCCCCGCGACCTCGACGCGCTGGCTCGGGAAATCGTCACTCTCTTGGAGCTGTTGATGACCGACAAGGAGATCCATTTTTCGTTCGAAGCCGAGGCGAATCTGCCCTGGGTCCAGGCGGACGGCCAAATGATCCACCAGCTGCTGACCAATCTTCTGTCCAACGCGATTAAATTCACTCCGCGCAAGGGACAGATCTCCCTGCGCCTGAAAAAGACCTCGGATGCCATGGTCTGGGCGTGCGTGAAGGACACGGGCCCCGGCATCGCGGCCGAGGAACTGCCGAAGCTGTTCAAGAAGTTCGGGCAGGCCCGCGCGCCCGAGCGCGGCGACGACGTCAGGCACGGCACGGGCCTGGGTCTCATGATCGCCAAGGACGTGGTCGACGCGCACGGAGGCAAGATCTGGGTGGAATCCAAGGTCGGCGCCGGCTCCGCCTTCTATTTCACTTTACCGCAGGCTTCAGGCGATATACAATCCCTTAAGCCATGAACGGATTTTCCATCCTCATCGTCGATGACGACGCTCATCTAGCCGCGTTGATCGGCGGGGCGCTCAAGAAAGCGGGTTATCGCACGCACCACGAGGAGAGCGCGGACGCGGCAGTCGCTTATTTAAAGGCCGCGACGCCCGATCTCCTGCTGCTGGACATACGCCTGCCCGGAATATCCGGCCTGAAGCTTTTGGAGCTCCTGAAGCAGGAGCCCAAGACGGCGGGGTTGCCGGTCATCATGACGACGACGGAAGGCGGAACCGAGAATAAGGTCAAAGGCCTGACGCTCGGCGCCGACGACTACCTCGTCAAGCCCTTCGACATGGCCGAGCTGATGGCCCGGGTCGCCGCCTTGCTCCGCCGCGCTCAAGGCGGGGGGAAACCCCAGAATCTTCTCGAAGCGGGCGGCATCCGCATCGACTTGGACCGCCGGCAGGTCTCCATCGACGAGAAGCACGTGGCCTTGACCGCCGGAGAGTTCGACCTTCTCGCCATGTTCCTACGGCGGAAGGGGCACGTGATGACCTACGAAAATCTGCGGGAATCGCTAGCCCAGGGCTCCAAGGACCTGACCACCGGCGACATTCACGGCTATATGAAGCGCCTGCGCGCCAAGCTTGGGGCCGCCGGCGAGCGCATCGAGACCATCTACGCCAGCGGCTACCGTTTTCTCGATTCTTAACCAAACCCATATTCGATTGACAGGATTCGACCAGAATTGCGCCATGCGCTAAACAGTGTTTTCTGGCATCCTTAAAGAATGAGAAACTTAATAAGCCTGCTGAGCTTTTCTCTTATTTCCATAAGCGCTGTAGACCTTAAGGCCGCTACTACCAGCGCCCAAAGTTGCTCCCAAAGCCACGTCGACGCCGCCGTTGCCAACGCCGCGGATGGCGACACTGTTCTCATCCCCGCCGGCAATTGTACTTGGTCATCGACGCTGAACATTGCCAACAAGTCCATCGCGCTCATCGGTTCGGGTGAAAGTTCAACCTCCATCACTAATGCGTCTGGCAGTGAGCTGATACTTTGGCAGCTTAAACCGGCCGGCCTTTCGCGTTTGAGCGGGTTTACGACTACCGACAGCGGCGTCGGCTGCGGAGGCGGCGACGTAGGCAGCATCCATATTCGCGGCGATGCTCCGTCATTCCGTCTAGACCACGTGACGTTTATCGCGAAGTCCTGCGTGCCGCTTCGCATTCACGAGAACGTGCGCGGCGTCATCGATCATAACACCTGCGCCAATTCGGGCTTCTGTTTCATCCCCCATCACGGCAAGTGGCAGAACATCAATGCCACCCCCGGATACCCCGATGGCCAAGGAGACCAATCGTGGGCTGCGCCCTCAACGATGGGTACCGTCAATCAGCTCGTATTCGAGGACAACGTTTTTAATCGGGGCAGCGGAGCCCAAATTTGGACGACAGACGACCACCATGGCACTCGCTCGACTTATCGTTTCAACCGGTTCAACAACGTCGTCATGGCCAATCACGGAACTGAAACCGGCGGACGATCGCGCAGCGTTCGGCACTGGGAGGTGTATCAAAATATATTCACCTGGACGGACCCCAGCACGCCCGCCATGTCGCACTTACGCGGCGGCACCGGGATGATCTTCGACAACAAAGCGACGGGAGCGATCCAGCGGTTTTTCGACATGTCCCATTACCGAAATCTATCCGATAATCGGCAAATTTATGCCTGGGGCGGATGCGGCATTCAGACGGTCACCTCGCTCACTAGATCCGGATTGACGGCCACCGCCACGGTCAGCAACCACTCCGTTAGCGGCAGCGGGTCCTACATCACGATTTCAGGCGCCAATGAGGCCGCCTACAACGGGACGTTTATCGCCTATGCCGCGTCAAATTCCGCTTTCACGTACACGCTGGCGGGATCTCCGACGTCTCCTGCCACCGGCGCGATCACCGCGCGAAGTCCATTCGACCAGAACTCCGACGCTACAGGCTACCTTTGTCTCGACCAGCCCGGCGCGGGTCAGGGGACGCTGATCTCAGGGGACGGCCCAGGGAATGGGGCGATGTCGCCTTTGAACTGGCCAAATCAAACTCGGGAGCCCATTTATATTATGAACAACACGGTCAATGGGCAGCTCGACGCGGGCGTTTCAAATTTTCCCGATACAGTTCAGGAAAATCGGGATTTTTACAACCAAACGGCTTCATTCAACGGCACCGCAGGTATCGGGAGGGGCCCACGGTCTGCCCGTCCGTCCGCGTGCACCGTCGGAGTGGCCTATTGGTCTACCGATCAAGGGGGGAATTGGGACACGACCTCCGCCGCGGCCAATGACGGCACCCTCGATAAGTGCACGGCCGCAAATACCTGGACAAACGCGTTCTACACTCCGCTGATCTATCCCCATCCTCTGGTAAGCGGCGCGCCCCTATCGGCTGATCAGCCTCCAAGTTCTCCGAGAAATCTAATATTTAGCACACAACCGTAGCATCGGCGCGAAATCGCTCGAATGGCGGGATGGGGGAAAAACTGGTCCACCACTGCGACCGCTAGCACCTGCTACCGTTTTCTCGATTCTTAACCGCCGCGCGCCCCCAAGGACTCGAAACTGCCAAAGCGGAATAAACGCTCCAAACCGACCTTGTTTACCAAACGTTATCCAGGCGGCAATCTAATTTCCTCGTTTGCAATATACACTCGAGGACAGATGAAAACGCTGCCAACGGCCTACTTCGCGAAGATGAAAATTCTATTATTGGAAGCTATTTTCCTCCGGCCGAGCATTGCTAACGCGACAATTTTTTGGACCGATGCGATGGAGCCAGGGTCATGGATGGGGGACCGAGATCATCTAAATAGCAATCTGATACCTGCTGGTTCATATACATTTGACGCAGCAATTAAACACGAGGGAACACATTCGATTCGGTTAAATTTCCATTCAGGTTGCCAGGCGACTGCACCATCAGGGAGTCAGTGCGGTGGCGCCATAAGTCGCCCGTTTACTGCTACGGATAACTCGTATGTTCGGCATTCGTTTCGTATGGGTGACATCGTTGACGGTGCATTCACCAGCTACACACCAGCCTACACAAAGATGGTAGAGAATCAGTCCACGACATCGCCTACAGCTAGCAACTATGCGCGCCTTTGGTGGGGGATAGGATGGGGCGGCGACAAGAAACTTATGCTTACGGTTGAGCGTACCCCAGACCCCAGCAGATCGCGCAACATTTATGGGGATGCACTGTTACAGGACAACCGCTGGTATTGCATCGAGCATCATGTACAAATGAACGATGTTGGGGTAGCCAACGGCATTGCTGAATCGTGGGTCGATGGCGTGATAGCTATACGCGCTACTGATGTCCTGTTTCGGAACTCTGGTACAGATGCAGGCGCGAAGTGGATGGAATGGGAAACGATACGGCAGGGCGGAGTTGGAAACATTTGGTATGACGATGTTATGGCAGCAGATGCTCGAATAGGCTGCGGTGGAGTTCCCACTCCGACCGACACCCAGGCGCCCACCGTGCCTGCGGGGCTCAGAGCACAGGCCGTCTCGTCTTCTCAGATCAACTTGACCTGGTACGACGCAGCGGGCAACGAATTGGCGAAATCCGCAGCCGTCGGTGATACGACGTCTGGTTCCGCGAGCGTACCCCCGATGGGCACGGTGAGCACCAGCAGCACTTTGTGGTTAAAGGCACCATGGGCGCCGGCGCGGTGTACGGAACGTTGTCGAACGTCGCGGGGGCCGCGACCTCAGCTTCGGGAGACGTCATGCCGCCGGCCAAGCCGAAGAATATGAAGGTGCAATAGAGCAGGGACTGAGGATAAAACTATGCGAACGACACTCATAGCGCTCATACTGGCGAACCTCGCAGCGATGTCCGCGCAGGCGACAATATTTTGGGATGACGAGATGGAGTCTACCTCAAGCCCATTTTACTATGCCCCGCATTTCACGGGCGGCATCTATACGTTTGATACGAATATAAAGTTCAGCGGGGCGGCGTCAATTCGCGCGAATTTAACAGCGAATTGTCAGATTACAAAAGAGGATTTCGCCGCCGGCAAACAGTGCGGCGGTTCCGTGACCCGGACCTTCCCTGACAGGAAAGAGATCTGGCGGCGATTCTATTTCCGCGTGAGCGGATCCGGACCGATCGTCACGGATACGGGCCTATTCAAAACCGGGGCTATTTCCTCGACGAAAATATTAAAAAGCCAATCGCTCGTGCTTCCGGCTCCCGCGGTCGAAAACAACATTCGCAACTGGCTGAATATCGGAACCAACGGCGGGAGGAGCCTGATCCTTTCAGCCGAGCATGTGCCGACTTATTTCTCCACGACTGATCGGCCGTTTTCCTCTCAGACGATTCTAGATAACCGATGGTATTGCATCGAGGATCATCAAAAGGTCAATACTGACGGATTAGCTAACGGGATCGGTGAGATTTGGGTCGACGGGGTCCAAGTCCTCAACCGCAGGGACATCATATGGCAGCGCCCTGGATTTGATTTTCAATGGCACGAAGTTTCGCTCATGAGGCAAAACGGCTGGGGAAATATGTGGTGGGATCGACTCGCCGTGGGTGACTCGCGCATAGGGTGCATCGGATCGCCCGTTCCTCCTCCGCCGGCCGATATCCTGGCGCCCACCGTGCCGGCCAATCTCATCGCGCAGGCCGTGTCGTCTTCACAGATCAACCTGACCTGGACCGCCTCCACCGACAACGTGGGCGTGACCGGC
>JAYVZL010000151.1:0-5340 GCA_043783505.1 Elusimicrobiota bacterium
GACGCCCAGGCCGTCGCAGGTGATGCAGGCGCCGTAAGGCGAGTTGAAGGAAAAGAGACGCGGCTCGATTTCGGGAAGGCTCAGGCCGCACTTGGGGCAGGCGTGATGCTCGGAATGGAGGCTGCCGGCGGACGAATCTCCGGACGGCTCCACGCGGACCAGCCCGCGCGACTCTTTGAGGGCGATCTCGATGGAGTCGTTGAGACGCTGCTTCTCTTCTGCCGTGACCTTGAGCTTGTCGATGAATAATTCGATCGTATGCTTTTTATAGCGATCGAGCTTGGGCGGTGAAGATAAGTCGTGAGGCGTGCCGTTGGTGCGGGCGGACACGAATCCGGATCTTTGCAGGCGTTTATATAAGTCTTCGTATGTTCCAGGCCGGCTTTGTACTAAGGGGGCGTGTATTGTTATCGATTGTCCGACACGCGTGCGCAGTATTTCATTGACGATGGCCTGCGCCGACTGTTTTTTAATGAGAGAACCGCAATTGGGACAGTGCGGATGGCCGACGCGCGCGTAGAGCAGGCGCATGTAATCGTAGATCTCGGTGACGGTGGCCACCGTAGAACGCGGGTTGTGCGAGGGATTGCGCTGCTCGATGGCGATGGCGGGGGACAGCCCCTCAATGAGGTCGACGTCGGGCTTGTCCATCAGCTCGAGGAATTGGCGCGCGTAGGCCGAGAGCGACTCGACATAGCGCCTCTGTCCCTCGGCGTAGAGGGTGTCGAAAGCCAACGACGATTTGCCCGAGCCCGAGAGCCCCGTCACCACCACGATCTTGCCGCGGGGGATGTCGAGGCTGACGTTCTTAAGGTTGTGCTGCCGGGCGCCGACGACGCGGATCACGTCCATATCGACATTTTATCATTTCGATCCTCTGATATCCGGCATTGGGAGGGAACAAAATGAGGGTGTCAATCGTATGAAGGGGCAGGTGGTCTGCGAAGATCCGTCGACTATTGATAATCACTAGTTCCGGAACTAGTGATTATCAATAGCAAATTGAAAAGAGGATGACCGGAGGGTGGGTGAGTGAAAAAAATATGGATGTCATAGCCGAATGCAAGGCTTTAAGCGACACGGATCTTGTTTGCGCTTTAAAATTCCTGGCGGAACGGGCGCGGCACAATGAAATTCGTCTGCTGGCGCATCTTTCTGAGTTCGACTCAAGGCGACTGTGCGTCGAAACTGGATTTCGTTCTCTCTATGAATACTGCACAGGCACTTTGGGTTTTGATGAGCATGAATCATATCGTCGAATCCGCGCGGCAAGAGTCGTGCGCGGATTCCCGGAGGCTATGAGGGCATTGGAAAATCGCCGCGTTACGATTGCGGCATTAGTCGTTCTGTCTCCTTGGCTTGAACGAGAGAACGTGGGTCCGTGGCTGAAAACGGCGGAGGGGAAGTCAAAGCGTGAGCTTGAGGCTCTGGTGGCGGCCCGTTATCCTCAGGCACCTCAACCGGACGCGATCAGACGACTGCCAAATGCTCCTATGATTGTGTCGGGCGCGCCTCCCTATGCATTCGAAGCCATGGCATCGACGTCGACCTCTCCGAATGTTCAATTTTCCGGCGTTTCGGATGCTCAAGCCGTTGGTGCGAGTGTCCAGGGTGAGGGAACGCCGCCTGGCGTCGTCGAATGGCCGACTCTTCCTTCTCCAGCCGAGCGCCTACAGTGGGGATGGCAGCAATTGTCCCCGATATCCGCGGAACGAGTGCGTGTGGGTTTCGATGCCGCCGCTATCGTGGGAAGTCTCATCGAGAGGGCGCGACAAATTCTCAGGCATAAGTACCCCGAAGGGCGCCTGGAAGACCTGATCCGAGAAGCCCTGGAGACGTATCTGGACCGCAAGGATCCGCAAAGACGGTTGGACATGAAGGCGGCCAAGGCCGAGGCCGTGGCGGACGGCGCGGCGACTCCGCATGAACGTCTGCCCACGAGCTTCCTGCGCACCTGGGCCGCCGGCCGCTACATCCCGGCGAAGGTCAAAAGCGCGGTGTGGCAGCGCGACGACGGCCGCTGCGCGTGGCGCGAGCCGGACGGCACGGTGTGCGGCTCAAAGGACTGGCTCGAGTACGACCATATCCGGCCGTACGCGAAGGGAGGCAAGTCGGAGGACGCGCGCAACGTGCGGTTGCTTTGCCGCGTGCACAACCAAGCGTCGGCTCTCGCCGCGGGGCTCAGCGCCGGCCCGGCGTCCGCTTGAGCAAAGTGTCTTGGCGGCAGGAAGGGCGAGGCTTGGGGTGATCGAGGGTATAATGCAGGCCGCGCGATTCCTTGCGCTTGATCGCCGATAGAATGACCATCGTCGCCACGTCGGCGATATTGCGCAACTCGATGATGTCGGGCGTGGGCAGGAAGTCCCAGTAATAGCCGGCGATCTCGCGATTGAGCAATTGAAGACGGGCCAAGGCTCGATCCAAGCGCTTGTCGGTGCGCACGATGCCCACGTAGTTCCACATCAGCCGGCGGATCTCGTCCCAATTCTGAGAGATGACGACGGCCTCGTCGGAGGTCACGGCCCGGCCGGGATTCCAGGGCCGCGCGGAGAAGGGCGCGGCATCGGCAAGCGCGCGGGGCGAGGACAGATGCTCGGCCAGCCGATGAGCGAACACGCAGCCCTCGAGCAGGGAATTCGACGCCAGGCGGTTGGCGCCGTGCAGTCCGGTGTGCGCGGTCTCGCCCACCGCGTACAGGCGCGGGACGGAGGTGCGGCCCCAGGTGTCGGTATGCACGCCGCCGCAAAAGAAGTGGGCGGCGGGTACGACCGGGATCGGCTCGGTGGCCATGTCGATGCCGAAAGATCTCACTTTTCCGTATATATTGGGAAAACGCGCCTTGAGAAAAGAGCGCGGATGGTGCGTCATGTCCAGGTAGACGCACTCGTCGCCGGTTCTTTTTAATTCGGCGTCGATGGCGCGCGCGACGATGTCGCGAGGCGCGAGCTCTTTGCGGCGGTCGTAGCGGCGCATAAATCTATTGCCGCTCTTAAGAATGAGCTTCCCGCCTTCTCCTCGTAGGGCTTCTGATAGTAAAAAGTTCTTAGCGAGAGGGTGGTATAAGCATGTCGGATGGAACTGGACGAACTCCATGTTTGCCATCGTCGCGCCCGCCCGCCAGGCCATGGCCATGCCGTCTCCGGTGGCGATGTCGGGATTTGTCGTATAGAGATAAACCTTGCCCGCGCCTCCGGTGGCCAGCACCGTTGCCTGCGCCGTGAGCGGCTCGATGCGGCCGCTGGCTCGGTCCATCACGTAGGCCCCGCGGCAGGCGCCGCGTTTTTCGAGGATAAGATCGACGGCCAGGGAGTTTTCCATCAAGGTCACATTTTTATCGCGGCGGGCGCCGGCAACGAGCGCGCGTTCGATCTCGCGGCCGGTGATGTCGCCGGCGTGCAGAATGCGCCTGTGGCTGTGCCCGGCTTCGAGACCCAGATCGATCACCGTCTCGCGCTCGGAAAAACGCACGCCCAGTTCCTGCAGCTCGCGCACGCGCTCGGGCGCCTCGGTCACGGTCAGGCGCACGACGTCCTCGTTGCAGAGGCCCGCGCCGGCTACGAGAGTGTCGTTCACGTGCGACTGGAAGCTGTCCATCGCGCTCATGACTGCGGCGATCCCGCCCTGCGCGTAGTTGGTGTTGGACTCGGCTGCCTCTTTCTTGGTCACCAAAGTCACCCGTCCCAGACGGGCGAGCTTGCGGGCAGCGAGCAGCCCCGCGATGCCGCTGCCCAGAACGAGAAAGTCGGAATTCAGGCGGGAACTTCGTGGCATATTGTAAGGGTGGCTCGGGAGTGCTAGATTCTAACACATGGTACGATCTTTCGCCGGGCGCCGTCCTCGCGTTCATCCGACCGCCTTCGTCCATGACTCGGCCGAGCTCATCGGAAAGGTGACGCTCGCCGCGGACTCGTCTGTTTTCCCGGGTTGCGTACTGCGGGGGGACATCGACGAGATAAAGATCGGCTCGCGGACGAACATCCAGGACATGACGGTGATCCATACGCGCAAAGGGTCTCCCACGATCGTCGGCCGGGGCGTGACCGTCGGCCACCGCGCGATCCTGCACGGCTGCCGCATCGGCGACCAGGCTTTAATCGGCATGGGCGCTATCGTAATGGAGGCGACGATCGGCGCCAGGTCCTTGGTCGGCGCCGGCTCCGTCGTGCCCGCCGGCGCGAAAATCCCCTCGGGCGTGCTCGTGCTCGGCACGCCGGCCAAAGTCGTGCGCAAGCTCCGTCCTGACGAGCTGCGCATGCTGGCCGATAGCGAGCGATCTTATGTGGCGCTGTCGCGCGCCCATCGCGCGACGTCCCGGGTCGTTTTCGGCGCAAGGACGTGAGCGGCGCCGCGACTTTCTGCGCGGGCGCCGGCGTCGGCGCCGCGGCGGCGGGGGCGATCGCGTGGACGCTCGCTGGACGCCGGACCGAGAAGTTCGCCCGTCTCTTCTCTTTCGCGCTGCATGAGCTCAACACTCCGGTCACCGCCATGAACATGACCGTGCTCAACCTGCTATCCGAGATTTTCGGCCCACTGCCGGCGGCGCTCAAACCTTGGATCGAGATGAACCGCGAGCAGGTCGGCCGCCTCAATGGCTTAGTCGGCGAGGTCCGTGATTTCGTGCACATGGAGCTGCACAAGGACCTTCGCGTAGCGACCCAGACGGTCGCGCCCTTGGAGATCGTCGAGAACGCGCTGTCCTCCATCCGTCGGGCGATGGAGCAGGCCGGCTTGGACTTGAAGGTGGCCGTGCAGGCGGATCTGCCGTCCTTGCGAACCGACGCCATGCGCGCGGCGCGCTGCCTCTCGAGCATGCTGTTTCACGCGCGGAAGTTCCATGTGGGTGGGGCGATCTCGTTGACGGCCCGCGCCAAGACCTCGAGCGGCGTCGATTTCACGGTGACTTATGACGGCCAGCCGATGACGCCCGCGGAGGCGGCGGCCTGCCTCGATCTTTATTACCCCGCGCTGCGCCGCCGCGATCAGGTGCTGGCGGCCACCGGGCTGGGCTTGGGTCTTTTGCGCGCGGTGGCGCGCGTGATCGACGGGGATCTGAATTTTCGCGTCGAGGGAGACGGACGCTCGGCGCTGACTCTGTCCTTGCCTGCGGGAGAAGAAGGGTGACGCCGTCCCGGATCCTGATCATCGAAGATGAGCCCGCGATCGCCGAGAATCTGGCCGCCCTGCTGTCGGCCAAAGGCCACACGGCGGCCACCGCGCCCGACGGAGCCAAGGGGATCGAGCTCGCGCGCAAGACCCCTTTTCATCTCATTCTGCTCGACGTGATGCTGCCGCGCATGTCCGGCTTCGATGTGTGCAAGCTTTTGCGCGCCGATCAGCGGA
>JAYVZL010000152.1:0-12876 GCA_043783505.1 Elusimicrobiota bacterium
TCCTCGACGGCGGTGCGCACGTCGTGCTGGTAGGATTTCGAGGAGCTGATTAGGACCTTGGTGTCCTTGAGCTCGGGATCGGCGCGCAGGCGCTGGCACACCTCGAAGCCGTGCATGCGGGGCATGAGCAGGTCGAGCACGAGCAGATCGGGGCGGACGGTCTTGATGAGTGCTAGACCCTCGACGCCGTCGCGGGCCAACGAGACCTCATAACGGTCGCGCAAAAGCACGGACATCAGCTCGCGCATGCCGTCATCGTCATCAACGACCACGACCTTTTTCACCCTGGGAGTGTAGCGGGGGTATGAGACGGCGTCAATGCCCGCCTTCTTTGTATCATGGCGCGTGCTTCCCGATATCGCCGACTGGCTGTCCGCGTCTTGGACGGACTTTCGCCGCCGCTGGGGCGCGCTGATGGCGGTGCTTACCGTCGGCGGCTTGGCCACAGCCGCGGGGGCGATGATGCCCCTGCTGCCGGCCGGCATCGCGACCGCCCTCGGCGCCGGCTCGCTTTGGCTGGCCTGGGGAATATCGCTGTCGGCGGCCTTGCTCATCGGCCTATGGCTGTCTACCTGGGGACAGGCCGCGCTCGTGCGCGCCGCCGCCGCCGATGTGGGAGTGGCCGACGCGTTGGCCGCCGCCTGGCGGCAGACGCCGGCCTTCGCCTGGGTCTTGAGCTTGGTCATGCTCGCCGCGGGCGGCGGCTTCATTCTTCTGATCATTCCCGGGCTGCTGCTGAGCGCGCTGTTTTTTTTCGCGCCGTTTTATCAGCTGTCCGGCGAGAGCGAGGGCATAGACGCGCTCGAGCTGTCTTTTTCGCGCGTGCTGCCCCTGCTATGGCCGGTGTCCATGCGCCTGACGCTGGCATTCGTGATCGCCGCGGCGCCGTCTTGGATTCCTTGGATCGGCTGGCTGATCGGGCCGCTGTGGGCGCCGTTCGGCCTGGTGGCTTGCGCGCGCCTGGCCGCCGATCTGAAAACCTTGACCCCCGCGCCCGAGAAAAAGCCCTGGCTGGGCCCGGCGGTCGTCGCGCTTTCGGCGGTCTTTCTGCTCGCTTTCGGCGTCATGTCGTGGGCTGCGGCAGGCCGCGTTCAGGCCTTGCAGCGGTCTTACGCGTCCGGCGAGCTCATGCGGAACATGCCCGACGAGGAAACCTCTCGCTCGATCCTCGCCTCGCTCCAGGGCAAGGGCAGCGACGAGGATACCCAGCGCGCGCTGAACTACATGCTGGCTGTGTCCTCGAGGATGGCGCGGTGAATCGCGGAGGACGAGCCGTCATCGCCATCGGGGGGGTGGTCGCCCTCGGCCTGCTGGCTTGGGTCGTGAACTCCCATATCGTCGAGGTGCGGGCGGCCGCGGCCGACATGTCGTGGAGATGGGCGGGCGCGGCTTTGGTGTGCGCTCTGGCCAGCCACGCGATGGCCGGGCTGGCCTTGTCGTCGATCTTAGCCCTGCTCGGCCATCCGCTCGACGCGCCGATCGTGCTCGGCATCGCGCTGGTCTCGACGACGGCCAACTACGTGGTGTCCACGGGAGGCGTGACGGGGTTCGCGCTCAAGGCGCATCTTCTTCATAAACGTCAAGTGCCGATCGCCACGACGATCGTGGCCTCGGCGGTGACGTGCGCGATCTTTTACGCGGTGCTTGCCGCGATCCTGGGGCAAGGTCTGGCGACTTTGGCGTTTCGTTTGCAGGGCAGCCGCGTGGGCCTGCTCGAAGGCGTCGTGGGGCTCGTCGTCCTTCTCGCCGCTTCCGGGGGGCTGCTTGTCCTCTTTCTCAACGGCGGCCTCCGTATGAAAGCGGCGCGCCAGCTTTTCCATTGGACCAACCGCGCCGCCTTCCAGATGTCCCGCCGCGAGATCCCGCCCGAGAACTTCATGGCCTTTGAGCGCCAGATGTCTCAGGGTCTAGCCCGCATCCGCCATGAGCGCGGCCGCCTGAGCTTGGCGGTTCTCTACACCTGCCTGGATTGGGGCTTCGCGATGATCTCTCTGTGGCTATGCTTCAAGGCGGTCGGCGACCCCTTGCCGCTGGGTCCCTTGAGCGCGGTGTTCGCGGTCAGCCAGGGAGCCACGCTGATCCCGGTCTTGCCTGGCGGACTTGGCGCGGCCGAAGGCTCGATGGCGGCGGTGCTCGTGGCCCTCGGCTACGACGGCGGCCGGGCCGTGGTGGCGGCACTTCTCTTCCGCGCTGCGTATTACCTGGTGCCGTCTCTGTTAAGCGTGCTTGTGCTCTGGGGCCTGAAGGTCTCCGAGCCCGCCGTCCTCATAGATGCCGCCGCTCTCGGCAAAGACCTTCCTAAATAATCGCATGGGTCTTTAGACCTAAATCGAGAAGGCCGAATGCCGGTTCGTTCCGGTACGCAAGATCCAGCCTTTCCCATCGTTGACGGCGCATACTTCAACGATGACCACTCTTCGAAGCAAAATGAGCGCGGGATTGGCGGCGGCCACGGCCGTTTCGTGCTGCGTGTGTCTGCCGGCGTTCGGTCTGACGCCCCTGCGAGAATTTCAAAGCCTGCGCCAGGATTTTTTCGACGCATCACTGAAGCACGCCCCCGAATGGGGAACCGGGCTCGGAGTTAAGGGCTATGACGATAAATTAAGCGATCCTTCCATGGACGAGAGTCGGGAATACATCGCGGTCTTGGAGTCCCTGGAGGAACGCCTGCAGGGTCTCGAGCCTTATTTGTCGCAGATCGATCCGCAAGATAGGATTGATTTCGGGGTCATAAGAAGTTCGCTGCATGGCCAGCTTCATTCCATGCGGGACCGGGAGGATTATTTGACGGACGTGCGGGCGATTCTCATTCCGTACAACACGATCGCGACTCAGATTCTTCAGTCGGGAGGGGGAAACCCTTCGATCAATGAATGGGAGAAAATCGTCGGACGGGTGAGCCGAATCCCGGTCTATCTTCAGAGAGCCAAGGAAACTTTGCGCGAGGGACTCAAAAGGGGAGAGGCCCCCGACCGGCGCCTGACCGAGCAGCAGGGAATAAAGTCCGCGGCGGAAGTCGTCGCGTATTTCAACGGAGAGTTCATCGACGAGGCCAGGAAGTCGCTGACAAGCACCGGGATTCTTGAGTCCGACGCGCGAATCGCGCGCCTTGAAGCCCGCGCGCGCGCCGCCTCCGCTGCTTACCGGGACATCTCGGCTTTCGTCGAATCGGAGGTTCTGCCGAGAACGAAGACTTCCTACGCCTTGGGTGAGAACGAATACGCCTGGCAGCTCCATCATGTTCTTGGCATCAAGGAGTCTCCGCGCCGCCTCCAAGCCAGCGGACAAGAAGCGGCCGATCGCATTGAGAAGCGCATGCGCGACCTGGCCCGGCAGATCGACTCCAAGAAAGACCTGGCCGAGGTGATGAGCGACCTCCAATCCGATCATCCGGCCAACGACAAGGAGCTGCTCGAGGCCTTTAACCGGGCGACCGTGCGCGCTAAAACGTTCGTGGATCAAGGCGGGCTGTTCTCCCTTCCGCCCAGCTATCAAGTCAAGATCGTTCCCACGCCGGCGCCTCTGCGCTCCAGCGTCAACACCGCCGCCTACTACGGGGCGCCGCCGCTGGACACGTCCAAGGAGGGCGCCTTCATGGTCACGCCCTCGGAAGGGGACATTCAGCAGCTCAAGAATTTCAACGACTACAGCCTGGTGTCGACCGCGGTGCATGAAGCCTTTCCCGGCCACGGGCTGCAGTATTACGTTTTCGGGGAGAATCGCGCGACCATCTCTCCCGTGCGGTACTTGTCGTCGGGTTTTTCCTCGGCCTTGAACGTCGAGGGCTGGGCATGTATGCCGAGGAGCTGATGCGCCAGAAAGGCTTCTTCTCTCCCAAAGAGGAATTGGCGCAATTGGCGAAGCAGATTTGGCGCGCTTACCGGATCGTTTTGGACGTGGGCCTGCACACGGGCGACGTATCGGTGGAGGAGGCGGAGAAGATACTGCGCGACAAGGTGTTTCTGACAGCCGGCAACGCCAAGAAAGAAATTTATCGCTACTCCTCGCGGGAACCGATGCAAGCCATTACCTACATGGTGGGACGCTTTCAAATCGAGGAGCTCAAAGAAAACTACAAGGCCATCCTGGGATCGGCTTTCAGCGAGGCCGAATTCCACAAGCGATTTTTGAGCTACGGTCCCGTTCCTCCGACCGAAATCGCGCCCGTGATGTTGGACGAGGCTCGACGCGAAGCGGTTGCGGCTCAAAAAAAAGTCAATTAAAATAAGTAAAAGAATTAATTTCCGGCCCTAATATTGGACCGCGGGGCCAAAAATCGCTAAAATAGCCGCCCAATGACAGCCTGGTCAGCGCTTCTGGCGGGAACCGTAGCCGCGTTCTTCGCGGGCGTGATGCTCTTGCACCGTTCTTTATATGTAAGCGCGGTGAGCTTGTTGGTCGTCCTCCTCCAGACTGGCGTCTTGTTCTTCCTGTGCGGCTCGCCGCTGCTGGCTTTTCTCCAGGTCATGATCTACGCCGGCGCGGTGATGGTCTTGGTGGTGGTGACGATCATGGCCGCGGGTTCGGAAGGCGAGCGTTTTGCAGACTTTTCCTTTCCCCGGCCGCTGGCCTGGCTGGGCGTGGCCGTCGCCGTCGTCGAGATCGCTCTCGTTTTGTCCAAGGGTTCGGTTCCGGCCGCGGTCGCGGTGGATCCCGCTCTTCAGACGCGCATCGGCTTGGTGCTTTTTAAGCCTTACGCCATGGCCACCGAGGCGGTCACTTTGCTGATGTTCTTGGCGGCTCTGGCCATCGCTCCGGAAAAGGAGGTCGCGTGAGCCTGACGGCCGTCGTGTGGGCGACGACCGGCGTCCTCTTTTTCTTCGGTATGGCCATCGTGGTCCTGCGCCGCCAGTTATTGGCCATGCTGCTGGGTCTGGAGCTGATGCTCGCCGCGGTTAACGTGAGCCTGGTCCATCACGCCGGATTATTCTCCGATGAGCAGGCCCTGGCCGTCGTCGCCTTGGTGATCGCGGTCGCGGCCGCCGAAGCGGTGGTCGGTCTTTCTTTGATCCTGCGCGTGCGGCGCACCGGGCGGGGCGCCGACGCGGCGGCGCTGACGGAGCTGCGAGGATGATCCCTCCCGAGATTTTGCGACCGATCCAAGTCCTGTTCGGCGCTCCCGTCGCGGCGATCCTGTTCGGCTTCTTCGTCATGCGCCGGTATAAGCCGGAGTGGACGCATGTGCCCATCCTCGCTTCCTGCGCGGCGATCACCGGTGCTAGCGCCATGATCGCGGCCTACGTCTACGCCGGACGCGGCTTCGACCAGCCGGTGATGTACTGGGCGGTGGTGGGGGATTGGGGCGTGAGCTTTGGCCTGCGCATCGACGGCCCGTGCGCGGCGGTGCTGGCGATGGTGGCGTTCGTGGGCTCCTTGATCCACGTCTACGCCGCGGGCTACATGAAAGGCGACCCGGGCTTCTCGCGCTTCTTCCTCGTTTTTCATCTCTTCTTTCTGGCCATGATAGGCCTCCTCACGGCCAACGATTACGTCCAGATGTACTTGTTCTGGGAACTGGTCGGCTTGGCCTCGTATCTTCTCGTCGGCTTCTGGTATCACAAAGAATCGGCGCGCAAGGCCGCGCTCAAGGCTTTTCTCACCAATCGTGTGGGCGACTTCGGGTTCCTGATCGCGGTGCTGGTGATGATCTTCGCTTTCAAGACCACGCGTCTGCAGTTGGTCTATCTGCATATCGCCGCGGGACGCACGCAGCTGGCGTCGATCGTCGCGTTAGGTCTGGTCTGGGCCGCCTTCGCCAAGTCCGCGCAATGGCCGCTGTACTTCTGGCTGCCCGACGCTATGGAAGGACCCACGCCGACGTCGGCCCTGATGCACGCGGCGACCATGGTGACGGCGGGAGTTTACTTGCTCGTGCGCTCATGGCCGGTCATTGACGCCATCGCGGGCCTGCCGCATTTCATCGCCTGGACCGGCGCGCTCACCTCGCTCGGGGCGGCGGTCATCGCGGGAACGAAGAAGGACCTCAAGCGCATCCTGGCGTATTCGACCGTCAGTCATCTGGGCCTGATGATGCTGGCCTTGGGCCTGGGCCAGGTCGGCATCGCTGTTTTCCATTTGGTCGTGCACGGATTCTTTAAGGCCGCGCTGTTTTTATGCGCCGGCAATATCGCCCACGGCCTGCATCAGCCCACCGCCAACGTTGACGACGTCGGCGGCCTGAGCAAGCACATGCGCCTGACGCACGCGAGCTTCCTGGTCGCAGCACTTTCGCTGGCCGGCGTCTACCCCTTGGCCGGCTTCTTTAGCAAGGACGCGATCCTCGACGCGGCCTGGCACCATGGCGGCCCGCTGGCTCTCATCGGAATGCTCATCGCCGCCGGCTCGGCTTTCTATATTTTCCGGATGTTCTTTCTCACATTTCACGGCGAGCGCCAGGAACAGAGTCCTACCGCGCATCCGCACGAGGCCGAGCCTCTCTTGGGCGTGCCCGTCGCTTTCTTGGCGATAGGCGCCGCGGTTGCCGGTTTCTTCGGCCCGAACCTAGTTCGCATGCTCTCTTCTGGCTGGACCATGGTGCCGCCGGGCTCGCCGGTGATGCCCGGGGAGATCGCGCTGCCGCACACGAACCTGATCGTCGCCGGCCTCGGCACGGCGATGGCCGCGCTCGGCGCGGGGGCGGCGTACTATCTCACTATGGTGGACACCGGCTGGGACTGGCGCTGGCGCGGGGGCTTCGTCGAATCGGTTTTCGAGTCCGATTTCGGCTGGAAGATCGTGGTGGCGCGCCTTGTCTGCGCGGTCGTCTCGTTCGGGAATTTCGTCGGCAGGATTTTGGACAAGAAGTGGTGGGACGGCCTCATCGAAGGCGTGCCGGGTGCGGCCCGTTCGGCGGGAGACGTGGTCGCGCGCGCGACGCAGGGACGACTCAACGATTATCTTTGGTGGACGGCGGCCGGCACGGCGCTGCTGTTGGGTCGGGTCCTGCGATGAAATCGCTTTCGCGGACTTTTTATAGGTGCATGAAATGAGCATGCCCCTGACAACGTTGTGGGTTCTGCCTTTAGTCGGCGCCGTCGTTTGCGGCGCGCTGGGCCGTTACGGACGCAGGCCCGCGAAGCTCGCGGCCCTGTCTTTTTCGCTGGCGTACGCCGGCGTGGTCGCGATGATCATGCTGCTGTCGCAGTCCAACGTCGCGTTCGCTACGATCAATGAGACCGGTCCGCAATGGGCGTACGGCATATCCTACCGGCTGTTCGCCGACTCGCTCGCGCTGGGGCTCATCGGTCTGACCGCGTTCCTAAACCTGATCTGCGTGATCGCGTCCTGGGATCAAGAGGTCTCGGCCGGCTATTGGGCCTGTTTCCTCGTTCTTGCCTCGGCGCTGACCGGTGTGTTTCTTGCCCGCGACCTGTTCTTCTTTTACGTGTTTTGGGAAGCGACTTTGATACCCATGTTCTTCATCATCGGCCTGTGGGGCTCCAGCGGCCGCCGTCACGCGGCGGTGAAGTTCTTTCTCTTCACGTTCGCGGGATCGGTGTTCATGCTGCTGGCGATCCTGGCCTTGGTGTCCGCTCATCACGGGGCTACGGGCGTTTGGACCTGGGATTTAAGCCAGCTTGACGCCAAGGCCCTGGGAGCCGCGGCGCGATGGGTTTTCTGGGGACTGGTGCTTGGCTTCGCCGTGAAGATCCCGATGGTGCCGCTGCACACCTGGCTTCCCGATGCGCATACCGAGGCGCCGGCCGCGGGCTCGGTGATGCTCGCCGGCGTGATGCTCAAGATGGGCGTCTACGGCCTTCTGCGCGTCGCATTGCCTCTTTTTCCCGAGCTCTCCTGGGGCGCCTTGCCGATCCTGGGCGGACTGGCCGCCTTCAGCACGATCTACGGCGCGCTGTGCGCGATGGCGCAGACCGATCTCAAGCGCATGATCGCCTACTCCTCGATCGCGCACCTGGGGTTCTGCCTGCTGGGCGTGCTCTCGCGCACCAGCCAGGGCCTGACCGGCGGCGCGCTGCAGCTCGTCAATCACGGCCTGACCACGGGCGCTCTGTTTCTCATGGTCGGTTTCCTTTATGAGCGCGCGCACAAGCGCGGCCTCGGCGATTTCGGGGGGCTGGCCGAGCGCGCTCCTTATCTCGCGTTCTTCTTCGGCTTCTCGACGCTGGCCTCGATCGGCCTGCCCGGCCTCAATGGCTTCGTGGGCGAGTTCATGTCTCTCTCCGGCGTTCTTGCCGCCCTGCCGATCCTGGCTTTTGCCGGGGTTTTGGGCGTGACGTTGGCCGCGGCTTACGCCTTGCCCGCTTTCCAAGCTGTGTTCTGGGCGCCCGAGGGGGCCGGTTCGGTCAGCGCCCAAGTCACGGACTTAGACCGTCGCGAGCGCGCTATTTTGTGGACGCTGTGCGGCTTGATGCTTTGGATCGGCGTGGCCCCCAAGCCTTGGCTGGCGTGGTTTGAGCCCGCGGTCAGGGGGCTGGTGCGATGACGCTGCTCGGACCGCAGGCGGCGTTGGCCGCGGGAACTGTCGGCGCTCTTTGCTTGGGTCTGTTGCGCCGTCCGCCGGCACGGGCCCTGCGTTTTTTGGCCTTCGCCGCCGTGGCCGGAGCGATGGTGCTGGTGGCGTTGGGTCCGGGTGGGGCGTTGGTCTCGACGGTCCTCGCGGTCGACGCCAAAAGCTCGGGCTGGCTGTACGTGATCGGACTGAGCGCCTTGCCGCTGGCCTATTGGCATGACGGCGAAGACGACGTCTTCACCGCCCTTTTTCTGGGCTCGACTTTGGGCATGAGCCTGCTGGCCTCGGCGGCCAACCTGCCGATGCTGTTCATCGGTCTTGAGTTCATGTCCTTGCCCGCCTATCTGCTGGTGGCGCGCTCGCGGCCGGGCGCGCGCGGACTGGAAGCGGCGATTAAGTACTTTTTCGCGGGAGGCATCGCGGGAGCGCTGTTCCTTCTGGGCCTGTCTTTTTATTACGCCGACACGCGCAGCTTGTCTTACTCCGCCGTTCTCTCGCCGCTGGGCCAGGCGGGCGCGGTCTTGATGGCCGTCGCGGCCCTGTTCAAGCTCGGGGCGTTTCCCCTGCACTGGTGGCTTCCGGACGTTTATGAGGCCGCAGCACCCGAGGTGTCGGGGTTTCTGTCCACGGCGATGAAGTCCGCGGCCGTTCTCTTTTTGATGCGTCTGTGCGAGATGGCGCCGCAAGCGCGCGTCATCGGTTATCTGCCCGCCATAGGCGCGGCCACGGCGCTGTTCGGCTCGATAATGGCCCTGCGTCAGGAGCGCCTGCAGCGACTGCTCGCCTACTCGTCGATCGCGCACGCCGGCCTGCTTATCCTCGGAGTCGGGGCTTGGGCGGCGTCCGGGCGCAAGGCCGAGGGTGCCAGCGCGCTGCTGTTCTATCTCGGTGTCTACGCGTTCATGAGCAATGGGACCTTCGGCTTCTTGAAGCATTCGGGATTGGAGACGCGCGCCCAGCTCAAGGGCCGAGGCGCGTCGATGCCCGCGGCGGCGGCGGCCTTCACCGTCCTTCTTTTTTCCTTGGGCGGGATTCCTCCGACCGGCGGTTTCTTCGCCAAGCTCTTGGTTCTCTGGCGCGCGGTGGACGCTGGCTTGGCCTGGCCGGCCGTGGCGGCCGCCCTCGCGGCTTTGATCTCGCTCGCCTACTATCTCGGATTGATCCGCGACCTCTGGCTTGAAGAGCCGCTCGAAGACGCCCCCGCCTCCGGACGGGGCGGGGGATTGGTGATCGCTTGCGCTCTCGGGGCCTTGCTGCTCGGGGCCGCGCCCTGGCTGATGGGAGGGATGGCTAAATGAGCAAACTGGCACTGTTCGGGCTCTTCATCAATGCTCTCGTCGTCCTGGGAATCACCGGGCTTTTCGCCAACGCGGGCAAGTTGTTCGGCCCGCGTCCGAAGCATCTTGGCGACGCCGACATGCCGTATGAGACGGGCCTGCCGCCTCTGGCACCGGCCTATGAGCACATGAGCGTGTCTTACTGGCGCTACGCCGTGCTCTTCGTGGTCTTCGACGTGGACCTGGCCTTTCTTCTTCCTTGGGCGCTGTCCCGGCCCGTCTTGGACATGGAGAGCCTGCTGGCCATCACCTCTTTTACGGCGCTGGTCCTACTAATGCTCGCCTATTTCTGGCGCAAGGGGGTTCTCCAATGCCGCTAGAAGATGCCGCGCCCGCGGGTGTCATGACGACGCAGCTCGACGCCGCGCTCGGCTGGGCGCGCAAGTACTCGATCTTCCAATACCCGTTCGTGACCGCCTGCTGCGGTATGGAGTACATGTCGACGGCCGCTAGCCACTACGACATGGACCGCTTCGGCGCGGGCTTCCCGCGCTTCTCGCCGCGCCAGGCCGACGTGCTCATGGTCGTGGGCACCATCAGCCACAAGATCGCGCCCGTCCTGCGCCGCATCTACGACCAGATGGCCGAGCCCAAGTGGGTCGTGGCTTTCGGCGTGTGCACCTGCACCGGCGGTTTCTACAATAATTACGCGACCGTTCAGGGCATAGACACCCTCATTCCCGTGGATCTATATATTCCCGGCTGCCCGCCGCGCCCCGAGACCGTGATCCAAGGCTTGACCATGCTCCAAGAGAAGATTGAAAAAGAAAGGGGGCGCTTCAAATGAGCGCGGCCGGTGAACGTCGCGACATCCCGGCCGCGGACAACGCCGCGGAATTGGCCAACCTCAAGGGCGAGGGCTACAACGTGCTCGTGGACATGACCTGCGTGGACTACCTTCCGCAGGGCAAGATTCCTCGCTTCGACGTGATCTATCGCTTAATGAAGCTCGATACGGCGACCGGAATGGACGGCGGACGCCTCGAGGTCCACTGCGCCGTCGACGCGGAGCCTCTCCTGCGCACGGCCATGCACCTGTGGCCGGCCGCGGATTGGCTGGAGCGCGAGATTTGGGACATGTTCGGGGTTAAGTTCGCCGATCGTCCAGGCCTCAAGCGCCTGCTCATGTACGAGGAGTTCGTCGGCCATCCCCTGCGCAAGGACTATCCTATCGGCAAACGTCAGCCGCTGATCGGCCCCAAGAGCGGCGACAAGGCCGACAGTCCCAGCTTCAATATTTTAAAGCCGACGGTGGTGGGCCAGTGAGCGCGACAGCCGAGCGCAGTCAGAAGACGTACATGCTCAATATGGGCCCGGCGCATCCGGCCATGCACGGCGTCGTGCGCCTGGTGCTCGAACTGCAGGGAGAGAAGATCATCGATGTCGACTGCGAGATCGGCTACCTGCACCGCGCCTTCGAGAAACACTCCGAGAACGAGACTTGGAACAACGTCGTTCCCTGGACGGACCGCCTCAACTACGTCTCGCCTCTGATCAACAACGTGGGCTACGCGATGGCCGTCGAAAAGCTCGCGGGCATCACGATCCCCGAGCGCGGCGAATACATCCGCGTCATCGCCTCTGAGATCTCGCGGGTGAGCGACCACCTGACCTGCGTGGGCGCCTCGGCAATGGAATTGGGCGCGTTCACGGTCTTCTTGTATATGATCAAGGCCCGCGAGTATCTATACCAGCTCGTCGACCATCTGACCGGCGCGCGCATCACGACCTCCTTCACGCGCGTAGGCGGCGTCAAAGGCGACCTGCCCCCCGATTTCGCCGAGAAGTTCCACGCCGCCGCCAAGCTCATCCGCGAGGCCGTCGCCGACAGCGACAAGCTCCTGACCCGCAACCGCATCTTTATGGACCGCATGGAGGGTACGGGCGTGATCTCCAAGGAGGACGCACTCGCCTACGCCATCACCGGCCCCTTCCTTCGCTCGACAGGCGTGGCCTACGACGTGCGCCGCGCGCATCCTTATTCCGTGTACGACCGCCTCGATTTCGAGGTCCCCGTGGGGACGACCGGCGACAACTACGACCGCTACCTGTGCCGCATGGCCGAGATCGAGCAAAGCCTGCGCTTAGTCGAGCAGTGCTTGAAGCAGATGCCGGAAGGCAAGCACTCGCTCGAGCCCAAGGAGATCAAATACGCCTACGAGATCCAGGACGCGGGAAAGTTCGGCGACACCGCGCTTCTGGCCAAGTACGCGGCCAAGGTGGACCAGACCCTCGAGGGCATGGGCAAGGAGGCGGCCGCCGGCACGCGCGCTCCCAGCCGCGGCGTCACGCTGCCCACCAAGGAGCAGACCTACGGCAACATTGAAGGCCTGATGAATCACTTCGAGCTCGTCATGTGGTCTTGGGGCGTGAAAATCCCTCCCTCGGAAACCTATTTCGCGGTCGAGGGCGGCAACGGCGAGCTGGGCTTTCACATCGTCAGCGACGGCGGCGACGGCCCCTACCGCGTGCGCTGCCGTCCGCCGTGCCTGTACATCATGGCCGCCCTGCCGAAGCTGTTGATAGGCGCCCAGATCGCCGACATCATCCCGACTTTCGGCTCGGTCAACATGATCGCCGGGGAGTTGGATAGATGAACGTCAAGGCGCCTGTGAAGTCGCCGTTCACGCCCGACCAAGAAAAAATTCTATCGGCCTGGACAAAGCATTATCCCTACTCGAATCTGGGCCTCATCGAGGCTTTGCGCTCCGTTCAGGAGTGGTACTGCCAAATTACGCCCCAGGCCGCCTCGTTCGTGGCCGATCTGTTCGCTTTGCCGTTCAATCATGTCTGGGGCGTGGTCACTTTTTTTCCCACGTTCACCACGAAGCCCAGAGGCCGATACCGGGTCGGCATCTGTCACGGCCTGACGTGCTGGATGGCGGGCTCAAGCAAGATGGAAAAGTGCCTGGAGAAGGCGCTGGGCATCCCCGCGAAGAAGGCCACTTCGGATGGGAAGTTCTCTTGGGAACCCATGGAGTGCCTCGGCGCCTGCGAGCAAGGCCCCGCGCTCCAGGTCAACGATCGGCTCATCGGCAAGGCGACGGAAGAATCGATCGCGAAATTAAA
>JAYVZL010000153.1:0-5314 GCA_043783505.1 Elusimicrobiota bacterium
CTCTGTTTGTATACCACGAAGCCCTTGCCTGCTGAACTGCGGGCAGAGTCGCTTCGCCACCAGGCAAAGCAGTCGTCATTGCCGCTTTTTGCCATCTGATTTAAATGATCGCCGCCCGTCAGCACGCCGCGGGCGACGGGATCGAAGATAAGCGTCCAGGCGCCGGTGCGAACGTTATACTTATAAAGTCTATCGGTGCCGTTGCTGGTGGCATAAATATCATCGACGTCGGCGCCGGCTTTATCGGCCCAATAGATAAAGCCGTAGACCCCGCCCCCATCGGGGCTTACCGCTAATTTTGTGCCTCCGGACGCCGTGAAATTAACGGGATCAAAGTTGTATTGCATCATCCAGCCGTTGCATGTTGCCAGCACGCGGGTCCCGTTCTGGTTGAAGTTGGGATGGTAGTGATAACCGGATTTGCAATTATTGCTACCGCTGTTGGCGAAGTCGGTAATCCGCAGGATTGTCGTGCCGAAAGTCGGATCCACCACCTTGGAGCCAGCGGGACCCATGGAGGGCAAGGCCGGTAAAGGACAAGTTCCTGAATCCGTCTTGATCGCCGCGGCCTGCGCAGTAGAGGACCAAAGCAACAAGGCGGCCACAATCCCCAACATGCATCAAGTGTAGCTCAGAGCTACCGGTATCTCATTGCGGACTGGCTAATATATGGTTAAAAACCGCCTTTCAAAGCATGTCATAAGGATCGGCGTCGAGCGACAGGCGCAGTCCGGAGGGCACGGGGCGCGCGCGAATCGCGGCCAGCGCCTCATCGACGCGCGCCGAGGGGATCTTGATTAGGAGATGGTAGCGAAATTTCCCGCGAACCTCGCGCAGGAGGGCGGGAGCCGGACCGACGACGTCTCCTTCGGGAAGCAGCGATGCACGCAGTCCATCCGCGAAGATCTCCGCGCCGGCCGCTACCTTCGCCTCATCGGGTCCGGAAAGGACGATTCGGATCAGTCCGGCTGCGGGGGGATAGGACAGCTCCCGGCGAGAGAAAAGTTCCGCGTCGGCCCACGCAGCATAATCGCCTTCGACCGCTCCTCTAATCGCCTCGTGCTCAGGAGAAAGCGTCTGGAGTAAAACCTCGCCCGGCTTGTCCGCGCGGCCAGCGCGCCCGGCGACCTGCGCCAGCAACTGCATCGTGCGCTCTGACGAACGGAAATCCGGCATATGCAGCATCGTGTCCGCGTCGACGACGCCGACCAAGGTCACCTCGGGGAAATGAAAGCTCTTGGCCACGAGCTTAGTGCCCACGAGGATGTCGGCCTTGCCCGCGCGGAATTTATCGTACACGCGCTCCTCGAGCTTGGCTTCCTTGGATACCGTATCGCGGTCCATGCGCAGGATGCGCGCGCCGGGCAGGCGCTTCTTCGCCTCGGCCGCCACGCGCTGGGTGCCCACACCGCTGGCCCGCATCGCCGGCTCGCCGCACGCGCCGCACATCTGCGGCGGCGGCCACGTCTTGCCGCAATGATGGCAAATGAGGACCCAGCCGCCCTCCGGTTTCTCATGCTGAATCTTCGCCACGCCGCAATCCTTGCAGCGGTCGATCCACCGGCACTTGCCGCAAGTCGTCAAAGTCGAGAACCCGCGGCGATTGACCAAAAGAATCGACTGCTCGCCGCGCCGCAGGCGGTCTTGGAGCGCGTCGACCAGCGCCTCAGAAAGAACTTCTCCGAAACCGGGAGGAGGAACGGTCCGCACCGGCGGCCTCGCGCTCGACGCCACGCGATCGGGCATCGCCAAAAGCTCGGCCTCGCCGCGCCGCGCCATATCCCAAGCTTCCAGAGAAGGGGTCGCCGAGCCCAGCACCGCCAGCGCGCCGAACGCCTTGGTCCGCTCGAGGGCCACCTCGCGCGCATGGTAGAAGGGCGAGTTCGAATCCTGCTTGAACGACTCGTCCTGTTCTTCATCTAAAACGGCCAAGCGCAGATCAGAGAAAGGAAGAAGACACGCCGAACGCGCGCCGACTACGACCTTGACGGCTCCGCGCGAGATGGACAGCCACGTGCGTCTGCGCTCGCGCGGCGTCAGGCCCGAGTGCCACAAAGCCACCGGCACGGACAACGACGCCGCGAACTCATCGAAGAACGGCCGCGTCAGAGATATCTCCGGCAGCAGAAACAAAGCTTGGCCGCCGTCCGCCACGGCGCGGCGAATCAAGCGCAGGTAAACCTCGGTTTTGCCCGAGGCCGGCACGCCGAAAATCAGCGCGCGCGCGTGCAGGCGCGCATCAAGAAGACTTTCCAGCCTCGTCAAGGCGCCCGCCTGTCCCGAGGTCAACTCGAAAGCCGCCGGACGAAGAGGACGGGGCACGGGAATCGCAACGTCCACGGGCTCCTCGAGCGACTTCACGTACGGGGGGAGAAGGGCCTTTATGGCCTCGCCGATCGGCGCCCCGAAGCGGCGCGCCATGAAGCGCGCGCAGGCCACGCCCTCGGCCGACAACGCGGCTCGCGCGTCCCACGTCGACTCCAGCGACTTCAGCGGCCTGTGAGGCTCGCCTTCGAACACCGAGAGGATCACCCCGGTGAGGCGGCGCGGGCCGAAAGGCGCGCGCACGCGCAGGCCCACGACGGCGGGGAAACCCTCGGGAACGAGGTAGTGGAAGCCTTTGGCCAACGGCACCGGAAAGGCGACCTCGGCGATGCGCACTATTTTAAGGCGGTGAAGACGAAGTGCGGCGGGATGTTGCGCACCTCGAACTGGATATCGACGTTGGAAAAATAGTCCTTAAGCATCGAGATCAGATGCGTGGTCACCTGATAGGCCACGAAGCGTCCGCCAGGCCGAAGGAGGTCAGAGGTTTTGGTCAGCAATTCATGACGGCCGCGACCCGAAAAGAAAGCGAAGGGCACGCCGGAAACGATGACGTCGACTCCTTTGATCCCGTGCAGCTCAAGGATCTTGTCGATCTCGCGTACGTCGCCTTGAACCAAGGTCAAGCGCGGATCCCGGACTTTCTTGAGCTCCTCGAAAAGCGCCGCGTTGAACTCGATGGCCAGCAGCGTCGCGTCGGGACGCATTTTCTCGAGGATGCGGCGAGTCATGACGCCCTGCGCGGCGCCATACTCGACTACGACCCGGGCGTTTTCCAGATCCATGGCCGAGACCGTGCGCTCGACGAGGTACTTGCTCGACGGCGTCACGGCCGCCACGGCCGGATCGTCCATGAACACCTTCACATAGCCCATGAATCGGGAGTCGTCGTCCTTCGGCTCCTTCTTGGAGTCGGCCATGATCTCCTCAAGCTTGTTCATGCCCTTCTTGATTTGGCCGCCGATCATTGCACCCAGGTTGTCGAGCACGTCGCGGTCGGACTTATCCGTGCGGGGATCGAGTTTGGTCACTTGGACAGCTCCTCCTTGAGGCTTTTCATGTCCGTCCACACGTCGCGCTTGAGATCCGGATTGCGCAGGAGTGCGGCGGGGTGAAAAGTCGGCAGAAGCTTGATGATGGGCAGGCCCCCGCCGGGATCGTAGGTCCGCCATTTGCCGCGGATCTTCGTGATCGGAGTCATGTCCGCAAGAAGCGCCTTGGCCGGCACTGCGCCCAACGTCACGATCACCTTCGGCTTGATCGCGCGTATCTGCGCCTCGAGCCAGCCGCGGCAGGCCTCCATCTCCTCAGGCGTGGGCGGGCGGTCGTTGCCGTGGCTTTCGGGATCGCTGGGATTTTTCATCGGATGACACTTCACGATGTTGGCGATGTAGACCGTCTTGCGCGATAAGCCGATCGACTCCATGATCTTGTCGAGAAGCTGGCCGGAGCGGCCGACGAAGGGCTCGCCCTTATGATCCTCTTGAAAGCCGGGGCCCTCGCCGATAAACATGACCTCCGCCTCGGGACCACCCACGCCGGGCACCGCCTGAATGCGCGAAGCGCCTAACGGGCACGCGCGGCAGGCATGGATTTTATGGGCGAGTTCAGCGAGGGTTCCGGTTTTCACCGTCTCAGAAGAAGGCACCGCCTTAGTCGTCGAGGGCTTCGGGGAATTCTTAGGGGCCTCAGTTTTAGAGCCCGACCGAGCCATAAGGCGAGGAAGTGTCCCTTCCACATTCTGTTGGGAAGGGGACCAATCAGAAGCGTCGGACAGAGAGACCCTGCGGCGAAGCGCCTTGGTCAAATCCTTCAATTCGTCAAGCTCCGCGCTCAATTAGCCTCACCACCTCGGCAACGACGGACCGCGCGACGCGGGATTTAAGCCCCGCGGGCAGGCGCCGCGTCCAACCCTGTCCGACCAGCGTCGCGCTAATGCGGCCCGAGGCGAGCGTGGCCGGTCCGTTGGCCACGATCAAGTCCAATCCCTTGCGGACGAGCTTCATGCGCGCGTGCTCCTCCGCGCGGCGCGTCTCGAGCGCGAATCCCACGAAGATCTGGCCCGGACGACGGCGCGCGGCGGCGTCTTTGATGATATCGGGATTGGGGAGCAAGGTCAAGCGCATCGCTCCGGGTCCGCGCTTGATCTTGTGTTTCGCGGCGCGCGGCGCGCGCCAATCCGAGACCGCGGCCGCGCCGATCACCGCGGCGGCTCGCGCCGAACGCTTGAGAACCTCGCGCCGCATCTCGAGGGCCGTCGTCACGCGCACGACCGTCACGCCCGCAGGCGGAGGCAAATGCGTCGGGCCGCTGATCACGACGACGCGCGCCCCGGCCGCGCGCGCGGCGGCGGCCAGCGCGAACCCCATCGCGCCGCTCGACGCATTGGACAAAAAACGGATCGGATCGATGTGCTCGCGCGTCGGTCCCGAGGTGATCAAGACCGTCCGTCCGCGCAGGCTCACTTCAGGATCAGGCGCACGATCTCATCGGGCTCGACCAAGCGGCCGGCGCCGATCTTGCCGCTGGCCAATTCGCCTTTCTCCGGGCCCAGCACGCGGTAGCCGTACTCCTTGATGCGCGCGACGTTGCCTTTGGTCGCCGGATGCTCCCACATCTCCGCGTCCATCGCCGGACACACCACGACCGGCGCGGTCGCCGACAAGACGAGGGAATCGAGCAGTCCTTCCGCGCGGCCCTGCGCCAAGCGCGCGATGAAATCGGCGGTCGCCGGCGCGATCAAGACGAGATCGGCCCAACTCGCCAGGGACAGGTGCGCCATCTCCCACAGCGACGAATCGTGCAGGGTCTGCGCGACCGGACCGCGAGAGAGAGCGGCCAGGGTCAGAGGCGAAACGAAGTGCGCGCCATTGGGAGTCAGCACGCAGCGGACCTCGACGCCTTTTTTGATCAGGCCCCGAACGATCAACGGAGCCTTGTACGCCGCGATGCTGCCGGTGACTCCCAGCACCACGCGGCGCACAGACTT
>JAYVZL010000154.1:0-12793 GCA_043783505.1 Elusimicrobiota bacterium
GATGGCCCTCGCGCCAGTCCTGACCAGCGCCTCCGCCGTGAGCGACGGCAAAGCCGCCGCCGACGCTTGGCGCATCCAAAGCCTGCGAGCGCAATGGGACGACGCCGGCGTGCGCTTGATCTTGCGCGCGGCCGGCGCCGCGGCGCCCACACCGCGGTCCGTGTATGAAATCTACATCGACTTCAATCACGTCCTCGGCGCCGGACGCATACCCCTGCTCGAAGGCCGCGGCGCCATCGTGCCCGCGCGCGACGCCTGGGAAATGGCGTTGTCCATCGCCGGCAGCGAGGCTCGTTTGTACCGCGCCCGCGGCGCCGGAGAGCCCGAGGAGATTGGGACCTACAAGGCGGTCTGGGACTCGAACAGGAGCGAAGTCACCGTGGACGTTCCTCGCGCCGTCCTGCGCGGCAATCCCGCGCGCTGGGGCTGGGCCGTCGTCGCCTTGGCAGAAGATCCCGCCCGCGCGGGCCGCCATCCGGCCGCCTCCCTCGTGGGGCCCGACGGAACGATCCTGCTGGGCGTGTTGGCGCCCAAGGACGTCGCCAAAGCCGTCTTGACCCGCGCCAACTCGCGCGTTCCCGCCGCCAGGCTTGAGCCTTAGTTCTTAACCGATGGCATCCGCGACAAGAACCCCGAAAAGCGAGACGCAAATCGAAACCGCCAACAGGAATTTACCCATGACTTCAGGGTATCAGCCCTCTTAAAGAAGCGCCTGTGTCCAAAGACCTATCCGGTTAGACAAAGGGCCTATGCTTTAGGGGAGCTACTGCGGGCGGGAGACGCGGCGGGAGATCTCGGTCTGGTTGCCTTTGCCGTCGGAGACGGTGATGCGGATCTCGTTGGAGCCGGGGGGCAAAGTGACCAAGGCGCTGAAGTTTCCGTCCTCGTCGACGCGCGCCGGCTTGCCCGCCACCTCCACGCTCAGCCGGTCGTCGCGAAGCACGCCCACGACGCGCACGCTGTCGCCCCGGATCACGGCGTCCAAGGCGGGCGCTGTGATGATCACTGCCTTCTTAAGATCGGTGGGCGTGGCGGAAAGGGCACGCTTGACGCCGACCGTGTAATAGCGCGGCTCCGAGAAATTCCCCTCGGTGGCCAGAAGGTCGACGATCGAGATCCGCCACCAGTACGCGCCGGCGCGCAAACCCGCAGCGGCGGGACGAAAGCGATCTTCCGACTCATAGCGCTTATCGAACACGATCTTCTTGAAGTCGCGATCGCTCGAGGCCTGGACGCGGTAGCCCATGATGGGCAATCCGACGCGCAGGGTCTCCAAGTCGCCCCTCAGGCTGTCGGCGTCGGCCTCCGCCTCGGGCGCGGCCGCCGCCGGGCCGCGCGGCTCGGGAGCCGCGCCTCCGCCGACTTGCACCGCGGAAGCGTACTCGAAGGCGCGGTTCTCCATCTCGGGCAGGTTGGCGATCGGCTTGGGAAGCTCGGGCGCTAAGCCCGGCTGGACGCGCGTGCTCATGCCGGCGGGAACCTCGACGGTGCCGCCCTGGGCGTCGACGCCGGCCGAACCCTTGAAGACGTCGACGCGCGTGGTGAGATCGGCTTCGACGGTCGCCGCGTAGCGCGTGTCCTTTGTGCGGGGCGTGACCATGGCCGAGGCGGTCACCACGCGCGCGTGGCCGGCGAACACCGAGCCCGCGCGCAGCTCCAAATCCCCCTCGCGGTCCAGCGGCTTGATGATGGCCATCGAATTCGGCTCTAGGCTGAGCAGTTCCTTGTCCAAAAGCTTGACGCGCGCGCGCGACTCGTCGAGCGTGCGCAGGGAGTCGCCTTGGAACAACTCCATCTGGAATTTGCCTTCTTTCCAGTTCGCGGTCTCCTTGCGCCGGTAGAGGACGCGGTTGATCAGGTAGACCAGGTAAGCCGCGCGCAGCTGCACCTTGATGAGTCGCACGGGCACGCGCAAAGTCATGCCCGGCAAGGCCACCGTCGGGTCCTTAGTGGGCAGGCGGTTGTTCTTTAGGATTTCGTCCCACCGCGCCGGGTCCTTCAAATACTTATTGGCGATCGCCCACAGCGTGTCGCCGGGCTGGACGATGAGGAATTGGAACGATGAGGACTCCACGGAGGTCGCGACGGGCCGCGCCGCCGGAGCGGCCGTACAAACGGCCAACAGCATAAGGACCATGGCCGCTCTCACGCGGCCGCCTGGACGGCTCGCACGGCGCCGTCGGGACCCGCCGACAGGTCCTTTCGGATCGTGAAGTAAAAGCGCGCTCCGTGACCGACCTCGGACTCGACCCAGATGCGGCCGAGATGCGCCTCCACGAAGTAGCGCGAGATGGTCAGGCCCAGGCCCGTGCCGCCGCGGCGCTGGCCGGGGACCTGCTCGAACTTCTCAAAGACTCGGACTAGATGCTCGGGCGGGATGCCGTCGCCGTTGTCCGAAACGCAGCAGCGCAGCTCCGCCCCGTCGTCGGCGATGAGGACGTTGATCTTGCCGCTCTCGGGCGTGAACTTGATCGCGTTGCCGATGAGATTGGTGAACACGCGCTCGAGCATGTCCGAGTCGCACTCGATGGCGAACTCTTCGGCGGCCACGAGGCTTACCTTAATGCTCTTGGCTTTGGCCAGTTGCTCGAGGATGTCGATGGCGCGGCCCGCGACGCCCGCCACGGAGGCGCCCTTGAGCTGCAGCCGCGCGCGGCCAGACTCCATCTTGGCGATGTCGAGGATGTTGTTGATCAGGCTCATCAAGCGGCTCGTCGAGCGCCGGACCGAGGAGACGATCGAGTGTTGCTCGCCGTTGAGCACGCCGGCGGTGCCCTTGAGCAGGATCTCCAAAAATCCTATCGCCGAGCCGAGAGGATTTCTTAGATCGTGAGTGATGTAGTGCAGGAAATCGTCCTTCATCTTCTCGAGCTCCCGCTCGAGGGTGACGTCGCGCAAGGCGAAGACCACGCCCAGCTCGGAGCTGCGGCCGGGCGTGACCACCGCGCTGGCCGCGACGCGCAGAGTGCGGCGGACCTGCTCGTCGGAAAGGTCGACCTCTTTAAACGCCTTGCCCGGCTCGCGTGCGACGACGACCAGGGCCTCGCGCAAAGCGCCGGCCGGCAAGGCGTCGGCGATGGCCTTGCCTTCGATGTCCGCTTCCGGAGTCAAGCCGAACATCTCGCGCGCCTGGCGGTTTACCAACTGCACGCGCCCCTCCCGGTCGGCCATCACGATGCCCTCGTTGATCGAGAACATGATCGCCTCGGTCTTGCGCTGCTCGGCGATGAGCCGGTCGACCTGCAGGACGGAGTAGGAGCGCAGGCGCGCGGTCATCGTGTTGAAGGTCTCGGCGAGCTTCTGTAGCTCGTCGCCCGTGGACAGATCGACCCTCGCCAAGAAATCACCCCGCGCCACGGCCTCGGCCGCACGGGTCAGTGCCAGCAGCGGGGCGGTCAACGCGCGCGCCAGCAGGAAAGCGGCCAACAGGGAGACGAACAGAGTGACGAGCACCGCCCAACCCGCCGCGCGGCGCGCGTCGGAGGAGGCGAGGTAGGCCTCCTCCCGCGTCTGCAGGACGAGGACCGCGCCGCCCAGACCGGGGACTGGAGCATAGGAGCCGACCCGGGCGATGCCCTGGGGATCGACAAACTCGCTCGAGCCGATGCTGCCGCCGGAGCTGAGTGCCGCGCGCGTGATCTGCCACGTCTCAAGACCCGGCAACGGCCGCCCCTCGGGCAGGGCCAGCGCGCGTCCCTGCGCGTCGACGAGAACCGCGAAACCCGTCCCTCCGACGCGCTCGGCCGCGACCCTCTCGGCCAGCGCACGCAGGGGCACGACCACGCGCGCGTAGATGCCCCCTTGGATCGGGCGATGCAGGACGAGCATCGGCCCGGCCGGGCCATGCACCAACTCGGCCCCGCCGCCGCTGCGGATCGCGCGTCGAAGCGATGCCTGCGCGTCCTTGACGTCGATGGCCGCCGACGCACCGGTCAGCACGGGGCTGAACGCCTCGAGGATGGCACCCCCGTTGTCGCGCAGCAAGGTCACCGACGCCACGCCCGAGCCCGCCTCGACGAGCGCGCGCGTGAGTTCTTTCTTATCGGCCCAATCCATGCGCGCCTTAAGGCCCACGATGGCGATCTGCACGCGCGAATCGATGGAATCGATCCAGTCCGTAACCTGCACGGCGGTCTTCTCGGCCAGCTTGACGTGAAGCTCGAGAACCGCGCCCTGCACGGCCGCCTTATTGGACTGCAGGATGCGCCAAGACAAAAATAGCACCGGAATAAGGGCCAATGCCCCCATCACCGATGCGACGCGACGAAATAAACCCGAGCGCAGCCAGCCCATGTGAACACCAGAGGATAGGTCGGCGGCCAACCCCTGTCAATACTCCGGAACCGGAAGTCTATTCCTTGGCTTTGAGCTGGGCGTCGTTGTCGGCGATGAAGACCCGGATGGTTTCGGCCATCTCGAGGACCTTCAGCCACTGCTCTTTGTAAAGGGTGACCGGAAAGCGGCCCATGCCGTACAGGGACACCGCACCTTTCTGGCTGACCTTCAACGATATGCCGCGCGCGCTGGACTTCTTGAGCGCGATGTTTTCCGCCTTCAACTTCTCCAACTCCGCCATCAAAGCTTCCTGACTCATGGTTTCTCCTTATCTCAAGTTGCCGCGGATGACGACGGCGAGCAGCAGAGGCGCGAGGCCCCAGGCCCACCACGAAGGCGCCGGCATCGGCGCGGGCGACGGCGAAGCCGGCGCCGGAGCGCGCGGCGCGGAGACCAACCGCGCGGACCGGAGCGCGGCGTGAGCGCCGGCGCCGGCATAGGCCTCGGCCACGGACACCGCCTCAAACAGGCTTCCGCGTTCGAGCCAAACCGTCGGCGACATCGCCGCGGGCGCAGCCGCGACGACCGGGTGCAGCGCGGCTTCAGCGCCCGCGCCGAGAGGCGTCGCGCCGGCGATCGAGCGGCCGCTTCCCATTAGGACCGACGCGGGAAAATTCCCAGCGCGCGAAGCGGCGCCGAACGCCTCGGTTCCCATCCGCGCGCCGGCCGCGGCGGCGGGCCCAACGGCGGCGGCGACGGCGGGAGGAGTCACGGGCTGGAGCGCCGGCGCGAACAAAGCGGCCGGCGAAATCGACGCCGGCGCCGCGTTCATGGGCATGCCCGCGACGGCGTCGCGCAGCGTTTCTCCGGCCGGCGCGCGCAGGACTACGACGGCCGGAGCGCCGCCCGCGGGACGGGCCAATGAAACTTCTTGAGAGGCGCCGGCATGTCCAAAGCCGGACCCCGCCGCGGGCCCGAGGGATGCGCGGCGGGAGACGGTTCCCGGCTCCCGCGAAGCTTCTCGGGCGCGAGCGCGGTCCTGATCGAAGAGGCGCCGGCCGCCATTGGCCGCCTGCTCGGCCTGTGAATTATGGCGATCGAGCGATTCCTCGGCGCGTTTTGCCGGCGCGGCGACCGCGCCCGTGGACCCGCGTGGACCGGACTTGAGATCGCGGCGAGCGCCGAGCGACGCGGGAACGGTCCGCGCCGAAGACGTCGCGCGCGCATACCCGCTTGGCGCGAGAGGAGCGGCTTCCGGCTGCTGCATGGGGAAGTTCAGGGAGTTCGGCCCGACTAGACCCACGACCGGAGCCGGCAGGACGGGCATTCCGCCCCGAAAATCCAAGAGGTCGCCACGAACTCCGGCGATCGACGCGCCGTCATTGGACCGCGCGGGGAGGATCGGCGCCATGCGGCCCGCCGGGGCGCCGAGTCCGACGGGCGCAACGACGCTCGCCTGCGATGGCGCAGTCAGGAAACACAGCGTAAAAAAAACGCTTGTGATCACGTCGCAAGTCTAGCAAATCCCAGGGACTAGTCAACCCGGACTTATTTAGACGCGGTCTTGGTGGGGCGAAGGCTGTCGCGGATGCGCGCGAAATAAGGCGCATAGCGCGCGACGCCGTCCTTACGGCACTGGAGAAGGAGTTCGACGAACTTCTTGGGGCCGATCTCGATGATATAGCGCACTTCGACCGCGCCCCCGCGAAGGTCGTCGTAGCCGACCTCGAGCGTGCGCAGGCCGTCGCGGGTCTTTGCCATGGGCTTGCCCCACGGTTTGCGGCGCGCGTCGAGAACAAGGTGCTCGCGGCCGACCACGTACTGCAGGCGGATGAAGTCCAGCCACTGGCCGCTTCCCCAGTCGTCAAGCGTCAAGTCCTGGCCCCATACGGAGCTCCCAGCGGGCGAAGAGGCCTTCGGCACGTCGCGCGTGCGCACGCTTCCCCCCTTGGGAAGCACGGAGACAAAAGGCATGCCGGAGATCGGGCGCACGGCCCACACCTCCGAGCCGAAAACTTCAACCGAACTTCGAGCGGAGGCGTGGGCGGCGAATAAAAACAGCGCCGCGAGGGCGCGGAACGAATTCACTCTTAAATTATGAAACTATCCTTAAGGATAAGTCCAGGGCGCGCGAGACTACGCGGCGCTAAGAGGGTTGCGGCGGCGCAGCCAGACGGACAGTCCCAGCGCGGCCAAGGCGCCGCCAATCATGGCTAGGAACAAAGCCCACACCCAGCCCATGGGATTGGCCGCCGGGGATCGAGGATCGGCGGGGTTCCCGGGATTGCGGCGGGACTCGTCGAGCAATCGCTGGTAGCGGCCGGCGAACGCGCCGCGGCTGTGGAGCGTCGCGATCTCGTCCTTGAGCTCGGACACGCGCCGCTCGAGCTCGCGCTGCGTGCCGATGCGCTGGGCCAGCTTGCTCCAGCTTCCGCTCAGGTGGGCCAGCTCGCCGCGCGCGGCGATCTCCACGCCCAAGGCCTCCTGCGACGCGCCCGTCGCGGCCGTCAGGGCGCTTTCAAGGCCGGCGCGCTTGCTCTCAATCTCCGCCTCGCTCTTGTTGACGCCCGTCGCGTAGCCCTCGAGCGCCAAGGCCTGGCGCGCGTAGGCGGAGGCACCCGGGATGATGCGCACGCGGCGCTCGGCGCGCTCGACGAAGAGGCTGTCGGGCGTGGCCGAGGTCACTACGTCCCCGGCGCGGCCGTCGGGCCCGCGCCCCTCGGAGGACGGATCGGCGCCGATCACGGAATCGGCGAGGCGCCTGTCGACGTTCTCGACGCCGAGCTCCGCTTTCAAGGATGATTGCTGGTAGAAGCCGGCGCGGCCGCGGCGGGTCTGGAGCGTCAATTCCTCGACGCCGCCTTGGAAGCGCGCCAAGGTGCGCACACTCGCCGCCTTGAGATCCTCGGACGCGTAAACCGCCTCCCGCGTCATGAACTCCGCGCCGAGCATGATGTCCGAATCGACGGGCTTGCTGTCGGCCGGCAGGCTCTTGTCCCTGATGTCGGCGCGCAGGCTCTTGTCCCACAGGCCCGTGCCGGGCTTCATCTTCGAGTCCATGCGCACCGCGCTCGGCAATTGGCTGAGATCGAAGAAGCGTTCGACCTTGTCGGGCAGGAAATTAAGGACATCCACCACGCCGACGGCCGAGCGAAGGAAGTCGTGATGCTCGGAGGATCCGCCCTCGGTCTTGTACATATAGGAGCGCCCCAAGTAGCTGTGCTGTCGCGGATCGCGGCCGGCGAGCTCGGCGGGAATCGACGTGATCCCGCGCACCAGCTCAAGAGGGATGTTCACCCAATTGAGAGGCTTGACCGACCAGTTCTTGGCGCTGCGCAGCGCCGACTGCGCGCCCTCGGAGCGCTCGACTAAATACGAGGCGCCCAAAAGCACGGGCAGGCTCCGAGCGTCGGCGCCCTCGCCGACGGTCTCCTCGTAATGGCTGAAGCGCATCTTGGGCATGGCCTCGGTGTCGTCGGAGCCCTTGACGTCCGCGCCCACCTGATACGAGCGCTGGGTCCAACGCTCGAAGCCCTTGTCCACCTCGGCCTCGGTGGCATAGGCGCGGCGCAGGCGGCCGTCGGCGTCGACGACCGCGGCCTTCAGAGCGGACACCGTGTACAACGCGGGGCCGCCGTCGCCCACCGCTTCGCTGAGGTTCTTCGTCGTCTGCGGCCCGCGCGCGCCGGGAGCGTCGACCTTCACGATCCGGTCGTTGGAATCCAGGCCCAGCGCGAGATCCTCGGTGCGGTGCAGCGACCAGGTCGTGGAACGGGCCAGCGTCAGCTTCGCGGTCTCAACGGCCTTGACGGCGTTGATGTGCTTGGCTTCGGCGAGCTTGAATTTTTCCGAGGCTTCGGTATAAGCCTTGGCGGACTCGCTCCTGATCTTGAGGATATTTTGATAGGCCTCATGCAGGTCTGAAATCTCGCGCGCCAAGGCGGCGTCCACAATCTTGGGCAGGCGCTTGAAGTTGGGCTCGGCCGTGGCCCGATCCAATGCCAGCTTGAAGGCCGGCTCGCCGTCGTTGAGCCCCGCGGCGACCATCGCCCTGCGCAGAGCCTCTCGCAGGCGCGACTGCGCGGCGAGGTAATCGGCGTTGACGCGGGTGTCCGCGGCCTTGACCCCCTCGGCCATTTTCGCGGCTGCGGCCTTCTCATCGGCCGTCGCCAGAGACGAGCGCGACGCGGCCTCAAGATCCTCCCGGGCGGAGTCGAAGGCTTTCCACTGCTCGGTGAACTTCGCCTTCGTTTGATAGAGCTCGGCGACTTGGCCCTTCTCATCGCGCGCGAAGCCGAAGCTGTTGAGCTTCACCTCGATCCAGCCGCGCCGGCGCTCGACGCTTTCAAGGCGCCGCGCGTTTTCGATCAGCGCGGACGCTCCTTTGGGCGAGATCGTCAAGACCGCGAACTCAGGGGCTTCTGCGGAGGCCTCGATGCTCTTGAGCGTCGGGAAATGGTCGCGGCTGAGCGGGTGGCCGCCTTGGTGGACCACCATTATGTAATTGTCAGGCGAGAGTGCCAGCGCCTTCTGCGGCAGCAGTGCCTTGCCGCCGGGACCGGCTTCGAAGAAGAACACGCGGCCCTGTCCGTACAGGCCCTCGGGTCCGAAGACGTCCGCGAACGTCCAGCCGCGGGCTTCCTTGCCGAGCGCGCCCAGGGCGACGAATTCGAAGTCCTTCATCTTCGCCTGCAGATCCGCCTGCGCGCGGTTGTCGCGGTAGCCGAGTCCAGCCGAATCACGAGCCGCGTCCGCCGCGTCGGCGCCGCCGATGATCTCGTAGCGACCCGTGTCCTTCGTCTTATCTTTCTTATCAAGAGGATTGTCGACGAACAAGCCCGTGCCGCGCACAATGATCGCGCCTTTCGCCGCTGGATTCTTCACGCCGTCGGCCTTCATCCGCTCGACTTCCGCGGCGGTCATCCAACCCTCGACGGTCCACGTGCGCCGGCCCTGCGCGTCAAGGAGGGTCACCGCGTACAAGGGCTCGAGGTCGGTCTTGCCCGCGGCCCAGCGCTCGCGCTTCTCCTTGAGCGCGCCCAGCGACTCGGCGATCGGATCGATGCGCGACGGGGCCTGGCGGGTCCAGCGCGCGGCGCGCAGGCGCGTGCTCTCGAGCATGATCAGCGCGTCGAGCGCGGCCATTCCGTGCCCGTGCCGCGCGCGCGCCACCGAGCGATCGAGGACGGAGCGCAGGTCGTAAAGCCCTTGGAGCGCGCGCACCACGTTCGGCGCTGGCGCGTTCTCGAGGATATGGGCGATCTCGGCGTCAAAGGCTCCCTGAGCCTTCAAGTACGCGTCGAGCATGAGGTCGTTGACCACGAAGCGTTTGACGTCTCCGGTCTCGTCTTTGAGGTAGCTCCTCATCAGGTTGTCGCGCGCGTCCTCGAGCTTGGCGTTGAGCCCGTCGAGCCGCGCGAAGGCCGCACCCTCGGCGGGCGTGGGCGAGTGCGCGCGCCAATAGGTCTTGGAAAGCTCCCGGTCGAGGCTCACCTTCACGCCCCGGTCGAACGCGAAGGCCTTCGAGGCCGCGGCGATATCGGCGCGCATGAAATCCAAGAACTGCGTGCCGAGGGGATTTTCCAGGGTGAGAAGCCCCACGCCGCGCAGGACCCCCTCCAACTCGGAGCGCAGCACGAGGCGCCTGCCCTCGAGATCGATGCGCGTCAGGCGCTCGAGACGCTCGGCCGCGGTGAAAGGGGCGCTGCGCACGGAGTCCGCGTCGAGCGAGGCCGCGCGGTAGACGGCCGCCGCCTGGCGCACGCGGGCGCGCTGTTCGGACGTCACGGCGGTCCCCATGCGCGCGAGCAGGTCGTCCTGGGCTCTCTCGAAAGAAACGTCGGAGAAGCGTCCCGTCCAGTAGTCCAAGAGCTTGCTCTTGGCGCCCTCGCGCGAGGCGCGAGGCTCGGGCCGGTCGGGCATGGCTAAGGGCTTCAGGCCGCCGGTTTCGCCCTCGCCCAAAGCCTCGAGCTCCGTGACCAAGGTGATGAAGTCGGCCTTGGTGGCGGTCATGGCCTTGGCGAAATCGTCCCAGGCCGCGGTCAAGGCGGACTGCGCGGCCAAGTATTCCATCGTCCCCTTCCCCGAAGTCTCGGCGCGCGCGCGCAGGTTGCTCTCCGCGGCCTCGATGAGCCGGCGCCGCGCTTCCAGGCCCTTGGCCCCGTCCTCGACGCGCAGCATCAGCGCGTGCAGGCGCGCGGTCAATTCCTGTAGGCGACCGTTGGACTGAAGCTCCTTGCGCAGGACGTCGGACATCACCTTCTCCAGGCCGTTTTCGATCTCGCGTGGGTCCGGCGCCTCGAGGAAGGCGGCGGAAATGGCCTGCCCGCGGAACAGGCCGAAGGCGGCCACCGGGGTGAAGCCCTTGTAACTCATGCGCTCGGCGATGACGTTGGCCTTGATCTGCCCCATGAGGTCGTCCTCTTTGCCCCAACTCGCCGGCGTCCCGTCGGCGAACAGGGTGCGCCGAATCGAGTCGATCTGCCGGGCGCGGATGTCCCCGATGAGGCGCGCGGCCAGGTCGCGGGGATTTTCCGCGGGGACGGCGTCCTCGTTGACGAGAGCCAGCAGCGCGGAGAGCTCGGTCGTCGGCGACAGCCCCAGGCGCGCGACCATCAGCTGGCGCCCGACGCTCAGCCGCTTGAGCAGTGACCGCCGCACGGAATCAAGCTCCACGGGCGCCTGTTCTCCGGCGCGCTCGCGGATGGCGCGGTTGACCCAGCTGAGCATGCGCGCGTCGCCCTCGAACTGCGCGGCCGCGATGTCGGCGCGCGACGCGGCGCCGACCATGGCGTCGCGGTAGATGCGGTCGGTCTTGTCCATGCTCAGCTTGGCCAGCTTGAGCAGGGCGTCGGAGGACACGCTGGGATCGGCCAGGCGCAGTTCGATCCAGCCCTCGATGAAGCTCTCGTAGATCCCCTTATGGCCGAGCGACTGATTGGCGTAGTAATAGCGCGCGTAAGCGGCCGTCTGATGCTTCAGGAAGCCGGGCGGGATAAGGTTGAGGATATTTTCCGGAGCGACCGCGGTCCGCGACTGCTCCGCTTCGGCCAGGCGGCGCACGAGGTCCGGCCAGCTCTTCGGCAAGTCGGATGGAGCCGCCGACGACTCGCGCGCGGCCTCCGGGTTCTCGCCCAAGACCATGAGGCCGGCCTTGAGCGAGAAGACCGCCGCGGTCAGGCTGCTTTTTTCCGACGCCGATGCCTCGCTTGTCGAGCCCGAAAGGGAGCGCAGCGCGTCGTTGGCGGCGTTGAGCTGCAGGCGCAGCCGCGCCGCGTCGGCCGTGCGGCGCCCCTCGTAGGTGTCGCGCTGGCGCTCCTCGGTCAAGGTCTGGAAGCGCGCGGCGGCGGCGTGCTCGGGGTTGTACGTCGGACTGTCCGACAGCGAGCCCATCACGCGGCCGAGCGCGCGCACGATCAGGCTCATCGGCTCGAGCTGGATCATCTCGATGCGCTGGTCCTTGTCGATGATCTCCTCGACGGCCTTGGCCGTCGACACACGCGCCTCAAGGATGCGGCGCTGCGCGCCGACGGGGTCCTTGGCGGCCAGCAGGCGCGAAAGCCCGGCCAGTGCCGCGCCCTCGTCGAAGTCGACCGTCACATCCGCGTCCGCCGGGCGGCCGAGAAGGAAATTAATCGACTCGCGGGCCTTGGCGAAGTCCAAGGGCGACTGCGCCGCGCGCAGGGCGACCATGTTTTGATACAGCTGCACGGCCATCCCCGCCTCGACGCGGGCCTTGAGCGCCTTGTAGTATTCAGCCTGCTGCGCGTGCTCGCGGACCTGAAGCTCGCGCATCTCCTCGGACTTGAACTCAAAGCCGAACACGGGCGTGACCGGCACGCCGGTCACGCCGAACGAGGGCAGCCAGCCCACGCCCGCTGCCGTCATGCCCACGCCCATGTTGAGGTCGAGCCAGGCCTTTTGAATGCGATGGTCGGCCGCGCGCGCCATCTGCTCGGCGGCCTTTTGGCGCTCGGCGATCTCGGCTAAGCTGTGCGAGTTGGCCGACGCCGCGTGGAAAGCGTCGTCGATGGAGGTCAGGCGCAGGGGCGTTCGGCCGTTCGTCGTCGGCCGCGCGAACGGGGCGTCCATGCTCGCCTGCGCGTTGAGCAGGGCCGCTTGCGAGAACGCCGACACCGTCGCCGACATATGATCGTTCCAGCTCTCGAAGGCCTGACGCAGCCGTTCCGGCCCCGCCAGCCCATTGCGGTATTGGCTAATCGCGGCGGAAAGATCGGCGGCCGCCGCCGGCAGGCGCGGCGACACGGCGCGCGCGCTCGCCTCCCAAATCTTGGCCTGCTCGGCCGCGGCCGCACCGCTGTGCGTACGCTCGTCGTGGACCTGGGCGATCTCTTCTCTGGCGGCTTTGCTCTCCAGGACGTAGACCCCCTCATTTTCATCGTTCATTACCTTGGAAGTCGGGTCGTAAAAGGGCAGGCGTATCGAGGCGCCCAAGGTCAGCGCCTGCGTGGCCATCATGTCCTGGAACTGCACTCCGATGCCCGCGCTCAGCCGGTCC
>JAYVZL010000155.1:0-1909 GCA_043783505.1 Elusimicrobiota bacterium
TGGTCTCTCCCTACGGCGCTTACTATAAGGAGAGTACTCTGAAAATCAGCGCACGCCCATAGATGAGGTGTAAACCTATTGTGTGTCACCCGTCACAACGGCGCGCCTTCCCCTTTTTAGGAAGCGCCCAGGGCGAGACAGACTTTTTCGCCCGTGGGCAGGAGAATGTCGATGGGGACTTGCCCGGGGCGAGGCGCGGGGGGAAGGGCGCAGTCAAACCGCGTGAACACCAACTGCCGGCTCGATGACGTCTCCGCGCCGACTCTGCCGCCGTCGAGCATCTTGTCGATGATCGTGTGATAGCGCTTGAGAATTGGCAGGCGCTCCTGCGTGAACCAGCGCCAGGCGGCGGAATCGGGGTAATTCTTGAGCTGGTAGAGATCCGCCTTCTCGATGAGACCGCGGTCGATCCATTGGATCCAGTTTCTGGCGCTGGAATCCAGGTAGCTAAAGGGGCTGCCCGGCGGCTGATCCTGAGCCAGCTCCTGGGTGTGGTAGAGGATGGCCACCGGCGCGTGCGACGCCGGGGCAAACAGGACGTGGCCGTGGTCGAAATCGCGCTCGTCGCCGAGATGGCGGAACGCCTTCATGTAGAGCTTGTCGACGAAGCTTTGGAGCAGATTCTGCATGCGGGCGGGCGCAAGGCCGAGAAGGGAAGCCTCCTCGGGAAGGGCGGCGCGCGCTGGGGTGGTCCAGGCCAAGGTCAAGAGAAGCAATAGAAGCGGCATCAGTATGAAGATTTTGCCCGTTTTTTGTTGCGGACTTGTGTCTTCATGCCACGAGCAAAATACTGTTACGGCCCCTCCATGGCGGCGGCAAACAGGGGTTCATATATTGGCGCGCGGTCGTGATACTCAGGGAGGTGTTAATGCTCAACGTTACCGTAGGCGCGCTGTGGCTGCTGTTGACGGCCGGCGCGGCACGCGCGGACACGCAGACGGCCCCGGCTATGGGCGCCCCCCGGCTGCAGCTCAGTCGGTTGAGCGGTCGGTTCCAAGTCGAACTGAAAAACCGCGTCGACTCGGACGCCTCCCGGCAGCTCCCTCTCCTTGCTTCCGGCTCGGTCGTACGCGTGCTCTCGGGCAGCGCCGCGTTCGATTGCGACTGCCGCGCGACGGTGCGCGCCTACGAAGGAGACGAGTTCCAGTTCACGGCCGTTTCCCCCGAAAAAAACAGGCCGGGCTCGCTGCGCGTCATGGCGGGCGACGCGCGGGCCTCGGCGTTGGAGATCAGCGTCGCCGACTACAAGTTTCGCCTGAACAAAGGGGCCGTGATATCGGTCCTCACCAGGTGGCCGGGGGAAGTGATGGTGAGAAGCGAAGGCCGGGGCGTGGAGATCGCGGCGGGCAGCTTGGTCAAGGACGGCTCGATCTTGTCGCGCGCCCGCAAGATGCCCAGCGGCGACTCGCTGACCATCTCCGTGCCGGATAAGATGGATTTCGAGAATCCCGCGATCAGCTCCTCCGCGCTGATCGTCTCTACGCTCAGCGCCGAGGCCTTCATCGTCCAGTCCGGCCAGCCGTCCACGCAGGGCGCGCGGGCGCGCAGCGCCGACGCCCGGCGCGTCATCTCCCATTGGCCTGTCGCCTCGCAAAGCATGGCGGAAGCGGTCATGGAGAAATACGGGCCTCCGGACCTGGCGGTCGCGCCCCGACTGGTTTGGTACGACAACGGGGCATGGAAGATCACCGCGGTTTACCGCAATCCGCACGAGCATATCGACGTCTTGGAGCAGACGATCAGCTACGCGGTCCCGGGGGAGAAGGTGCCAGCACTGGCAAGACTTGACCTCTCCTTGAAGCTAAATCTCGACAACAGCGAGCTGTCGTCCGTGAGCGAATCAGAAGAGACGAATGTCCTGGCCTTGAACCTGGCCGATGAAGTGGTCCGTGAGGAGAAAACCCCCGAG
>JAYVZL010000156.1:0-5194 GCA_043783505.1 Elusimicrobiota bacterium
CGCCCTTGTGACAGGTGTTGAGCACGCTCACCGTCCCGTCCTTCTGCAGCGTGTACTCGGCGGTGACGCCGTCGCAGCCTTTCTCGAACCGATTGGGCAGGCGCGCGATCTCGTACCACTTGCCCATGTACTTCTCCGCCTCCACGCGCGGCATGGGCTGGGAGTCGAGCGGGGCGTGGGAGCAGGCCGCCAGAAGCAGGATCATCAAGGGAAGCGTCTTCATGCGAACCATTTTACCTCTCCGCGCGGCGAGCCAGCTCGCGCGCCATGCCCGCGAAAATCACCTCGTGTACCGGCGCCAAGGCGTACCAGTACAACAAACCGGACAGCCCGTGCGGCTCGAAGACCGCGGTCTGCGTCAGGCGTGAGCCGCCGCCGCATTCCACGACCTCGAACTCGAGCCACGCCCTACCAGGCAGGCGCATCTCGGCCTGCAGGCGCAGCCTTCGCCCCGGCTCGAACACCTCCACGCGCCAGAAATCGAGAGCGTCGCCCACGCGCAGGGCCCGGCCGGCCGGCCGGCCGCGCCTCATCCCCACGCCCCCGGCAAGCTGGTCCAAAATACCGCGCAGAACCCACAGCCAGTGATAAGGCCAGCCTTTCGCGCCGCCGAGCGAGGCGACCTCCTCGAACAAGCGGCCGGGCGTCGCGCTCGAATCCGCCGACCTCGCGTCCGCCAACCGCGCCGACGCGCCGGGAAACCTGCGCAGGGGGCCCTGCGACGACAGCGCGTCGAACCACCGGCTCTGCGCGTACTCGCGATCCTCGTTGATCAACGCGCGCGTGATCGCCTCGGCCAGGCCGCGCGGCCGCACGGCAAAATCCCTGAGCGCCTTGTCGTCGCGCACGACGGTTTCGTGGCGCAGGCTCGTAAACAGGCGCCGGCCGATCCGGGCATAGATCGGCGTCACGAACGCGAGCCACAGGCTCGAGAGCCACGGCGTCAGCAGCGCCACGGGGACCATCACCCGCTTCAGGCCGCGCTGACGCGCGTACTCGCGCATGATCTGTTCGTAGGAGACCCGGTCCTTGCCCCCGATCTCGTACACGGCGCTCGCGAGGGGCGTCTTGTCGAGCGCGGCGATCAGGTAGGCAAGCAGATCCTCGATGGCGATCGGCTGCGCCTGAACGCGCACCCAGGACGGCGTCGTCATGACCGGCAGCCGCTCCACCAACGCCCTGACCATCTCGTAGGAAATGCTTCCTGAGCCGATCACGATCGACGCCCGGAATTCGATCACGGCCGCTCCCGACTCGGCCAATATCCTTCCGACTTCTTGGCGGCTTTCCAGGTGCGGGGACAGTTCGCCCTCCCCGAGCCCTCCGAGATAGATGATGCGCTTGACGCCCGCCGTCTTGGCCGCCGCGGCGAAGTTTCGGGCCGCGGCGCGGTCCTCCTCCATAAAATCCTGCTGGGAGCCCATGGAGTGGACCAGGTAAAAGGCCGTCTCCACTCCCGTCAACGCCGGCGTAAGCGACTGCGGAGTCAGCAGGTCCCCCTCGAGCACCTCGGTGCGCAGGCCCACTCGGGGCCTGAGCCTCTCCGGCCGCCGCGCCAGGCAGCGCACGGCCTCGCCCCGTTTCTCGAGCAGCGGCAGCAGGCGTCCCCCGACGTACCCCGTGGCGCCCGTGAGGAGTATCATGGGCCGGGCTGGGGGAACTTGCATACTTGAAACTTCTGGAATAACCTGTTAGACTTGCCCGTCGTTAAATAGGGCTCTTTGCGACGCAAACACCCATCTCACGACCTCGCTTTCCTGGCGAGCATTTGAGCGGTCCAGGCGAAAAAGGAAAATAAAAAAGCGCTTATGTTATAAGCGCTTAAGTGAATTATAACCACGAATTCAGTTCGCGTGGTTATGAGCCTTGCGAGCTACCGGGCTGCTCTACCCCGCAGAGACATGGTAGCCGAGATGGCCGGGTATATCAAGGACAATCGGGGCGTAATTAATTTAATTCCGTCGATGCCTGAATGACGGGTATCGGTTCAGGTATGACACTTCGCAGCCCATAGGCTCCGTTTGCTGCTCGGGCTCTGGGCCCGAAGGTTGGAGTGCATAGCAGGAGACGCCCCGACGCCGTATCGCGGATGGTCATGCCCTGTCTCCTACGCAGGCGGAGTTCCTGAGGACTTGGGTATTATCGTGGGAGCCCTCTCCCGGATCGCGGCCTTCGGCATCTTCCAGCGTGATGGCCGTCGCGGTACTCAATGTGCATCTGCCGTTCGGATTCTTCATGAACTGGTACGGCAGCCAGAAGAGTGAGGGATTCGAGTACCACTTGCTGGCGATGGCGTTGCGGGGAGCCGGAGCGCTTTCAATCGATGGCTTTCTGGCCAGGAGATTCGAGCGATGATCGCTGCTAGCGTGCTTCAAGAGCCTTCAGCGGCGGCGGTTGTGCCGGCAGGGACTGCGAGCCCGTCTATCGTTGGACGAAGGACTCACGCATCGTTCGTGAGTGCAGGTCATGACGCAGGCGTCGCGTCGGCGTCATGCAAATTTTCGAAAATGAAGACGGAAAGGAGAATGACAATGAATAAGCCAAAGATAGCGCTCGTCGGAAACGGAAACGTCGGAACCGCCATACAGAAGGGAGCGTAAAAGGCGAGCTGTGAGGTCAGCACCGGGCGACCTGATCGTTTTGGCCATCCCCGCGCCGGCCCGTCAGGACGCGCTGATAAACCTCGGCGACCTAAAAAACAAGATCGTCGTGGACGCCACGAACCTCAACGCGGACTGGTCCTACGCCGGCGACGTCAATAAGAGCGGAGCCGAGCAGGTGCAGGAATGGGCCAAGGGTGCGAAGGTCGTCAAGGCGTTCAACACCGCCTTCGCCCAAAACATGACGACCGGCAAGGTTAAGGGCGAGGCCTTAAGCCTTCTCGTGGCCGGCGATGACAAAATGGCTAAGGAGCGGTTCTCCAGCTCGGGAAGTCCATCGGCTTCTAGGCCGTCGATGTGGGTCCGCTCGCGAACGCCCGATATTTGGAGACGCGGTTTTCTTAATATCCAGCTCGGCTATACCTTGAAGTACGGCACGGACTTGGGCTTCAAGATCATCGGAACATCCATGAAAATCCAAGCAGCCGTCGTCCGCGAACTGAAGGCGCCGTTGACGATCGTGACGCGCGAGCTCGACGAACCCCGGCCTAATGAGGCGCGAGTGCGTCTAGTGGCCACGGGCGTCTGTCATACCGACGCGATCGTCCGCGATGGGATTTACCCTATGCCGCTTCCGGCGGTGCTCGGGCATGAGGGGGCCGGAGTGGTCGAGCAGGTCGGTTCGGAGGTTCGCTCCGTCAAGGTGGGCGACCACGTCGTGATGTCCGCGGCCTACTGCACTCACTGCATCCAGTGCCGCTCGGGGCAGGTCGCTTACTGTGAGAACCTGTTCGCCGAGGACTTCGGCGGCAAGCGGACGAGCGACGGCACCACTTCGCTCAAATCGCAGGACGGCCAGCTGTACTCGAACCTCGCCAAGGCGCTGAGCAACCGCGGCGTCCTGGCGCTCGTCGGCGCCGCGCGGCCGGGCACGGAAGTTCCCTTCGAGATCGGGGCGTCTCTCATGCGCGCGTTCGCGGATTCGGCCTCGGGTGTGATGGTCAAGCCTGTCATCGTGTTCTAAATCGAAATTAAAGGAGACCATATGGAGAAAACACGTGAGGTCGCCGTCATCGTCGGAAGCCTGAGGAAGGATTCGATAAATCGGAAAGTGGCGAAGGCGCTTCGTGAGCTGGCGCCCGCCGGACTGAAGCTCACTTTTGTTGAGATCGGAGAACTACCCATGTACAATCAGGATCTCGACGAGAACCCTCCGGCCGCTTGGGTGGAATTTCGCGGGCGCATCAAGGCGGCTGACGCGGTTCTTTTCGTGACGCCCGAGTATAATCGCTCGGTGCCGGCTGTACTCAAGAACGCGCTGGACGTCGGCTCGAGGCCGTATGGCATGAGCGCCTGGGACGGCAAGCCCGGGGCCGTGGTCTCCGCCTCTCCAGGGGCCTCTGGCGGATTCGGAGCCAACCACCACTTGCGCCAATCGCTCGTCTTCCTGAACGTCGCCGCGATGGCCCAGCCGGAAGCCTATATTGGCGGAGCCGACAAGCTGTTCGACGAGAGCGGCAAGCTCGTCAACGCGGGAACGAGAAAGTTCCTCCAAGGGTTTATGAATGCTTATGGCGCGTGGGTCGAGATTAACGCCAAAGCATGAATTTCGCTGCCGTTGCCGTGGAGTCGCAGTCGCACGGCTTCAGATTTGAAAGCCGAAGAAAAACATAGGAGCAATAACATGAAACGCTACATCGCAGTTGCCGTGATGCTTGTCGCCGTGGTCGCTGCCGGAGTAGGCCGTACGAGCTGGGCCGCCGAGAAGATCCTGAAGTTGACCGTGGAAGAAAAGCTCAAGAAGTTCGACACGCTGGATTACGAGGTGTTCAGCAATCAGCAGTGGGACCGGCTTCAAGAGAGCCACAGCAAGGACGTGACGGTGGTTTGGCCGGACGGTCATGAGACCCATGGGATCGATAAGCACATCGAGGACCTGAAGTTCATGTTCACCTACGCTCCGGACACGCGCATCAAGGTCCATCCCGTACGCTTCGGCGGCGGAGAGTACACTGGCGTGATCGGGGTGATGGAGGGAACCTTCAGCAAGCCGATGGTGATGGGCGGCAAGACCATCCCGCCGACCGGAAAGGCCTTCAAGATCTCCATGGCCACCATCAGCCACTGGAAGGGCGAGACTATGGACAAGGAGTACCTGTTCTGGGACAATGCCTCCTACATGAAGCAGATCGGCGTGGGCGAGTAGCGCTCTGCGACGACAGCGAGCGTCATCGCCGCTCGCGAGCCGGTCTACCGCTGGACGGAAGTCTCCCGGATCATTCACGCGTGCAGGCCGTGACGCAGGTCGCGTCGGCGTCACGGAAATTAGGACAATGCGGACCGGAGGCGGCGCCATGAAAAAAATGCCCGTAGTGTTCATCGGCCACGGCAGCCCCATGCACGCTGTGCGCGATAACGACTTCACGCGGACCCTTGCCCGGCTAGGCCGGGAAATCGGTCGGCCTGAGGCCGTCGTCTGCGTGTCGGCGCACTGGCTCACCGAGGGTTCTTGGGCGACGCACATGCCCAAGCCCAAGACAATCCATGACTTCGGCGGCTTCCCCCAGGAGCTTTTTGACGTCGAATATCCGGCC
>JAYVZL010000157.1:0-1899 GCA_043783505.1 Elusimicrobiota bacterium
GTACAACGCGTGGCGATACACGGCGCCGGAAGGAAAAGTGCGCGTAACGGTCGAGCGCGCCGAGCGTTCCCGCAGAATCGTTGTCGCGAATACCGGTGAGCCGATCGCAGACGCCGACCTGTCGTTGATCTTCGAGCGCTTCTACCGTGTCGACAAATCGCGCGCGCGCGATCCGGGCGGCACTGGGCTGGGCCTGGCCATCGTCAAGCATCTCGTGGAAGCGCAGGGCGGTCGCGTCTGGGTCGAGAGCCGTCAGCCCGGCGGGGCGACCTTCTTCTTCACCTTGCGCGCCGCTTAAGCGAGGACTTCACGCTAAGGCGAGATGACGACCTAAACAAATGCCGCTATAGAACTATTTTGTTTTGCTTAATACCCTCAAAGCTTCCGCTTTCAATACGGGATCGTTGGCGGCTATTTCAGCAACGCTACGAATGGTTTCCAGTAGTCGCGACTGATGGAGCATTTCTCGCGTCTCCAGCTCCATCTTCGCGCGAGTAGCCCATATTTGCTCCTGGATGTGTTCTACTCCCTTAACCAGCAGAGCCTTGTATTGTCCAATACGGTCAATACCGTCGTCTTGAATCAACATGACGTGTAGGCGATAATCAAGAGAGTCCTTTGCTTTTGGCGCCCCCCTTATTACCAGCGGCTTCATTGCATCGATCCCTCTTGCCAGAATGTCCAAGCGGGATTCTGGATGGCGATTAATATATTGTATGGCCTCAAGATCGTCAAGGGACACGCTAATCCAATGGTCTATTACTCGTTCGCCGCTGTGTGGGGAAGCCGTCATCTCTTTTAGAGCCCGATCTATCCCCAGATTGAGCCTTGTCAGTTCCTGCGATGTGAGCAGTGTCTTCACGTCTTTGCCCGTAAGGTAAGAGTGGTAAGAGGACTCAGCTTGCGCGTTGAGCCCAAAGAATATAATGAGAGTTGCTAGGACACTGATTTTTTTCAATTTCATATCACTCCTCGCACTTGCTTCCTGTTTACCATTTGGAGTCCTCTGAGATTGTAGTCACAAAACCATTGTAGCTCCAATCCGAATTTCGCGCCTGGGCCTAAAGACCTATCCCAACTAATTTGCAGACCCAATTAAGGTTATGCCCAACATTCTCCGCCGTCATGCGCTCGTCACGCGCTGTTGACCCAGCCAGTACGGATCAAACGGTCATGAAATCGCTACATTCTTTACGCATGAGGCTCAACCACGCCGAGGAGACATCATGAAAAAGTCGGTATTGACGTTGCTGCTGTTCGCCGTGCTTGCCCCGCTGCTGTCCACGTTCGCCTCCGCTCAGATCGAGAAGCTCAAACTCTCGGACGCGATCCAGACGCTGACCTACTCAGGCGATCTGCGCCTGCGCAACGATATCCGGGGCCGTCGCGGCAGTCCGACCGCGGGAGTTCCTCTTAATAACGCCAGCCAGCAGCGCTACCGCCTGCGCTTCGGCATGGAGGCCGCACTTCCCGACGACCTGACCGCGGCGTTCCGCCTGGCCTCGGGAACGGGCGAGCAGGTTTCGACTAATCAAAGCGCCGGCAAGTTGGGCTCGGCCAAGTCCATTTTCATCGACCTGGTCTACCTCAAGTGGAAGCCGACGCTCAACGAGAACGCGACGACGGTCCTCGCCGCGGGACGCATGATCAACCCGCTGTGGCGCATTTATTCCTCGGACGTGGTCTGGGACGACGACTTTAACCCGGAAGGCACGGGTGAATCCGTCGAGTGGCTGTTCGGCGACGCGGGGCTGTCGGTGTTCGCCAACGGTCTGCAGATGGTAACCGACCAGGACTCGAACTCCGGAAAGAACCAGTGGGAGTTTTCCGGACAGCTCGGCTTGGAGAAAACCCTCCCCCTCGACATGCGTTTGCGAACGGCCGGCGCGATCCATAAAT
>JAYVZL010000158.1:0-29919 GCA_043783505.1 Elusimicrobiota bacterium
TGGCCAGGCCCAGGCCGGTGCCGCCGGCCTCGCGCGAACGGGCTTTGTCGACGCGATAAAAACGTTCGAAGACGCGGGGCAGGTCGGTCTCGGGAATGCCCACGCCGGTATCGCGTATGCGGATATGAACTTCTCCATCCTTGGTCTCGGCCGCGATCTCGACGAGTCCATCCGGCTCGTTGTACTTGACGGCGTTGTCGATGAGATTGGCCAGGATCTGGCGGAGTTGGTCGGCGTCGGCGAGGGCGGGGGGAAGCCCCGGGGAGGAGCGGACTTCGATCCGCACGCGTCGCGCGGCTGCCGCGGACGCCGCACCGCGCGCGGCCGCTTCCAACAGCGGCGGCAGAGCCACGGCGGTTAAAGCCGGAGCGCGATGGCCGGACTCGATGGCGGAGAGATCTAGAAGTTCGTCGACAAGCTTGGTGAGATGCTCGGCCTCCTCCTCTATAGTCTTCACGAAGCCGAGGCGATTCTTCTTGTCTTCGAGCGCGCCCTCGCGCAACGTCTCCGCGAATCCCTTTATAGAGGAGAGCGGGGTACGAAGCTCGTGGCTGACGTTGGCCACGAAATCGCGCCGCACCTGCTCCAGGCGCCGCAGGCGGGTGATGTCGTGGAGAACGACGAGCGCGCCGGCCGGGCGGCCTTCCTGGGTCAGCGGAGCCGCGTGAACGTCGAAGACTAGTTCCTCAGGAGAGAACAACCTCAGCTCCCGCGCCGCAGCGCGGCCGCCGCGCAGAACCTCTCCGATGAGCTCGGCTAAGCCATGATGGCGAAGGCTTTCAAGGTGTCCGCGCCCAAGCGCCTGGTGGGCATCGATCCCTAGCAGACGCGACAACGCCGGATTGATCACCAGGACGCGACCATCCGCGTCTACGGCCACCACCCCCTCGGCCATTTGGTCGAGAACGGCGGCCAAGCGGCTCTTATCCCGAGACAGTTCGCCGACCGTGTCCGACACGCGCTCGGCCAAGGAGTTGAGCGTTTCTCCGAGCAAAGCGCGCTCGTCGCCGCCCAAGGGGCCGTGCACACGCGCGCCGTAGTCGCCGGCGGCCAGACGGCGGGCGACGGCCGCCATCTCCTCAAGCGGGCGGCCGGCGGCGCGCGCCAGCAGCCAAGCGAGGATAAGCCCCGCGCCGAACGTCGCCAGCGCGATCCACAAAACGTATGCCCGCGCTCGCTGAACGCGACGCGCCACCTCCGTCAGAGGCAAGGCGAGACGGATAGCGCCGCTCGAGCGTCCGTTTCGGCCGACGACGGGAGCCGCCGCGTAAAGGAGATCGACGCCGAGCGTGGCCGACCGTCGCACCGCGCTGCCCGTGCCGCCGTTGAGCGCGTCGGCGATCTCGGGACGCGAGCGATGGTTCTCGGCATGAGCCAAACCCGCCTCATCGAGCTCGGAGTCGCCGGCCAAGGAGCCGTCGGGTGCCACCAAAGTCGCGCGGCAGCCGCAGGCCGAGCCGATCTCGCGCGATTGAGCCTGGAAAGCTCCGGCGCGCAGGGAATCGGCGAGACCGACGCGGCCGGCGCCCAATCGTGCCTGCGTGATCAGCGAGCGCGTGAGATCGGCCACCAGCTCGCGGCGCAGCTCCTCGGCGAAAGCCAAACCCATCGCGCCGATCGCCGCCGCCAGCAGCGCGCCCACGGCCAGCGCTAGGCGCGGAGCGAAGCGCCCCGAGGGACGGCTCATGCGCCGGTCTTGATCCGGTAGCCCACATTCTTGACCGTGGCCACGAGCCCGGATTCGGAGCCGAGCTTCTCGCGCAGCCGCGCCACGTGCTGGTCGATGGTGCGCGTGTCGATCTCCATGGAGTGTCGTAGCCCCAAACCTTCTCCAAGAGCTGATCGCGCGACAGCGCGCGGCCGCCCGCGGACATCAGGATCTTAAGGAACTCAAATTCCTTCGTGGTGAGCACGACCGTTTTGCCCTTGATTTTGACCTCGTAGCGCTCGGGATCGAGCTCGATGCCGCCGGCGCGCAGCACGCCGCCGGGCGCCGACTCGGAGGCGGGCGCGGCGCGCCGCAGAAGCGCCTTAACGCGGGCCAGAAGCTCGCGCACGCCGAAAGGCTTAGTCACATAGTCGTCGGCCCCGAGTTCCAGGCCTAGGACGCGGTCCATCTCTTCCTTGCGAGCGGTCAGCATGAGCACGGGAACGCGCGACTCGCGGCGGACGAGCTTGAGAAATTCAAACCCATCGAGCTTGGGAAGCATCGCGTCTAGAACCACCAGGTCCGGGCGTTCCCTTCGCAGTGCGCTTAAAGCCGCCTCCCCGTCCGCGACGGACACCACGCGGTAGCCCTCTTTCTCGAGGTTGTACTTAAGCAGCTTAACCAAGTTTTTGTCGTCCTCGACGACGAGCAGCTTTTCCTGCGACATGACGACATGGGACCATTTCGAGCCGGGAGGAGTCAACGCGCGGCGGCGCGCCGGCGATTGCAGGGCGGGCGGCGCATGGGCTATCATCTCCGAGAGGTCACGCCCTCGTCACACGGGCGTCGCCCACATCTGACGCGAGCGAGGATCACCTCATGGCCTTCAGCCTGATTCCCAAGGAAGAAAAATTCTTCGAGATGTTCGAGGCTCAGGCCGCGCACAACGTCGCCGCCGCCAAGGTCTTTCGCGAGATGGCGGCCAAGTGGAGCCGCGAGACCGCCTCCTTCGACCGCTTGCGCGACATCGAGCACGAGGCGGACATGACATGCCACGAGATCTACGACAAGCTCAACCGCACCTTCGTTACGCCCTTCGACCGCGAGGACATCCGCGAGCTGGCCAGCGAGCTCGACACCGTCGTCGATCTCATCGAGTCGGTGGGCCAGCGCATGTATCTCTATCAGATCGACCACAGCACAGAAGAGCTCGTCCAACTCGCCGACATCTTATGGCAGTGCACGGAAACCGTGCGCAAGGCGATCGCCGAGCTGCAAACGCCGGAGAAGTCGCGCCGCGTGATGGACTACTGCATCGAGGTCAACCGCCTGGAGAACGCCGGCGACAAGGTCCTAGGCGTGGCCATCGGCAAGCTATTCTCCGGCAAGCCCGATCCTCTTGAGGTCATGAAGTGGAAGGAGATCTACGAGACGATCGAGGAAGCCATCGACAAGTGCGAGGACGTCGCGCACACGCTCGAGACGATCCTCGTCAAGCAGGCCTGAGACAGTGCCGCACTTAAGCGCCTCGGTCCTGTTCGTCCTCACGCTGGCCTACCTATTCGACTTCCTCAACGGGATGCACGACTCGGCCAACTCCATCGCCACGATCGTATCCACGCGCGTGCTCTCGCCGCGCCAGGCAGTGGTTTGGGCCGCCTTCTTCAACTTCGTAGCGGCTTTTGGCTTCGGCGTCCACGTCGCCAACACGATCGGCAAGGGCTTGGTCGATCCCCATGTAATCGACACCGCCGTCGTGGCCGGAGCGCTGATCGGCGCCAGCCTATGGTCCTGGATTACGATCGTCCTGGGCATCCCCGTCTCGTCTTCGCACGCCCTGATCGGAGGGATGGTCGGCGCCGGCATCTCCAAGGCGGGCACGGCCTGCCTTCAATACAGCAAGCTCAAGACCACCATCCTCTTCATCTTCCTATCGCCCATGATCGGCATGTTTTTTGGCTTCACGCTGATGATCGCCATGTTCTGGATTTTCCGGCGTAAATCGCCGAGCCAGGTGGACCGGACCTTCCGCGTCGGCCAGCTCATCTCAGCCGGGATGTACAGCCTATCGCACGGAGCCAATGACGCGCAGAAAACGATGGGCATCATCGCCGTCCTGCTATTCTCCAACGGGCTGCTCGGCGACACGTTCTACGTCCCGACCTGGGTGATCCTCTCCTGCCACGCGGTCATCGCCCTGGGCACCCTCATGGGGGGATGGAAGATCGTCAACACCATGGGCAACAAGGTCACCAAACTCAAGCCCGTGGGCGGCTTCTGCGCCGAGACGGGGGCGGGGATCTCGATTATCATCTGCTCGCTGCTCGGCGTGCCGGTCTCCACGACCCACACCATCACCGGCGCGATCGTGGGCGTCGGCTCCACCCAACGCCTATCGGCCGTGCGCTGGGGCGTGGCCGGACGCATCGTCTGGGCCTGGATCCTGACCATCCCCTGCGCAGCGCTCACCGCCGGGATCACCTACAAAGTCATCGCTCGCTTTCTCTAATGCGCAGCGATCGAATCCTGATGGTCGAAGACGAGTGGATGTGGATCGAGCTCGTGCGGCAATGGCTGAAAAGCGCCGGCTACGACAACGTCGACTCCGCCCAAACCGGCGCCGAGGCGCTCGAGAAAGCCGCGCGCCAAGCGCCGGACTGCATCCTGCTCGACCTCGTCCTCCCTGACCAGAGCGGCATGGAGGTCTGCAAAAAGCTGCGCGCCCTTCCCGCTCTGGGCCGCGTGCCTGTGGTGCTGTTCACGGGACATAAGCGCGAGAAGGTCCTGGGCCTGCAAAGCGGAGCCGATTATTTCGTGGGCAAAAGCGAGGAGCCGCATGAGCTCTTGGCCACGCTCGACGCCGTCTTCCGGCGCAGGCAGATGGAGGAGGGCACCTTGGTCCACGGCGACCTCACGCTCAAGACCCGCGAGCGCACCATGGTCTGGCAAGAGCAGCCCGCCTTAACCCTGACTCCCAAGATGTTCGTCCTCTTTCACGTTCTCGTCGAGCGCAGCCCCCAGCCCGTCAGTCGCGCGGATCTTTTCCGTCTTGTGGAAGGAGTCGAAGAGCCCGGTCTTTCTCGCGCGCTCGACGTGATGCTCAATCGATTGCGCAAACTGCTGCCTCCGGAAGTGGGCGGGCGCATCGTCAACGTCAAGAATTTCGGCTATGTTTTCCTCGATAGTCCCGCCTCCCCAGCGGCCGCCATCGCGCCGTAACAATCCTGTTACGCCGTGTAACATCGCTGTGAATTGACCAAACGTTCACTTCCTGTTAACCTCCCATTAGTTCTTTTTTAAGTCGAGTTCAAACGACAATGGCACACCGAGGGAAATCTCGGGTCGCAAAGCCACGGGGCTAAAGAGGGCTTGACCTCCACGCTCGCCGGGTTGCCGAGAAGGGATTCCAGGCTTCTTGCGCCTGGCGCACCGGCAACCCGTATGGGAAAAAACCATTTCCTGCCTTTAGCGTCCATCTCGGTCCTGCTGTTCCTTATTATTACGCCGAACGCCCAAGCCGGAGACTACGACAAGATAGCCTCCCAGATGTCCCGCTCAGCGCGCGCTCACGGCCGCCAGCGCATCGCGATCCTGCCCTTCCGCACCATGAACGGCGGCGAGTCGGCCGCGGGCCGGATCGTCTCCGAGCGTCTAGTTGGGCCGCTCATGGCCGACGGCACCATTGAGGTCATCGAGCGCACCTTGCTCGAGTCGGTCACCAGCGAGCTGCGCCTTCAGGTCTCCGGGCTCATGGACCCCGGCACGGTGCGGGAACTCGGCAAGATCCTCAACGTCGACGCGCTCGTCGTCGGCACGGTGATGACTCTCAAGAACGACACCATCGAGATCCACGCCCGCCTCCTTGACGCCGAGACCGCGAAGATCCTGACCGCGGCGACGGCCAAAGTCGAGAAGGATTGGTCGGAGTCCATGTTCGAGGACTTCACCTGGGGCTTGTCCCTGCCGCCCATGCCCTCCTTCGACCTGGCGACCACCGCCAACGCGGGCGGTTTCGACTGCAGCCGAGCCGAGGAAACCGTAGACGAGCTCGAGCGCTCGCTCGTCGACCTCAAGGCCCGCTATTGGGCCCAGAAGCTCCGCGACGGCCTGCTGTCGTCCACGCTCAAGCGCAACCCCGGCTCGGAGATCAGCAATGCGGGCATCCGCGCGCAATTCTACACGCGCCTGCGCGAGCGCTACGCCGAGACCATCTGGAGTCCGCTGACCGAGGCCGAGCTCGCGAAAATAAAGGACAGCCTCAGCCGCATCTCGCATCTCAATGATACCTGCCGAGGGGGGCAATAACGATGAAAACAAAACAGGCCATAGCTGGGATGCTGGCGGCGTCGGCGGCTTTCTGCGGCTGCGGCGGCATGCAAAGCCGCGTTAAAGACGGCAAGGTCCAGACCACGATCGATCAGCGCGCCAACCGTAGGACTTATATCGAAGCCATCGGCATCGGCGCGTCCGACCCGACGCTGGCGACCGACACGCAACGCAAGGCTCTCGCCCGCGACGCGGCCGTCGTCAAGGCTCAATACGAGCTGTTGTCCATGGTCAAGGGCGTCCAGCTCGAGGGCGGCGTCACCATCAACCGCGCCATCGAGATCGACTCCTCGCTCGAGACGCGCCTGAGGGAGACGATCCGCGGAGCCGAGATCGTCAAGAGCGAGTTCACGGCCGACAACGGCTGCGTCGTCACGCTGAGCCTGCCTAAGGCGCGGCTTGAGCGGATGATGGGAGTGCGCTTCCAATGAGGCGGACCGCGGCGCTGCTGTGCGCCGGTCTGCTCGCGGCCTGCGCGCATAACCACCCGCGCGCCGCCCGGCTGCGGGCGACCACCGCCGAGGGCTGGGCCGTCGTCGATGCGGGCGACCCGGCGGGGACGCGTCGCCGCGCGCTGGCCGAGGCTCAGCGCGCGGCCGTCGAGACGGCGGCCGGAGTCAAAGTCTCGGCGCACACGCGCGTGTCGCAAGCCGTCGCCGTCGAGCAGAAGATCACGTCCCGCGCGCGTGGCGTGATCCGCAGCTACGAAGTGCTCGGTGAAAAAGAAGAGGGGGGCTTTCAGAAGACCCGCATCCGCGCCTTCGTTGAAATCGACCCGCCGTTGGACGCGTCCGCGCCGGCGGAGCCTCCTTTCGGCGATCCGACGGTGGCGGTAAATCTGAGCGGTTTACACGCCAGGAGCGCGGCCGCCGGCGTGCGCCGGAGCCTGCTCGATCGGGGCTTCACGGTGATCGACGCCGAGACCTCCGAGCTCATCGTCAGCGGCGAAGTGACCGTACGGCCCATCTCCGCCGTGGATGAGTGGAGCTCCTGCCGCGCGCGCGTGACGCTCTCCGCCCGCCGGCGCAAGACCGGCGAGCTCCTCTGGCAGGAAAGCCGCGAGTCCTCCGCCTTGGACCCGGCTATGGCGGCGGCGGAGGCGAAGGCCTCGGAGTCCGCGGGACGCCTGGGCGGCGCGGCGCTGGCGCGGGAAGTCGCCGCGCGTCTGTCCGAATAGTGATATCCTAGCGTCGATGAAAGGCACCGCCGCGTTCGCGCGCGAAATTTTCCGCCGCCTCGACATCGACGATCTGCGCTACGTCGAGATCGAATGCAAGAAGCGAGTTCTGCCGGAGGAGGCTCCCGAACTCAGAGACTGGCTCTTCAACCGCAAGGGCGTCAAGCACCGCAAAAGCGCGTCGTTCTTCGATCAATACCTCGACACGCCGTCCTTCTCCCTTCTCAAAGCCGGAGCCAGTCTAAGACTGCGCTACAAGAAAAACGGCACCGCGGTGTACCTGCAGTACAAGGGCCCAGGGTTCACCCGCGACGGCCTGCTCTACCGCTCTGAGTTCTCCTCGGATCGTCTCAATAAGCTCGTGCGCGAGGAGAGTCATCACGACATCGTGCAATTCACGGATACGACGGTGGCCTCGATCCTGGAGGACCAGCGCTCCGATGAAATGTCCAGCGCGATGCGCCGGCACCTGGGCGTCTCCGTCGTGCGCCGCATCACGAGCGCCCCAATCCTCGCGCTTTATCAGAAAGAAAAATTCGAAATCGACCTGGGCTCCGCGTTCTTGGAGCCTTCTCTTGATCGCGTCTCCGCGTTCCATATCGCCAAATCAGGCATCCACTCGCTGTCTACTTTCTGTGAGTTCGAGAACGAGATCAAGGCGGAGGGCGGGTCGCTGGAGGCCAAGCTCGACCATCTCGACGACATGCTCAAGTTCAACCGCGCGGTGGAGAAGGCCTTCGACCTCAAGCGCGAGCCCCTCGACAAGTACCACCGCTGCGCGTCGTTCTTCCTGAAGGGTTAAGCCGCGGCTTTGACGCGATCGAAGAGTGCGGTGTCGCGGTAATCCGAACGCGCCAGGGCCTCGAAGAACGTCTGTGAACGCACCATCGCCGCGCCGGGACCAGGCGTGACGCGGGCATAAGAGCCGTCGGGCTTGAGTTGCCAGGCCTTCTGGTTGTCGGCAAGCCCCTTGCCCAAGATCGTGTCGCGGATGTAGCGCTTGAGCTGGAGATCCTTGACGGGAAAAGCGACCTCGTAGCGCGAATAAAAATTGCGCGGCATCCAGTCGGCGCTCGACAGGTACATCTTGCGCGTTCCGCCGGCGCGGAAGTAATAGATGCGGCTGTGCTCGAGGAAGCGGTCGACGACGCTGATCACGCGGATGTTCTCGGACATGCCCGCGATGCCGGGGCGCAGGCAGCAGATGCCGCGCACGAGCAGCTCGATTTTGACGTTCGCGTTGGACGCCTCGTACAGCGCTTCGACAATCTCGGGATCCTGCAGCGAGTTCATCTTCGCGATGATATGGCCGCGGCCCCCCGACTTCTGCACGCGGGTCTCCTCGCGGATGAGCCGAAGCATCTCGTCGTGGAGGTTGACCGGGGCCACGAGCAGGTCGAGCAGGCCCGCCGGGCGGCGACCCTTGGCCAGCGCCTCGAAATAGGAAAGAGTCTCGCGGCCGATCGCCTCATCGGCGGTAAGGAGTCCCAGGTCCGTGTACTGGCGCGCGGTGATGGGATGGTAGTTGCCGGTGCCGAGATGGGAGTAGACGCGCTCCACGCCGTCCTCCTCGCGCACGACCGTCGTTACCTTGGAGTGGACCTTGTAGCGGCCGAGGTGGCGCACCACGCGCACTCCGGCCCGGCGCAACTCGTCGGCCCAGCGCAGGTTGTTTAACTCGTCGAAGCGCGCCTTGATCTCGACGTAGGCGGTGACCTTCTTGCCCGAAGCCGCGGCGGCCATGAGTGCCGCCATGATCGGGGAGTCGAGGCTGGTGCGATAGAGCGTGTGATAGATCCGCTTGACGCCCGCGTCCCGAGACGCGGCCTCGAGGAACTTCACCACGATATCGAAGGAATCATAGGGGTGATGCAGCAGGATGTCCTGGTCGCGCACGACCTCGAACGCCGACGACGGCTTTCGAAAGGGAACCGGCACCTGCGGCTCGATGGGCGGATAGCGCAGGCCGGGCTTGGGCGCGTCCAGGCGCGCCAAGGTGCGCAGGTCGAGGGGCAGGTCGAAGCGGTACAGCGCCGAGGAGTCGAGGCCGAACGCGGTGGCCAAGAACAGCGCCCCCTCGGAATAGGTCGGGGAGTCCACCTCCAGACGGACGACTTTGGCGCGCACGCGGCGCTGGACGGCTTCGAGGATCTGATCCTCCATATTCTCCTCGTCGTCCGGGCGCCAGCGCAAGTCGGCGTCGCGGATGATCTTGAAGGGGAATGTCTCGATGACCTCGCGATCGGGGAAAAGCGCCTCGGCGCGGTCGGCGATCCAGCGCTCGACGAGCGCGTAGCGGCGCACCCCGTCCTTGGTGGCCAACTGCACCATGCGGCCCTCGCGGTCCTCGATGGTCACGATCGCGTACTCGCGCGGAAATCGGACGAAGATGTGGAGGCGCTCGCTCATAAGAGCGGGCGGGGGCTCGGGATAACGGCGCACCATGACCTTGAGCTTGGGCAGGCGCTCCTGAACCTCGGCGTCGGGAGAGCGCTCATCGAGGAACTCGGCCAAAATTTCCACGCCCTCGGCGCGCAAGGCGGCGAGGATGTCGCGCAGAACCTCGGCCTGTCTGGATTTCTGGCGCAGGGCGTGCTCGCGGATCTGGGCGAGCACCTGGCGGGCGGTCATGCCGTCGAGAAAACGCTTGTTGCCGCCGCGCCGGGCGAGTTTCGCGATCTCGGCTACCCGCACCATGAAGAACTCGTCGAGGTTGGAGCTGACGATCGTGGCGAAGCGCAGGCGCTCGAAGGGGGGGACCGTCGCGTCGGCGGCCTCGGAGAGCACGCGGTCGTTGAAGGCGAGCCAGGATAGGTCCCGGTTGAAGAAGCGCTCGGCCGCTTTCAGGCCGAGGGCCTGAGGAACGCTCGCCGAGGGAGCCGCGTCGATGCGCAGGGGAACGATCTTGGAACGAGCCACGAGGCTATGATAGCTCTTTGACCTAGGCGGCCCGTCAACGACATGTAACGAACCAATGACGCGAAAATTCGTACAATAGTTCGATATGCCAGATCGAGTCCTCAAAGAGGTTTTCGGCTACCCGTCTTTCCGCCCCGGTCAGCGGGAGATCATCGACGCCGTGCTCGCCGGCCGCGACTGCGTGGGCGTCATGCCGACGGGCGCGGGCAAGTCGCTGACCTACCAAATCCCGGCCCGACTCTCAAAAGGCGTGACTTTGGTCGTAAGCCCGCTGATCTCCCTGATGAAGGACCAGGTCGACGCCGCGATCTCGGTCGGCTTGCGCGCGACCTTTCTTAATTCGAGCATCACGTCCGAAGAACGACGCACGCGCATCGAAGGCCTGCAACGCGGGGATTACGAGCTGGTCTACGCCGCCCCCGAGGGACTGGAAGCCGGAGCGGGAGCGGCTTTAGCGGGCGCCAAGCTCGCCATGATCGCGGTCGATGAGGCGCATTGCATCAGCCAATGGGGGCACGATTTTAGACCGGCTTATAGAAATCTCAAGGGCCTGAAAGAACGCTACGGCGTACCCATCTTAGCCCTGACGGCCACGGCAACGATGCCTGTGGTCAACGATATCGTCGAGCAATTGGCCATGAACGAACCCCTGCGCGTGCGCGGCTCGTTCTTCCGGCCCAACCTTCATCTGTCCGCTTATCTCAAGACCGGAGAAAAAGCGGCCCCGCGCCCGGGAACGGTCAACGACACGAAGAACTCGATCCTTCGCCTGGTGCGCGCGCGCGCCGGCGAGAGCGGCATCGTGTACTGCCTCTCGCGTCGCTCGGTCGAGTCGATGGCCGAGTTTCTATCGGGGCGCGGCGTGAAGGCTCTCGCCTATCACGCGGGCATGGACACGGGCGAGCGCGAACGCGTGCAGAACGCCTTCAAGCGCGACGACGCCGACGTGATCGTGGCCACGGTCGCCTTCGGCATGGGCATCGACAAGCCCGACGTGCGCTTCGTCATCCACCGCGACATGCCGCGCTCGGTGGAGTCCTACATCCAAGAGGTCGGCCGCGCGGGCCGCGATGGCGCGCCCAGCGACTGCGTGATGTTCTACTCTTGGGCGGACGTCATGAGCTATGAGCGCCTAGTCTCCGACCTTGAGTCCTCGCAGGCCGAATGGCACCGTTCCCGCGCTCGAGAGATGTTCCGCTCCTTCGACCGCAAAGCCTGTCGCCACCAAACCATGGCCCGTCACTTGGGCGAAGAGATGGCCGCGTGCGGTTCTTCCTGCGATGCCTGCGCCAATCTCGATCCAGTCGGCGCCTCGCCCATGATCACGACCAAGCGCATGTCCTTCGGCGTCCGCGCGCCATCGGAGAGCGCGCCCACTTCCTCCGGAAACTCTCTGTTCGCCAAGCTCAAGGTCCTGCGCAAGAAGCTCGCCGACGCGCGCCATGTGCCCGCCTACATGGTCTTCAACGACGCGACCTTGATGGCGATGTCCTCGAGCCTGCCCAAGAACGAGGAGGAGATGCGCGCCGTCTCCGGCGTCGGCCCCAAGAAGTGGGTCGAATACGGGGAGATCTTCCTCGCCGCACTGCGCGAGGGCTAGGCTTTCCTCAATGACAGCTGTGCCGGGCCCCTCGGGCCCGGCCTAAATTACTTCGTCTCGCGCGCCGCGAGCAGCCCCGTCTCATCGTTGTAATCGAAGAGCTTCCCATAGCGCGACCAGCGCAAGAAGGTCTTAAAAACTCGTTCAGAGTTCTCATGCGGCATGCGCAAGGCGATGGCTTCAAGCAGCTGGTCCCGATCGATCGCGCTGTTCTCCTGCGACATCGCGACCTCGTGCGCCTCGCGGAATAGGCGCAGACTGAGCAGGGCCGTCCGCCACACGCCCTTGCGCTCGGCGGGCGAGGCCTTTACGAAGGCGCGGCCGGCCACATCGAGCACGACCGCCTGCTTGGGCGTGTCGACGAAACCGAGCAGTTCGGCGGCTTTGACGACGTTGATGACCTTGCCGAACTCGCGGCCGGTCTCGGCGGCGACCCGGAAGAGATTTTCGGTGCCGCCGCGAGCGTCGAGATACTCCAGCAAGCCGACGATTTCGCTGACGGTCGCGTTCGGAAGCGGCTCGGGCGCCGCGGGGCGCGCCGCCGCGGCCGCCGTCGTCGCGGCCGTTTCGTCGGGGAGCTCGGAACCCGTGATGATTTCGTGAAGACGGTCAACGAGCTTCAGGAAACCGGGCGAGCGATAGTTGCGCGGGCGGGGGAGCGGATTGTCCACTATGGTCCGGATCTTGCCGGGGTTCGCCGTGAAGATCACGATGCGGTCGGCCATATACACGACTTCTTTGATATCGTGACTGACCATGAGGATCGACGAGGGATTTCGGTCGAGCGCCGACCATATATCCAGGACCTCGGCGCGCAGCGATTCGGCCGTCAGCGCGTCCACCTGGCTGAACGGCTCATCCATGAACAAGGTCTCGGGATTGACCGATAGGGCGCGCGCGATGCCCACGCGCTGCTTCATGCCCCCTGAAAGCTCGCGCGGATATGCCGCCTCAGAGCCGGCCAAGCCGACCATTTTGATCGCAACGTCGGCGCGGGATGCGGCCGCCAGTTCATCGAGCCCGGCGGCGCGCAGAACGGTCAGGACGTTCTCGCGCACCGTCATCCAGGGAAACAAGGCGAAACTTTGGAAGACGATGCCGGCATGAGCGTTGAGGCCTTTGAGCCGTGCGCCGTGCACGAGGACCTCGCCGCGGGCCGGAACGGACAAGCCCGCGAAGAGACGCAAAAGCGTGGACTTCCCGCAGCCGGAGGGGCCGAGTAGAGCCACCACCTCGCCGGGCTTGACGGTGAGGCTGACGTCCTCGAGCACGGTCAAAGTCGAGCCGTTAGGCTGGGGGAAAGTCTGCCACACGGAGCGGGCTTCACAGAGAGGCGCGGTTTCGGCGTTCATGGTTTCTTCCTCATCGGTTCAATGAAAATCTGGTTTCGGCCAGCCCATACAGGCGCCGCCACACGACGCGGTTGAACAAGACGACCAACGCAGACATCACGACCACGCCGGCGGCAAGCGCTGGCAGGTCTCCCTTGTCGGCCGCGACGCTGATGCGCGCGCCCAAGCCGTTGGCCGTCAGCACGCGCCCGTGGTCGGTGACGTACTCGGCGACGATGCTCGCGTTCCACGCGCCTCCGGCGGCCGTCACCCATCCCGTCACCAAGAAGGAAAAGGTGGCGGGAAGATAGACGCGCGTCAGGCGCTGCCAGGGCGACAGGCCGTACGCCCTCGCCGCCTCGAGCAGATCGGCCGGGATCGCCATCGCGCCGGCGACCGCATTAAAAAGGATATACCACTGCGTGCCCAGCAGCATCAAAGCGACGCTGCCCCAGCCGAGCCCGAGGCCCAGCGCAGCGAAGACCGCGACGGCCGCCGGGAACAGCATCGGCGCTGGAAACGACGCCACGACCTGCACGATGGGCTGGAACGTCCGCGATAAGCGCGGCGACAAGCCGATCGCCAAGCCCGCCGGCACGGCCCACAACGTTCCAAGCGCCGTCGAAAGAATCACGCGCGACAGCGTCCAGGCCGCGGCGACGCCCAAATCGCACCAGCCTCGGCCCGGCACGCGCGCGAGCAGAACGACGAGCTTCACGACGCCCATAGCCATAAGGGCAACCAGCAGCGCCAGTAAGACGCGCGCCGCCTGCGGCCCCCAAGAAGCGGCCCCGGCTGGAGCGGCCATGATCTCTCCCGCCGGCAGGCGCGGCAGCAGGCTTTTGAGCAGCGCCCGCCCGAAAGCCACGATTCCAGACCGCTTGAGAAGATCGAGAAACCAGGATTTCGCTGGGTCGCGCGCGCCCGCGTCGTCGACGCGGAACTTCTGAGCCCACGCGACGACCGGACGCCAGAGAAGCTGGTCGAGCAGGACGATCATCGCGCTCATCGCGATCACGGCCCCGGCCATGGCGGCCTTGTCGCCCTTTCCAACAGCCGCGCTCATGTACGACCCGATGCCCGGAAGCCGAAAGTCTCGGTTGCCGAGCACGAAACTCTCCGTGATCGTCAGAAAAAACCAGCCCCCCGCCATGCTCATCATGCTGTTCCACACCAGCCCCATCGACGCGTACGGAAGCTCCACGCCGAGCAGGCGGCGGCGCCAATCGAAACGGTAGGCGTCGGCGGCCTCGCGCAGGTCGGGAGGAACGGATTTCAACGACTGGTAGTAGCTGAAGGTCATATTCCACGCCTGCCCGGTGAAAATCATCAGCACGCATGCCAGCTCCAGTCCCAAATTGCTGCGCGGAAAAGCCGCGACAAGCGCCAACACCAGGCCCGGCATAAAGCCCAGCACCGGCACGCTTTGAAGGACGTCGAGCAGGGGAACGAGTATTTTTTCGGCGACGGCGTCCTTGGCCGCCCAATAGCCGTAGACCAGCGTGAAAGCCAGAGAGAAGCAGTAGGCGATCAAGCCGCGCGACAGCGAGTAGAACGCATAGCGCGGCAAGGCGCCGAGCGAAAGGTCGATGTCGACCGCCGGCCGCATCGCGTGCGTCCATTCTCCGCCCAGGCTTACCAAGCCGAAAACCATCCCCACCATCCCTGCCATCAACAGCAGGTCCGTGGCCGCGAGGAAAGGAAGCCGGCGCCACCGAACGAAGAGGCGGAGCAGCGAAGGCGCCATGGATTCCTAGTAGCTCGGAGTTCGGCGCTGGCGGATCGCGGCCACGCCTTCGGCGAGATCGGCGCCTTTGAACGTCGCGGCCTGGCCCTTGGCCTCATGAGCGAGAAAAGGGGATAAGTTCTCGCCGATGCGCGTCTCGGCCTTCAGGAGGCGCAGGCTTGCGGCGGAACCGGAAGCGATGCGTCCGGCTAATTCGGCGCAGACGGCGTCGAGTTCGGCGGGGGTCGCCGCGTTAGCGCAGGCTCCGCCCCACTCAGCCAGATCCCGACCCGCGAATAGGCGGCCGGTGAACAGAAGATCGCGGGCCTTGGCGTCGCCGAAGGCGGCGCGCGCCAAGGGCCAAGCGGCCATGCCTGGGTTGAGGCCGAGACGGACGAAGTTAAAACCCAGTTTGGCGTCATCAACGACCACGCGCAGATCGCAGGCTAGCGCCAAGCAAAGTCCGGCGCCGATCGCGGTTCCGTGGATTTTGGCGATCGTGACCTGCGGCAATTGTCTAATCGAAAGAAAGTTCCCGTAAAAGCGCTGCATTAGCGGAGCCAAGGACGCTTTGGGCCTCGTCATGTTCTTCTCGATGAAGGCCAGGTCGCCGCCGGCGGAGAACGCGGCGCCGGCGGACTCGAGGATGACGACTTTCGATTGCTCGCGCGCCGCGCGTTTGACCGCTGCCGCGAAGTCCTCGGCCATCACCTCAGACATCGCGTTCAACGCCTCGGGCCGTTCCAGGCGAAGCGTGGTCACGGGGCCGTCGGTACGCAGGCGAACAAGACTCATGCGCCGATTATACAAACTGAGACTGATAACCCAGCGGACTTATCCACAGTGACGACTGCAACTAACGTTGTAGTTGCCGCGCCTCCTGTGGATAACTCCTAACTGGTAGAATCGTTCCATGAAGTTCAAGGATCTCGGCAAGAGACTCGAGACCGGCGGCAAGACGCTGTTGCGCGGCAGTCTCATCAAGCTTCTGCCCAAGCCCCGGCCTCATCACGGTCCGCCCGATCCGGCCCAGATCCGCAGGATCCTCGTCGTGCGGCATGACGCGCGTTTAGGCAACCTTCTTCTATTAACGCCCGCGCTGCGCCTGCTCAAGACGGCTTTTCCGGCCTCCCGCGTCGAGGTGCTGATCGCCGACCGCTATGGCGACGCGCTAGCCTTCAATCCGTGCGTCGACGAAGTGCTGACCGCAAAATCCCTGGCCGGGCTGCGCCTTCGCGGCTATGACTTGGCCTTTGACTTCTCGCCGCAGCACGCCTTCTCACTGTCGAGCGCGGTCTGGACGGCTTTGTCAGGCGCCAAGCGCCGGATCGGATTCGAACGCGGCGACGCGGCGAAATTCCTGGACGACCTGGCTCCCGTGCCGTCCGCCCATGCCCATGAGACCGCCAATCTCGCCGGGCTCGTGCGTCATGCCGCCCCCGCCGCCGCTCTTCCAGACGATGCGTCGCTGCGCACCGAATGGCACTTCGGTCCCGGAGAAATAGAAGCCGGACAAAACAACTGGGCGTCCTGGGGCCTCGACGGCGAAAGCGTGGCTCTGTTTCTCGGCGCGCGCGCGGAGAAGCGACTTGATCCCGCTTGGTTTCTGCAGCTGGGCGAAAGCCTCGTCCGCTCCGGGCGCAAGGCCGTGCTGATGGGGGGACCGGCCGAGCGCAAGCTTCTAGAGGGCCGAACGATCCCGCAAGGCGTGATCGTCGCCCCAGAACTGGCCCTGCGTCCTTTTGCCGCGGCCATCGTCAACGCGCGCGCCGTGCTCAGCGCCGACACCGGACCGATGCACTTGGCCGCCGCTCTGGACGTTCCGAGCGTTCAGCTGTTCAGCCACACCGAGCCCTGGCGCTTCGGCTACGGACATCGGTTCGAGCATCGTGTTCTCGACACGCCCGGACGTCCCGCCACGATCGACGAAGCCTGGACCGCCCTCTTGGAGCTTCTCGCTAAACCCAAGGGCTGAGGCGTCCGATGTGGTCCTTGAGCGCGGCGGACGCCTCGTCGACTCCGGTCTCGCGGCAGGACTCCCACTCCGGACATACGGTGCCGCCGTGGCTCGCGCCGCGCGGGCGCCACACGGCCTGGGTATAGCCGGCGTAAAAGCCGAAGGTCGGGACGCCTAAAGCCACCGCCAGATGGGTCGTGCCGGTGATGTTGCACACGAACAGGTCCATCTTCTTGAGCATGCCGCCGGTGACGCCTAAGCGCGCGGCGGGCAAGATGGGGACCGGGCGCTTGAGCGACTTCACGATCTGCTCGACCTTCGTCCGCTCTCCGGGGCCGCCCATGTAATAGACGCGCAGCGTCGGATCGTCGAGCAGGCGGTTCGTCAGCGCGATGAACTTCTCCTCGGGCCAGCGAAAGGAGAAGCGGTCGAAGTTTCCGGGGTGGATGAGGACCTTGAAGGCGCGCTCGCCCTTGGGAATGATCGGAGCGATCAGATGGTCGGCCTCGGCCTGGTCGGCCTTGGGCAGACGCAGCTTGAGATCCTGATCGCAATGGGCGTCCAGCGCCGCCGCCAGGCGCGCGTAGCGGTCGTACATGTGCTCCTTTTCCCCGGGAGCGGCCACGGTCTGGGTGAAGGCGCTGGGACCTATGCCCTTGTCGAAAGAGACCTTGCGCGGCGCGCGCACACCTTTGGCGATGATCGTCGAGGTCTTAGAGAACGACGAGTTCAAGTCGACGAGCAGATCGCACGGTTCGGACAGGACCTGCCAAGCGAGCTTGAGATGCTTATGGACCTGCGGCGTCTTGTCGAGCACCGCCCACTCGTCGATGAAAGGGATCAAGGGCAGGACTTGGGCGCCGCGCCAGCTCACGATCAGACGGATGCGCGCCTTGGGATAGCGCCGGCGCAGCGCCCGAAGCAACGGAGTGGCCACGATCACGTCGCCCACCCGGCCGATGTAAAGAGCGGTAATCCTCATGGTCGCTTCCTACGGCAATAGATGCGACCATTTCCTCGCATATGCTCGGTCACCGCGAGATTATATCACTCGTAGCGCAACGCTTCGATTGGCGACAGCAAAGAGGCCTTGCGCGCCGGCCAGAATCCGAAAATAATGCCCGTCCCGCTGGAAAAAACGAAAGCCAGAGCCACCGACTGCGGCGTGACGATCGCCGCCCAACCCGCGAACGTGGACAGCCCAAAGGCGATGGCTACGCCGAGCGCGATGCCCATAAGACCGCCGCAGGTGGACATCGCCACCGCCTCGATCAAGAATTGGATGAGGACCGCGCGCCGCGTCGCGCCGATGGCCTTGCGAAGCCCGATCTCGCGAGTGCGCTCGGAGACCGAGACCAGCATGATGTTCATGATCCCGATGCCGCCCACAACCAGCGAGATCGTCGCGACGATACCCAGAAGGAGGGAGAAGATCTTCGAGGTGCCCGATAGTGCCGCCTGGATCTCGGCCATGTTGCGCAGAGTGAAATCGTCTTCCTTGTAGTCGGGCAGGCGATGGCGCTTGCGCATTAGAGTGCGCACGGCGGCGATGACGGCGTTAGTGTCGTCGGGCCTGACGCACTCGATGCTCACGAGGTTGAGGTACTGCTTGCCCAGCACGCGCTTCATCGCGGTCTGCAGCGGAACGACGATCTTATCGTCTTGGTCCTGATAGCCGGTGGAGCCTTTGCGCGTGAGAACGCCGATGACCTTGAACTTGATGTGCTCGACGTTGATCGATCGTCCAACCGGGTCCTGCTCGCCGAAGAGATTGGTGGCCACGGTCGGGCCCAGGATCGCCACGCGCGCCATGCTCTCGTTTTCCTCGGCGGTGAAAAAGCGGCCGTAATACGGGGTCGCGTTGCGCATCTGCGCGTACACGGGCTCGGCTCCCGTCACGCTGGTGTTGACATTCTTGTCGCCGTAGACGACTTGGACGCTGCCGCTGACCTCGCCGGCCGCGCGCGCGATTCCCGTGTGCGCGCGCCGGATCATCGTCACATCGTCGAGCGCCAGGCGGCTGAAGGAGCCCGCCCCTCCGCGCGCGCCGCCGCCGGTGCGCGGCGCCTGCGGCATCAGCATGACCAGGTTCGAGCCCAGGCCCGAAAGCTGGGTCTCCACCGATTTTTGCGCGCCCTTGCCGATGGCCAGCATCGCGATGACGGCGGTGACGCCGATCAAGATTCCCAGCATCGACAGCGCGCTGCGCAATTTATTGGCGCGGATCGCTCCCAGCGCCGAGCGGACGTGCTCGAAGAGCTCCTCCCAGCTCAGCTCGCGCGTCGGGGGAACCGCGATCAGCTTTTCGGCCGAGACGACTTTCTTCGCCGCCGCGTGGCCGCCGCGCGGCTTCGCGTTGAGTTCGTCGGAAACGACGAGACCGTCCTTGATCTTGATGACCCGCTTGGCGTAGGCCGCGATCTCGGGCTCATGGGTGACCATGACGATAGTGATCCCGGAGCTGTTCATCTTCACGAGCCGGCCCAGGATTTCCTCGGCCTGGTCCGAGGCGAGGTTTCCGGTCGGCTCGTCGGCGAAGATCAAGCGCGGGTGGTTGACCAGCGCGCGCGCGATCGCCACGCGCTGCTGCTGACCGCCGGAGAGCTGGTTGGGGGCGTGGTCCAGGCGGTCGCCGAGGCCGACCTCGCGCAGGACCTCGGCCGCGCGCTCGGCGCGTCCCGGCTCTCCGGTGTAGAGCATCGGAAGCCCAACATTGTCCTGCGCGCTGGTGCGCGCTAGAAGGTTGAACATCTGAAAAACGAAGCCGATGGTGCGCGAGCGCAGGGCCGCGCCCTCGTCATCGGACAAAGTCGAGACATCCAAGCCCAAAAGCTTGTAGGAGCCAGACGTCGGGCGATCGAGTAAGCCCAGGATCTGCGTGAGGGTGGATTTGCCCGAGCCCGAGGGACCCATGATAGCGACGAACTCCCCGGCTTCGATGCGCAAGTCGATGCCCTTGAGCACGTCCAGGCGGCCGCCGCCCACGATGTAGGTCTTGGTGACCCCGGACAGCTCGATGAGGGCGGTCATTGCTCCGCCTATTTTCCGGCCGGCTTCTTTGGCTTAGGCGCGGCGCCGTCGCTGCCGCGGCCCAGGCCGCGGCCGCCCATGAAGGACAGCGGGCTCGACTCGGGCGCCTTCTGGGCGACGTACTTGCCCTGCGGCAAAAGGACCTTGTCGCCTTCCGCCACTCCTTCGAGAATCTCGACCTGATCATCCGTCTCGAGCCCGACCTTCACCGCCTTGGACGCGGGCTTGCCGTCTGGGCCGGTCGTAAGGATTTCCCGGCCGCCGCCGGCCGCGTCGCGCACGGCTATCGAAGGAAGCAAGACCGCGTTCTCCTGACGCCGCACCAGAAAGCTCACGTTGGCCGTCATCTGCGAACGGAAGAAGGGGGGAATCTTATCGGCGCGCACTTTCACCCCGTACGTGATCACGTTCGAGACGTTCTTGCCTTCATAGAGCATGTCGAAGACCTTGCCCGTCACCGGCTGATCCGGATAGGAGTCGAGACGAATGCGGGCCTGTTGGCCGATCTTGATCTTGCCGATATCGGACTCGTCGACCTGCGCGATGACGATCAAAGTGTCGGCCACCGCCAAGATCACCGTGCCCGCGTCGACGGCCTGTCCGACGACGACGTTGCGCAGGATCACCTCGCCGGACAAAGACGCGACGATCGGCGTGGGTTTGTAGGAGTCTTCCCATTTCTTGAGCTCCGCCGGCCCCTGTGCGCGCGCGGCGTCGAGGATCGCGGCTCGGTCCGTGGAGCTAAGCCAGGCGACAATCTGACCCGCGTTCACGTGGGAGCCTTCATCGACAAGAAGCTTTTCGATGCGTCCGCCGACAGGCGGCTTAATCTCGACCCGGTTGAGCGGGACCACCGAGCCGGTCGCGTCCACGTTCTGCTCGATCGGGCCCAGGGTCGCGCTTACGATCTTTAATTCACCGCCGCGGCGGCCCTTGCCGCTGCCATTGTGAAGCAGGGTCCAAGCTCCCGCCGCGACCACGGCGACGGCGACCAGGGCGACGATAGCACGATTCATTTTATTCTCCGACCGCCCTTCCAAGAGCGCGGTCCCAAGCGGTCTCGGCATCCATCGCCGCGCGTCGAGCCGAGAGCGCCTGCCTCTCGGTGTTCACGCGGTCAGACACGATGACTTCCCAATTGTCGAAGCTCAGCAGGCCCGAGGCGTAGCGCACGTCGGCCTCGTCGTTGCGCTGGCGCGCGGCCGCCAGCAGGGCGTCCTGCACGCGCACCTGGTCGGCGGCGTCGGCGTAGTTCGACCACGCCGTCTCCAGGTCCGTCAGCGCCGCTTGACGCGCCGCGGCCAGATCCACCTCGGAGCTTTCGTAGCGGCGCCGCGCGGCCAAGGTCGAATGGTACGCCGCGGTCGGGCCGCCTGCGAATAGAGAATAACTCAGCGTCGCGCCCGCCGACCAACTGGAGCGAGCGGAAGGAAATTCAGAAGGACCCGTGCGCGCACGCTGATAGTTTGCAGACAACGAAGGCCACAGCACGCTGCGAGCTGACTCAAGCGCGGCCTTCGAGGAACGCAGCGACGCTTCCGCCGCCGCGACGTCGGGACGCAGCGCCAGCAGCTCGCGAAAGTCCCCAGGCCGGGCGGGAGGAGAGGCCGAGGCGAACGAGCCGGTGGCGACGTACTCCTCGAACTCTTCCCGGCCGAGCTGACGGCCCATGTCACGGCGAGCGGTGCGCAGGTCGCGCTCGGTCGAATCGACCGCAACACGCGCCTGAAGCGACTGAGCGCTTGAGCGCATCTTATTGCCCTTCGATTCGCGGCCGGAATCATAGCGGAGGGTGACCAGTTCGGCGTCGTGGCTGCGAAGCTCCAGAATACGTCGTGACGTTACTAGAGAGTACTGCGTGAACAGCAGCGCCGAAAAAGACTGGCGCAGGGACGAGCGCAGCGCGGCCGACTGGGCGCGCAGCGACGCCTCCGCCGCGCTCCATGACGCCGACGCGGAACGGATCGAGGCGATCTTACCCATGTCGAAAAGACTCACCGACGCGGACCCGGTCGCGCTCCAAGCCGGACTGCGCCCGGCGTTTGATTCGGACACGGAGTTCGACAAGGAGAGGGAGGGCAGGACGTTATTAAAGGAACCGTAGTAGAACTCCCGGCTGGCGTCGAGGGATAGCCGCGAGGACGCCAGGGACGGGTTGACACGGGCGGCTTGGAAGACCGCCTCCTCCCAACTCAGCGCACGCTCCGCCGCCGCGGCCTTGACGCTGAATAAGAAGACAGCCATGATCGCGGCGGTTTGCATCAGACCCTCGAATCGGCTAGCTCGTTCTCGCGGCGCTCGGCTTCGCGCACCGCGCGGATGACGGCCGCCGACGTCGCAGCACTTTGTCCGCTCTCGATTTTAACGAACAGGCTGTAGGCCGCCGGCACGACGAAGAGCGTGAGCAAAGTCGACACCGTCACGCCACCGATCAACGATAATGCCATCGGCACGGTCGCCTCGGACCCCGCGCCCTGGCTAAGCGCCGTGGGGATCGCCGCGCACACCGTCGCGATCGAGGTCATCAGGATCGGCCGCAAGCGGATCGGACAGGCGTCGAGCAGGGCCGCGCGAGGTTCCAGACCCTCTTCGCGCCTTTGATTGGTGAAATCGACGAGCAGGATCGAGTTCTTCTTCACCAGGCCCATCAACAGCAGCAATCCGATCATGGAGTTGATGTTTAGACTCTTGTCGAACGCCCAAAGTGTCAAGAACGCGCCCGACAGGCTGAAGGGCAGGGCCAAAAGGACCGTCACCGGATGGATGAAGCTGTTAAACTGCGCGCCCAGGACCATGTAGGCGACGAGAATGCCCAGGACCAAAGCGAACAGCAGGCTTTGGAAGGACTCCTTAAACGTCTTCGAGGAGCCTGAGAAGACCACGTGATAGCCATCGGGCAAGGTTTCCTTGCCGAGCTTCTCGATGTCCTCCAGGATCTGGGCCTGGGACTTGCCGGGGGCTACGTTGGCGAAGACGCCGATGGCGCGCTCCCGGTCCTTGCGCGTGATGGCGAGCAGGGAGGGACGGGTCTCAAGCTTGACGACCTCGGACAGCCGGATCATCTCGCCGCGGATGTTGCGGACATAGAACCTGTTGATGTCCTCCGGCTTAAGTCGATACTTGGATTCGGTGCGCACGCGCACGTCGTAGCGCCGCCCGTTGTCCGTGAATAGGCCCGCGCGAACGCCGCCGATCATCGCGTTGATGGTCGTGCCGATGGACTGGATCGACACCCCGCGCGCGTAGGCCTTCGCCCGGTCTGGGTACACGCGCACCTCAGGCATGCCGCTCTTATAGTCGGTGTCGACGTCGAGCAGTTCGCCCGTCTTCTCCAAGCGCGCCTTGAAATCGACGGCAGTCTTAATGAGCGTGTCCCAGTCGGGGCCGCGGATGGTGAACTCGATGGGAAAGCCGCGCGAGGCAGAGAAGCCTCCCTGGGACAAGTCCATGATCATCGCGCGCAAGGCGGGGATCGCGTTCAGCGATTTGCGCGTGTCCTTCATCACGTCGCCTTGAGTGATCTTGCGTCCCTCGGCGTTCTTCGGACGGCTGTCTAGATCCTTGAGGGTGACGAACAACATCCCCGAGTTGACTTCGCCGCCTTGGAAGCCTCCGACGGCGGAGTAGTAGCCCTCGACGGCCGGGTGCTGCATCAGCCAGCCTTCGGCGTCCTTGAACTTTTTGTCGGTCAGCTCGAAGGAGGAGCCGACCGGAGTCTCCATACGGATGAGGAACATCGACTGGTCCTGGGCGGGGAGGAACTCCTTGCGGATCTTCTTGACGCTGACCAGCGAGGCCGTAAAAAACAAAACGCCCAAGCCGATCACGGTCCAGCGATGGGCAAGCGTCCACTCCAGCCGCCGGCGGTAGGAGGACGCGCACCACGCGAAGCCCGCGTCCACGACGCGGATTAGACGATTGCCATGGCCGCCGACCTCGAGAAACTGGGAGCAGCGCATCGGCGCCAAGGTCAGCGCCTCCAGCAGCGAGAAGGACACGGCCGCCGAGATGGTCACGCCGAACTGGAAAAAGAATTTTCCGATGATCCCCTTCATGAACACCACGGGCATGAAGATCGCGAGAACGGCGATCGTCGCGGCTGCCGCGGCGAAGGATATCTCGCGCGCGCCGAAAACGGCGGCGTTAAGCTTGTCCTGACCCTTTTCGCGGTGGCGCACGATGTTCTCGAGCACCATGATCGCGTCGTCGACGACTATGCCGATCGACAGCGTCAGCCCCAGCAACGTGAAACTGTTGAGCGTGAATCCCAGGAAGTAGGTGACGATAAAGGTGCCCAGCACCGCGGTCGGGATGGCGAGAAGGACGTTTAAAGTGGAAGACCAGGAGCCCAGGAAAAGCCAGCAGACGAGAGAGGTCAATATCGCGGCGAACAGGAGATGGTGGGTGAGCTCGCGCACGGAGTCCTTGATGAACTTAGTCGAGTCAAAGCGCACGCCGAGCTGCATGCCTTTGGGTAGGGTCGGCACTATCTCGGCCATCTTCGCCTTGACGCGCGTGGCGATCTCCACGGCGTTGGCGCCGCGCTGCTTGCGGATGCCCAACCCGACCGCGCGATTGCCGCCGACGCGGGAGATGCGCCGGACATCGGCCAAGCCGTCCTCGATGCGCGCCACGTCCTTGAGAGGGATCGGAATGTGGATCGGGTTTCCGCCGCGCTGGGTGATCAGGAGGTCGCCGAACAACGCGGGATCGGAAATTTCGCCCAGGGTTCGGACGTTGAACTCCTTGACGTCCGTCTCGATCTGCCCGGCCGGCACCTCGGCGTGCTCGCGGCGGATAGCGGCGAGGATATCCTCAACGGTGATCTGCTTCGCGTGCATCTTCTCGGCGTCGAGCCACACCCGCAGGTTGCGCTTGACTAGGCCGCCGAGCAGGACCTCGCCCACGCCAGGCACGGTTTGAAAGCGGTTCTTCAGGTGGTCCTCGGCATAAACCATGAGGTTCTTAATCGGAACGTCGCCGGAGAGGGCCAACCACATGATCGGATTGTCCTCGGGATTGACCTTGGTGACGATCGGCGGGTCCATGTCCTTGGGCAAGCGCTGCTGCGCTTGGGCGATCTTCGTCTGGATCTCCTGCAGGGCAATGTCCACGCTGCGGTCCAAGTCGAGCTCGACGGTGATCGCGGCTTGGCCGAGCTTCGAGGAAGAGGTGATCTCCTTGACGCCCTGAACCGAGGTCACGGCGTCTTCGATGACATCGACGACTTCAGCCTCCATGATCTCGGGAGCGGCTCCCTCCCACGTCACGGCGATGTTGACGATGGGAAAGTCCACGTCGGGCATCTGGCTCACGCCCATGCGCCCGTAGCCGACCCAGCCGAAGGTCATCAGCGCGAACATGAGCATCCAGGCGAAGACGGGATTCTTGATCGACAGGTCTGAAATTCTCATATTAAAGTTCTCCTCCCGGGGCGCCGGCGGCCACTTCTAGCCGCACCCGCGCCCAATACGCGTCGAGACGCGCCGCGTTCTGCTGCAGGCGCGACTGCTGTAGAATATTGAGGCTGCCCAAAACGTCCAGGTTCGTCACCTGGCCCAAGCGGTAGTCTTCGGCCTGAACCTTGGCGTTGTCCGCGGCCAAGCGCGCGGCGTTGTCGAGCGCGTCCGTGATCGAAGCGGAGGAGAGCAGCTCTTGGTGCGCGGACTTGGCCTCCAGTTCCGCGATGCGCACGGCCTGCGAAAGGGCTTGTTTCCCGGCGCGCTGCCGCGCCGCCTGCTGGCGCGTCTGCGAGCCTATCGCCCCTCCGCTATAAAGAGGGAACGAACCGATGATCGTCGCGTCCCATTTCACCTCGGACGTGAAGCTCGGAGGTCGCTGGAAGTAATAATTGACGTCGGCGACGATCGTCGGCCAGCGCTGGCGGGCCGTGACTTTGATGCCGAGCTCGGCAGCCGCCAGATCCTCTCGGCGCGACTCGACGTCCGCGCGCGCGCGGGCCCGGCGCAAGACGGCATCCAAGGGGGGGAGCGGGGCCGGCGGCGGAACGGGCTTGAGCGTCATGCGCTCATCGAGGCCGGTTAAGAAGCCGAGCTTGAACTGGGCGACTTGCTCGGCGGCGCGGGAGGTTTCCAGCTGGGCCAGATTTTGCGCGAGCTGCGACTGCGCGGCGAGAAGCTCGCTGGCGCGCGCGCGCCCGACTTTGCGGAACTCCTTGAGGTCGCCGACGCGATCCTGCGTGATCGACACCAGCGAAACCCGGATGCGAATATCGTCCTGAGCGGTGAGCAGATCGATGTAGGCTCGTGCCACGTCCTGGTACAAAAGTTGCTTGGCGCGCTCGAGCTGCAGGTTCGCCGACTGCCCCAGTCCCTTCGCCGCGCGGAAGGCGAGAAACTCGCGCAAGCCTGAGAACAGCGGCTGATGGAGCGTCACCCAGCCCTGCTCGCGGTTGGCCTGAAGGAATTGATTGGACATGCCCTTGGGCACGTGCTGAAGCGTCTCCGTGCCCATCAGGGCGATCTGCGGCATGACGTGGGACCAAAGCTCGTCGGCCTTGGCCATGGTCTCGAGGTAAGCTTCGCCGGAGACGGCGATCTGTTCGCTTCGCGCCAACGCCAGCTTGTACGCCTCGGACATATCCAGCTCGCGGCCCGGCGCGGCGGGCGCCGGCTGGGCCGCGGCCGACAGGGGGAGAAGAAGCGCGCATATTAGGAGAAGCTTGCTCATATCGAGACCCCGCTTCCCTGAATAAAAAACAACGCCACCCGTTCCGCTTCGCGCTCAAGTGGCTTATCGTGACCGTCCAGAATTTTGCGCATCGTCGCGGTTCGGCACAGGCCGAAAAAGGCGCCTACGGCGAATCCGAGATCGGAAATCGAACGGCACTCGTCTTTCGACGCGAGCAGCAGGATCGCGCGCAAGCGCGCGTGGTTGGCTCGAAATTTCTCCATTAATTTTCCGCAAGACTTGGCGCCGCAGCCCGGAAACCGTCCGGTGCTGAACTGGGCCATAAAGTCGCGGCTGTGATCGAAATGGTTGAGCACGACCTTGGCCGCGGCGACGAGCAGCTCCTTGCCCGCAAGACCGGTCTTGGTCAACGCCTCAAGCTCGAGCCCGAGCCCGTCGACTAGATCGGCGAAGGCGGCGGTAAACATCTCCTCTTTGCTCTTGAAATGGAGGAAAAGCGTGCCCTTGGCCACGCCGGCCTCGCGCGCGATATCGTCAAGCACGATGTCTTGGAAGCCGCGCTTGATGAGCAGACGGCGGGCGGCCGCGAGGATGACGCGCTTTTTGGAGTCAGGATCGCGAACGACGGTTTTAACGGTGGCCATGTGACCTCGTAATGACTGACTGGTTAGTCAGAATTCTAGCACACCGCCGCCCCCGCGGCGCAAGAATTGGATCTTTTTACTTAGCCTTCTCCAAAAGCTTCGCTTCCAAGTCGCGCACTTTCACAAGCAGCTCGGGGAGTCGCGTCAACGCCGAGTTCATCTTGTGCATCTCGCGGGCGGGACGAGCGGGAGTGCCGAAGTACGCCTGCTTTGCCTCGGTATCCTGCGTCAAGCCCGACATGGCCATGACTATCGAGCCGGCGGCGACCTTCAAATGGTCTCCCACGATGACCATGCCCGAGATCATCGCTCCGTCCTCGATGACGGTCGAACCGCCGATCGCGCTGTTGCCCACGATGAAAACAAAGCGGCCGATACGGCAGTTATGGCCGATGTGGACCTGGTCGTCGGTCTTGGTGTGCTGTCCGATCGTCGTGCTCTCGATGGTGGCCCGGTCCACGGTGCATGAGGCGCCGAGCTCGACGTCGTCGGCTATGACGACGTTGCCGATGTGGGGTACCTTATGCCGCTCGCCCGGCCGGTCGTAGAAGCCGAAGCCGTCGGCGCCGATCACGGTGCCGCCGTGGATGATGCAGCGCTTGCCCACCACGCAGGCATGGCCGATGACGGCGTTCGAATGGATGACCGTGCCCTCGCCGAGCGTGGCGCCCGTCTCGATCACCGCGCCCGGGTAAATCACGCAGCGCTCGCCCACGACCGCGTCGGCCATCACGACGGCGCCGTCCAGCACGCTGGCCGTCGCCGCGATCTTCGCGGCGGGGTCGACGATCGCTCGAGGCGCGACCCCGGCCGCGAACTTCGGCGCGCGATCGAAGCTCGCAAGAATCTTAAAGAACGCGAGGCGCGCGTCGCCCGGAGCGATGATCGCGCGAGGAAATTGACCGGCCAAGTCCGCGGTGGTCAGGACGGCGCCATTCTCGACCGCCAACGGATGGCGCTTGAGAACCGCCTTGGACTCGACGAAGTACAGGCGATGGTCTTCGAGCGCCTGCTCGGGAGAAAGCCTCTCGATGTCGCTCAGACCCGCGATCTTGTAATCGCCGGGGCCTTTGATCTCGGCTCCCAACATGCGGCCTAATTCTTCAAGTGTGATAGCACCTCCTAAAACGGACGTCAAATAGTAACACTAAACTCGCGAGGGCTTGAAGCCGATGAGGGGCCCGATCATCTTGCGCAGCACGTCGAATCTAGCAAAAGACCGCCGCTGCGTCACGCAACGCAGAGCACATTGCGACAGAGCGTCCATGGAGAGGCGGGCCTTTTCTTCGTAGCCTAAAACCATGACCGGGACCCCAGCACATGAGGCGGAGACCGGCCTATCACGGATTAGAGAGAGGCGCTTCAAGCCGGCCTGTCTTGCGCTCTAGATTCTCCGGGGCTGCGGCGCTCCCGCCCGGGCTTTCTTGAGGAAACTCTGACTCGTGCTCCTGCTGCAGCCCCCACGAGAAGTCATCATGTCCTTGGAGCCGGCGGTTTGACAGGTAAGCCACGGTCATCCCTCCCACGATGAATATGGCGGCGATCCACCCGATGGGGCCGATGACTCCCGCGTAGGCGGCGTAAGCCATCATGCCCAGCCCTGTCGTTCCCGCGCCCGCGCCCGCGGCTCGAGTAGTCTTAAGCACGCGGGCCTCATTTAAGCGCGGCGCTGTGACGGTGATCGGGAATGGCTCTATCAGCGAGGAACTCGACGACACTTCAAATGACGAGGCGGCAGTCGAGGACATGGGCGTATCAGTCGTTGAGCCGGGAGCGGGGAAGAGGAGCAACAGGACCAGCGTGCGCGCGATGCTTTTCGCGCTCACAGTTTTCCGACAGCCGCGGACACGTCGAACGCGCAAGTCTCGCCGGGCGTCGATTGGAAAAATACTTGCGCCTGCACGACGCGGACGGTCGCGCCTGCGGGGATGAAGGCGTTGGCCTCGAGCAGGAACTCCGGATGCGATATCGTATTCGCCGAATAAAAATTAAACCGAACCGGGCCGCTGACCTGATACATGTCCCCGCTTAGATTCGTGACGTATCCTTCCACGGAGCGCGACTCGTGGAGCGAGCAGCTGGTCTGATAGCGTAGGATGGGGGGAGGAACCTGAGCCGACAGGAAGCCGCGCGCACCCAGGAACGTCCCTAGAACCGACACTCCGAGGACCGCTCCCAACATCCAGAATATTCTTCGCTCCATAGGACCTCCTTGAGATGCTCTAGGCGACGGTGACGGACGCAGACGCTTGCGGTTGGGTTTCGATGGATCGCGCGTCCTCCTCGGAATATACGCCGCGCGCCTCGCGCGGGTCGTCGAGAGGGACGGCGAACACGTCGCCGCCGGCTTTCACGAGAAGCTCCAAGCATTCGGTCAAATTATATTTATCCTTGAGCGTCGCCGGCGGCGGCAGAACCTCGCGCAAGGACCGTAGATCAAACCAGTAGGCGCCCGCGACGACCTCCCGAATGCTCGCCTCTACGGACGAGCGCAGATCGCAATCGCCGGAGCCGCGGATCACCCGTCCCGTTTCATCCCGTATGATGCGCGCGTAGCCCGCGGGGCGCTCGAGGCGGACCGACAATAAAGAGGCCGCGGTCGCCGGCGTGCGTCTCTCCGTGAGCAAACGCAAGCTCTCCTCGCGGAGCAAGACCCGGTCAGCGTAGGTCACCAGAAGTCCGCCCTCACGTCCGGCCAGAGCCTCTAAGCCTAGCCCTACGGCATGCCCGCTTCCGAACATGTCCTTCTGCTCGATCACGCGCGCCCGGCCTGCGACCCACGTCCTGATCGCTTTGCCGCCTTCGCCGGCGACGACCACGACCTCCTTAGGACCGAACCTCTCGATTAAATTAAGCGCATGGCCCAGCAACGGGACGCCGTTTACCTGGAACAAGGCGCGCGGGGTTCCC
>JAYVZL010000159.1:0-5137 GCA_043783505.1 Elusimicrobiota bacterium
AGGCGCCCTCCACTCTGGCCGCCGTCGTGTCGATCGTGGCTCGTTCTCTGGAGGCGGACCTCGTCGCCTTCCTGATCCTCGACGAAACCACCGGGGAGCTGGCGACCCAGCCCGGGGCTTTCGGCCTGTCGGGGGAGGAACTGCTCTATCGCCTGCCGCTGAGCGACGATCGCTCCTCCTCGGTGAGGGTGTTCAAGACCCGCCGTCCGTTCGTGACCGGGGACGCGCAAAACGACCCTCAGGTCATCACTAGCTACACGAAAATGTGGGGCATTCACTCGCTCATGGTCGTCCCCCTTATTTTGGAGGATCGCTGCATCGGAGTCATGCGCGTGGGCAGCAAGCGCGGCAACGCGTTTCTCGACGAGCAGATCGCCCTGGTCGGGGTCATCGCGGAGGAGGCGGCGATCATCGTGGAGACCGCCATTTTGAACCGCCGTTTGTCCAAAACCGCGGAACAATTAGCCACCCTTAATCGTATGAAGGATGAGTTCGTCTCGACCGTCAGCCATGAGTTCAAGACCCCCTTGACCACGATCTCGGGGTTTTTGACCGTGCTGTTGGAGGGCGACGCGGGCGAACTCAACGCGCAGCAGATGAAATTTTTGACCATAGCGAAGTCCGCCGCCAAGAGGCTCTCGGGGCTCGTCTCCGACCTTCTGGATCTCTCGCGCCTTGAAGGAGGCGCCAAGATGGAACCCGCTCCGCTCGACATGGCCCGGCTGGTCGCCGAGTCGGTGGAGAACCACCAGCCCGCGGCCTCCGAGGCGGGCAAGACTTTGTCCGTCTCGGCTCCGCAGGCCCTGCCTCAGGCCATGGGCGACGGGCGCTGGCTGAGCTTGGTGCTCGACAATCTGGTGTCCAATGCCGTCAAGTTCACTCATCCCGGCGGACGGGTGCGCGTGAGTCTTCAGGACAAAGGCGAGTTCATCATGGTGTCGGTGTCCGACGACGGCATCGGCGTGCCCGTCGCCGACCGCGAGAAGATATTCGAGCGCTTCTACCGTGCTGGCAACCGCTCCGAGGTCAACGCGCCTGGCACGGGCTTGGGCCTGGCCATCGCGCGCGAAGTCGTCGACAAGCATGGCGGCAAAATCTGGCTCGAGTCGGAGCTGGGCAAAGGCACCACCTTTCACTTCGTCGTGCCCGCGGTCGTTTCGGACGGCCGGCCGTGAACCTTAAAATCCCCGTGTCGTTGTGTCTCTGTGGTTCTTTCGTTTTTTCCTCCTGCGCGTTTAGGGGCTTGACGCCGGGCCTGACCAAGAACGGAGCGGCCATGGCCGTGGCGGCTGCGTCCTTGGACGAGGCTCGCCGCCAGGCGGTGACCTCCGCGCTAGAGCTGTTCGTGGTCCCCGGTTCCTCGGCGGCGCTCGCGGCCGCGGAGATCGTTCGCGGCCGCGCCGCGGAGTTCGTCGGCCGCTTTCGCTTCAAGGCGGGTGTGGGAGTCGTTGACGTCGATTTCGCGCGCCTGCAGGCGGCCCTCGATAAAGAAGGCCTGTTGAGGCCGGAGGGATTTTCCTCGTCGCAACCGCGCGTGCTCCTCTTGGTCGCCGAGCCCGAGCTCATCCTCGATCTCGGCGTGGGACCGGCCGCCGACGCTCTTCGCCGCGGCCTATCCGCGCACGGGCTGACGGCGATCGACGGGCGCGATTCGTTGAATAAATTCTCCCCGAAGGATAAGAGCGTGGAGGCCCTGACCTTCGCGGCCGCCCGCGCCGGAGCGGACTGGCTGCTGATCGCGGCCGCCTCCGTTCGCGCGGAGCGCGATCCGGCCTCCGGCGCGTGGCGCGCCCACGCGAGCCTCATCGGCGACGAGTACGCCGTTTCGAGTTCCACTCCGGTCGACCAGATTCGCTCCGACACCTCGGTCCTCGACGTGTCCTCCGGCGGGGCGCGCGGCAAGGCGCTCGACCAAGCCGGCGAGGAATCCGCGGCGCGCGTCGCGGCGGTGATCGCGCGCGCACAGGGGGGCCGCACGGTGGGGGCCGTCTTCGTCACCGGAGCCTTCGATCTGCCGCGCCTGAAGGCCTTCGTGTCCTCTTTGCGCGCCACCGAGGGAGTGTCCGGCGCGAGCCTGGCGATTTGGCGCGACGAGGACGGAGCCGCGATCATCCGGGTCTTTCTCGCCGGCCTCAAGACCGACGGCCTGTCGGCACGTCTTCTGCGGCGGGACCCGTCGCTAACACTTCTGTCGGTGGAGCCCGACGACGGCCGCCTGGCCGTCGAGATCGGCGCATGGAGGGAGCTGTGAGCCTGGCCCGCGTGCACTCCATGGGCCTTAAGGGCGTGGAGGGCTACTCCGTCCTCGTGGAGCTCGATTTAGCCAACGGCCTGCCCTCTTTTTCCACAGTGGGCATGCCCGACGACGGGGTGCGCGAGGCGCGCGAGCGCGTGGTCGCGGCCATACGCAACTCGGGGTTCGCGGTGCCCAACCGTCGCGTCACCGTCAACCTGGCTCCGGCACGGCCCCGCAAGCAGGGCAGCCACTACGACCTCCCAATCGCCCTGTCGCTTTTGCTCGCCTCGTCCCAAGTCGCCGAAGGCGGCGGGGAGCGGCGCTGGTGCGCGGTGGGAGAGTTGTCCCTCGACGGCCGCGTGCGGCCCGTGCCGGGCGTGCTGGCGATGGCGGCGCGCGCCAAGGCCGAGGGCTTCACGTCTATCATCGTCCCGGAGGCCAACGCCGAGGAGGCTCGCGCCGCCGGCATCGAGGCCTTGCCCGCGGCCGACCTGCGCGAGGCGGCCGATCTCGCCGCCGGGGCGCCGCCGCGCCCGCGTCCCGCCGCCGCCGCCGTTGCCGAACGCGTGGAGCTTCTCGACTTGGCCGACGTGCGCGGCCAGTTCGCGGCCAAGCGCGCGTTGGAAATTGCCGCCGCCGGCGGGCACAATCTTTTGTTCGTCGGCTCGCCCGGCACGGGCAAGTCCATGCTGGCGCGGCGCCTGCCCGGCCTTCTGCCGCGCCTGGAGGGGGATGAGGCCGTCGAGGTCACCATGGTCCAGTCGGCCTGCGGGCGCGTGGTCCCGGGCCTAGTCACCGAGCGCCCTTTTCGCGCGCCGCATCATTCCTGCTCCGCGGCGTCCTTGGTCGGCGGGGGGCCGTCGGCTCGCCCGGGAGAGGCGTGCTTGGCCCATGGAGGAGTCCTTTTTCTCGATGAGCTGGCGGAGTTCACGCGGCCGGCCCTGGAGGCGCTGCGTCAGCCCTTGGAGGACCGTTCGGTGCGCGTGGCGCGCGCGCAGGACAGCGTGGAGTACCCGACGCGCTTCATGCTCGTCGCCGCCGCCAACCCATGCCCTTGCGGCTGGCGCGGCCATCCGCGCAAGGCCTGCGTGTGCGGGCCGATCGCGATGGGCCGCTACATGAACCGCCTCTCGGGGCCGCTCATCGACCGCATCGACCTGCAGATCGAGACGCCGGCGGTGGCCTTCTCGGAGTGGGCGGCGCCGGTCTCGGGCGGGGAATCGTCGGCGCGCGTGCGTGAGCGCGTGAGCGCCGCGCGCGCGCGCCAGAGCGCGCGTTGGGGAGGCGGGGTCGCGGCCGCGAACGCCTTTATCGACGCCGCCGCGTTTCGGCGCGGAGTCCGCGCGCTCCCCGAGGCCATGGACGTCTTGGCCGAGGCCGAGCGCAAGACGTCGCTGTCGACGCGCGCTCTCGACCGCGTTTTGCGCGTCGCCCGCACGATCGCTGATTTAGCGCAGGAAGGGGACGTCGCCGCCTCGCACGTGGTGGAAGCGGCGCAGCAACGCGGCCTAGACCGTTTAAGGTCGGGCCTTGAGGTGAGAGCATGAATAAATTCTTGATCGCGATGGCACTTCTTTACGGCTCATACTGGTATGCCAGCACTCATTATAAATTCGACGACGTTTTGATCTACGCGAAAAAAAATCCGCAGGCGTCCTGGGCGCCGGCGGTGGACTATTACGTGGGCGCAATCTACATTCAGCGCGGCGATTTTCGCAAGGCCCAAGCGGCCTTCACCCAGCTGTTGACCGACAACTCCACTGGCACCTACACCGCCCAGGGCCTGCGGCGCCTGTCCGAGGTTGCCGAGGAAAATCGTGATTGGCCGACCGCGCGCCAGTCGCTGGAGCGTTATATCGAAGAATTTCCCAGTAATAAAGAAATCGAGCAAGTCAAACAAAGATTGGAATTGATCAAATTTAAATGACCACGACTCCATTCTCCAGACTCGTCGTCGAGACGATGGATAAACGCGGTATGGGGCTGCGCGAGCTGTGTCGTCAGGCTAGGCTGGACCCTTCGTTTTTTTCCAAGGTCTTGGCCGGAAAACGCAATCCGCCCGCCGAGGAGGATGTTCTCCGTCGTTTGGCCGTTGCCTTAGATATTAATCCCGTTGAACTGTTCGTCGCAGCGGGACGATTGCCTTCCGAATGGAAGGCAATAATGACCAACCCCGAGCTTCTTCGTCGCGTCGATGCGATGGCTAATTCCGCTGTTCCTCGGCGGCCCATTGCGTTGCCGTTGCGATCCGTCGCCGTTTCAAAGCCGTTCGCTGAGGAGTTGCTGTAAATGTCCGTCCCCTGGTCCCGCCGCCAAATCTGGGCCGCCCGTTTAAACGGCGGCTTCACCCCTCCTCTTCGAGCCTGGGCGCTGCTCGAGTCGTTGGGCCCCGATGGGTTAGAACGAGCCAGCGAATCGGACTGGTTGAGATTGTTGGATAAAACGTCGTTAGACGAGATCTCTCGTTGGCGCCGCGAGACGTTAAATTTCGACGTCGCCGCGGAAGAGCGCCGCGCCGCGGCGCTGGGCGCGCGCCTGATGGTGCGCGGGGACGTGGATTATCCACAACTTCTCGAATCGATCTACGATCCGCCACTGGTTCTCTACGTTCAGGGAACCCTAACCGACCGCCCGACCGCGGCGTTCGTTGGCTCGCGCTTTCCCACCGCGTACGGTCTGCGTCTGGCCCGCCGGCTGGCCGGCGGCTGCGCCCGCCGGGGCTTGACGGTCGTCAGCGGACTGGCCCGCGGCATCGACGGCGAGTCGCACCGCGCCGCCTTGGACGCCAAGGGCGTGAGCTGGGCCGTGCTCGGCACGGGTTTGGGGCGCGTCTATCCTAGCGAGCACCGGGATTTGGCGCGTCGCCTGATCGCCGAGGGCGGAGCCGTGCTCTCAGAGATG
>JAYVZL010000160.1:0-5131 GCA_043783505.1 Elusimicrobiota bacterium
GTGGACAACGCGGTGATCGTCGGAGGGGCCGACGAGGTTTGGTCGACCGGGATCATCGCCGGGGCGCTGACATGGACGGCGGGCGCCCCTCTCGGCCCCTTGCGCGCCGACGTCCGCATCCGGCATCGCCACGCGCCCGCGCCCGCGTCTATCGAGCCGCGGCCCGACGACACGGTGAAGATCGTTTTCGACGCGCCCCAGCGCGCGCCCGCGCCCGGGCAGGCGGCGGTGTTCTATTCCGGAGACGAGGTCTTGGGCGGGGGCACGATCTTAAGGAGAGACGACGCATGAGACACGCGTTTGCTTTGATCGCGGCGGCGCTGCTGACGGCCGGCTGCGCCGGCATAATGGGCGGACAGGACTCCCCGGCCAACGACTTCGAAAGAGAGGTCCGAGCCAACGAGATGCGCATCAAGGAAGATCGGACGCGTTCTAATTTAGCCCAGATCGAGTCGAGCCTGTCCGACTATATAAAGGCCGGAAACCCCATTCCCAAGAGCCTCAATAAGCTCGTGCCGAAGTATCTCGCCGAGGTTCCCCCGCTCGATCTGCCCGTTTGCGGCGGCGCCGAGTCTGATACGGTCATGGTCTATCCCTCCGACGTGCTGCGCGACGGGCAGGTTAATGGCACGCGCCTGCGCGGCACCGGGCGCTGGGGCTACGTGTTCACCGATGACCGCGTCGTGATCTTCGTGGACTGCCTCAAGCCCGCGCTCAACGGCCTGCCCTGGTATCAGGTTCGCGGCGTCTATTGACAGTGCCGCATCATTTGAACAGCTTGCAGGACGGTGCGTTTAAATCAAAGATCCCTTCCGGGGTAACGCAGGTTAAAATTTTGTCTACGCTCTGTCCATAGCGCGCGTCGATGGGTCCGGCGGCCCGACCTAGCTCGTCAAACTCGAAGACCGTGCGTTTTAAATTTTTGTCAGGCCTGGATGTCGTGAACGCCGATAACCTTGCCCGTCGCTGCGGAGATCAGCGGAGCTCCTGAGTCCCCATTGTGGGTTTTGCAGGCCGTGTATCGATACGTGCGCAGCCATTCCCATGGCCGCACTTTTAGTCGAGGGATGACCTTCTCGATAGCGCAACTCTGAATTTGCGGTGAAGAGACCTTGCGCATAAAAATTAAATCTCCCGGCTTCCCCGGTTCGGAGGAGATTTCATAGCTGTCGATGCCCAAGCGCGTCAATTCCCGGTAGGTTGCATTTAACTCGAGTAAGGCAATATCAGCTCCGGTCATGCTCTGATAGAGAATTCGCCGCGCTTGCATCCAGGATGCTTTGCTTTCTCGGAAATACAGCGCGACGTCTTGAGGCCATTCTAGGGGGCCAGATTTGTATGTGTTGGATTTGATGAGACCCATGCAATGACCGGCTATCAGGATAACCCCCAGTCCGTTAGGGTCGTTTGAGAGGCGAATGAGTACGCCGGAACATTTTGACGTTGTCGCGAGTCCCGACAGCGAATCCGACAGGCGAGATGGGCTTTGTCCAAAGAGATGAGGCGTAATAAAGAAAAAAACCAACGCATAGCCCGCATTTTTTAGTGCGTGCGAAGTGGACTTCGCCCAATCGTATGGTAGGTAGGAGGACTTTCGGCCCTTGTGGCTCGATAGTCCGTGGGGGTATAATGATGAACGAAATGAGAGACGACGGACACCTGCCGGCGACTAAGGCTGATTTGCGCAAGATCGACGAGAATGTGCTGCGGCTGAACATCGGTTTCGCTCAAATGCGGGGCGATATGGTCGAAATGAAGAGCAACGTGGACAGCCTTCTGGTACTGAAAGACGAATTCTCTCAGTTCAAGACCAATATTGAACAAATGACGAAATACTTCGAGGCTCAGGTGCGAAAAACGGACTTCTTGGGAAGCATGATGATGGAACACGAAGACCGCATCAAGAAGCTCGAGTCCCGCCCTAACTGACGCCCGTCAAGCCGGTGCCCAGTGGATCAGCGATTCGAGAGGGCGCGCAGTTGACGCGGAAGAACGGACCACGTGAGCATCCCGGAGCCGGCTTGTGTCTTCTTCAGCTTAAGCAGAAGCGCCTGGCATTTCTTAAGGCTCAGGACGGGGCGCGTTTGCCCGGTCATCATCCACGACGCGAGTCCGGACAGATGAGGCTCGTGGCCCACGAGGGCGATCCGCTTCTCTTTCCGCGTTTTAAGCCATGCGAGCGTCTCTGCGTAAGGATGGTCCGGGACCAGCGCGTCGAGTGTCACGACTTTAGCGCCAAGCGCCTCGGCCGCCAGCTCCGCGGTCTGCGCCGCCCGCGTCCAAGGGCTGGAAACGACGAGATCGACGCCATCAACCAGCTCTCTTAATCCGCGAGAGGCAGCTCGCGCCTTGCGGCGGCCATCCTTGGTCAATGGCCTCTCGCTGTCCGGGCGCCCCGTGAGGCGCCAGTCTGCGCGTTCGCCGGCTGGACCATGACGAATGATGAGCAGTTCCATGCGCCTATATTACCATTGCCTTCATGACCGCCAATTGACGGTTCCGTATGTTATTCGACTTATCCCCAGGTGAGGCTGCAACTAGCGTTGACGCTAGTTGACCCTGTGAAAAGTGTGAATGCTTTCGACAAACCGAATCCCGCCCGAGCTGTCGCACGCCTTTAATTTAATACCATGCCGAGGTGAGAAGAAAACTTCTCGTCGCCGCGCTGATATCGGCGGCGCTCATCATCCGGCTTGCCTTCGTCTGGCATTTCTACAGCCACCCGCACCCGCCGACCATCCTCGATTCGGACAATTACACCACTCTTGCGACCGCCTTGGTGGAGCGCGGGGAATTTTCCGCCGAGCCGGGGGTGCCGAGCCTGGATCGCCCGCCCGGGTTTCCGTTCTTCATCGCCGCTTTTTTCGCCGTTTTCGGGGTGAAGCCGCTGATGATCCTGTTTCTCAACGTTTTTCTGAGCACGGGCACCTGCGCCTTGGCGTATCTTTTGGGCAAACGCCTGTTTTCACCGCGAGTGGGTCTGCTGGCCTTGGCTTTCTGGGTCGTTTATCCCTACTCGATCTATTACTGCGGCTGGGCCCTGCGCGAGTCGTTCATCACGTTCTTGATCGCCGCCGAGCTGTGGTGCCTGCTCGAGTGGCAGGACAAGCTTTCGTCCAAGTGGGCCGCCATTTGCGCGGCTCTCGGCGGCGCGATCAGCTTGACGAACCCGGTGAGCCTGATTTTCCTGGGTCTTGCCCCGTTGACCTTGCTCGCCCACGAGCCCTTTCGCGCGAAACTGCGCCATGTCGCGGTCTATTACGCCCTGCTCGGGGTCTTTTACTCCCCGTGGCCCATTCGCAACTACTTCGCCTTCGGCTCGCCGATCATCACGAACATCCACGGCGGCAAGCAATTCTATCAGGGAATGCTCGTTCCTCCCGAGGCGTTCGGCACGCCCGAGGAGACGCGGATTCTGCAGAACGATCCCGACTATCGCCACGGCTTGGACATGATGGAAGCCAAGGATTACGAAGGGGCCAACCGCTGGTTCAAGAAGGCGGGCTGGAAGTGGTTCTTCGCGCACCCGCTGCGCTACGCGAGCATCGTCGCCTATCGCGTCATCAAGATGTGGCGCTTGGTGCCTTATGAGAGGACGTACTCCCACGGGTACCGGACGATCTTCTGGTCGAGCCTCCTATCGGATGGGCTCGTCATCCCGCTGGGTCTTTTCGGGTTGATCGCCTTTCGAAAGCGCTGGAAGGAGTTCCTCCCGCTGTATGCGGCGCTCGGGTTCTGGACGATGGCCTATGTGCTCGTCTTCGTCGTCATCCGCTTCCGCCTGCCGGCGATGATGCCGATGATCCTGTTCGCCGCCGCCCTGATCGATCGCGCCTACAGCCGCTTTTCGCCGTCCTTGTCGATCACGTAAGGGTACGGCATGATGAACAGCAGTCGGCCGCCCCGGTCCAGGTAGTCCTTTTCCCGGGCGACGATCTCAGCCTTGAAGTTCCAGGGGATGACGAACATGCTGTAGGGCATCATCGCGCGGGCGGAGTCCTCGGCGATGAGCTCGATATCGGTGCCCGCGGTCCTCAAGCCCACTTTGGCGGTATTGCGCTCGCTGATGTAGGGGATGATCTTCTTATCGATGCCGCATAGCTGGAGCATGACGTTGCCCTTCGTCGACGCGCCGAGAGCGATGACGATTTTCTTTTCCTTAAGCGCGTCGTCGATATAGCGCCGGACTTGGCGGGTGCTGTGCTCGACGAGTTTTGTAAACGTCTTGTAGGTCCCTTCGTCCTCGAGATGGAAGATCTCCTCGGTCAAGAGCAGGTACTTGCAGTTCTCGGAGACGGGCCTTTTGGCTTCCTTATGCGCGACCATGACGCGCAGACTGCCGCCGTTGACCTCGTTGGTCGAGGCGTCGAAGACCCTCATCCCGTTGCGGTTCATTAGCTCGCACAGCGTCTTCAGCGAGTAATACTCAAGGTGCTCGTGGCAGATGTCGTAGAAGTTGAGGTCCTTGATCATCGCGCACAGGGAGCTGACTTGGAGGCAGACGACGCCGTCTTTTGCTAGAAGCTTTTTGATGTCCCGGACGGCCTTGTTGGGGTCGTTTAAGTCGTAGAACATGGCCGTGCTGGTGATGACCTTGAACTTCTGGCCGGCGAGCTTTTCCGAGGGGAAGTAGTCCTGGACGACGGCAATCGACTTGTCGAGATGGCCGCGGTCGATGTTCTGCGCGGGATCGATGCCCACGCGCTCGAGATGTGGGGGGAACATGGCGAGCATCAGGCCGTCGTTGCAGCCGATGTCCAAGACCCGATCGCCGGGTTTGGCTTCGACGCGGGAGAGCACGTCGCCGACCACGGTCTTCAGGTCGCGCCGCATCGTTTCGCCGACGCTCGAGCGATAGAAATAAGTCCGGTACAAGAGGTCGGGCTTCATCGTCTCTTGAAGCTGCGCGAGGCCGCATTTGCCGCAGAGCATCAAGGTCAGGGGCGCCTTGAGCTGCGCGGAGGGGTTGTTCTCATTGGTCTTGACCAAGGTCGTGGCGACGTATTGAGGCTTGAACTTGACGACGGCCTTCAGCTTCCCCGAGCCGCAAAGACGGCATTTGGCGATCCGATCGTAGATCTTCATGAGCGAAACTCCTTGAGGGTCAGCGTCAAGATGGCCCAACCGGTGC
>JAYVZL010000161.1:0-5127 GCA_043783505.1 Elusimicrobiota bacterium
AGCGTGTGGGCGCCAAATCCTACTCGATTAGCGCCGGCGTCGGCGCCAAGAAGATCCAAATCGATCTGACAGTCGGCGGAAAGAGCTTCGAGGTTTGGCCGGGGGATATGGTGTCTGAGGCCGGTAAGGCCAATACCGGCCTCATGGGGTCGGAGGACGCGGAGATTCCCGATAGCTTGCAGATCGACTCAGCCCATACGACCGAGGTCTTTAAAAAACAGGCGGACATCGCCTTATTTCGCAGCGTGCCCAACAAGGAGGCCTCCGATCAAGACGAGAAGTACTACTTGATCTTCCGATACAATACGAAGGTCGATGGCTCGATTAAAGTGCAGCGCACGAAGGAATTCGAGGTCTTTAGACCGGAAGAAGACCTTCGTAAACCGGATCATTTCGAGATGGCCGCTTTAGTGGGCGCCGCAGACGAGGTGAAGGATCCTTCGCTGGCGGCGTACGGCAGGGTGCCCGGCTCCAACGATGAGCGCGGCGTCATCAGGATAACTCAGAATAGGAATATCAGCGGCGAAGGCATTAGGGACAAGAAGGCCAACTGCGCCGGCCCCGTCCTCTGGTGGGGCATAACCGGCGGCCGAAAAGAGGCGCTGGAGATCTGCCAAAAGGATAGGTTCTAGGAACTAAGACCTAGATGGTGTAGGTCCGGGGCCCAGTAATTGCGTAGGTCTTTAGGCCCTGACAGGAGCGGCTTCCTCTGTTACACTGAGCCCTAGGACCCCAGCGGGTCCTCGCGTCTCATGAAACCCCTCGCGCGCCGTTGCGTCACCGTGGCCGTCGCCGCCGCTTTGCTCGCGGCGCAGTGGCCCGCGTCCGCTTGGGCTCAGGACAAGAAGGATCCTCCCCGCGTCCCGGCCGCCCAGGCGATGCAGTTTTTTCGCGAGAACGGCGTGTTCAAGGGCGAGGATGATATCTTAAAGGAGTACCTCGGCAGCGAAACCCGGCTCACCCCGATCGGCCGCTTTCTGTACCTGTCGATGAGCAAGCGCTACAACCCCTCAGAGCAGGCTCAGGCGCTTCAGCCCATGTTCGAGCGCATGCGCAGAAACGGGCACTACAACGAGGCCCGTTCCGACAACGTCAAGCGGACGTTTGAACAATACATGCAGAAGTTCGGCGCGTTGGGGGATGCCAAGGAGGGTAGTGTCGAGGAGTCGTTCCACTATGGCGCCCTCAGTGAGGCTCTAATGACCGGGGCCGCCATCCCCGACGCGCCCAAGGGCAGCGACCACATTCAGCGCGACGTCGAGGACGGTTACGAATTCTACGGGTGGGATCCAGAGACCAAAAAACGCAGCCTCGCCTACAAGATGGACAAGAACCAGGTCGTCAACTACAGGCGCGAAATCAAGACGGCGCAGATAGCCATGAACGCCAATCGGCCCCCCGACGTCGCGTTCATACCCCCGAGCGGCCAGTACAACCGCGAGATGCTCGATTACACCTACTCGCGCCTGCGCTCGCAGGAAAAGGAATACATCCGGGCGGCGAAAATCGAGCGCATGATTGGGCTCGCCGAGTTGCTGGGCCGCAATTATCCGGGCGACCTGTGGTACAACGACCCCACCCTTGAGGCCGACTTAATCCGCGACGCCAAGGCCAAGAGCTACAGAGATAAGGACGGCGAGGACTATAGCCTCTTTGACATTGTCGACAAGAAGATGATGCAGAGGCGCGTCTACCTCGAGGGCTCGCGCAAGGCCTTGGAGCATTTCGAAAGGGAGATGAAGCGCTTCAATAAGGGCGCGGCCATCAGCGACTCGCAGTGGGCGACCATGGCCCTCAACGAGGCGAACAGCATGCGCTGGCTGAACATGACCGTCGTCGAGACGCAGTTGTACGGCGTGCGCGGCATGCGCGAGCGCATCGATCCCACCTCGCCTGACGCTAGGATGATCATGAAGATCATCGACGAGTCGGACATGACCCCCGCGCAGAAGACCGATTACAAGACGCAGTGCGCGATGATGAAGGGCCGCATCGACGAGCTCGAGAAGATCCTCAAGGGCGCGCTCGCAGCACTTCATAAAGCCGACTACGCGGAGAACCTGGACTTGATCACGGCCCGGCTGGCTTCGACGCAGAAAGAGCTCGCCGACCTGTCGAGAGACTATGCGCTATACATTGAGGCGCCGTCGCTGGCGTGGCTGGCCAAGGCGCAGAGCAACCACGGGGTCTTCATCCCCGTAGTCCGAGGGATTTGGAAGATGTTGGCGGGAGAATACGCCGCCGACATGAACGAGGTCGACGGCAAAGCTCCGAGCCTGTCGACGCGGATGTCGGCGATCGCGGGCCTGGCGAGGAAGGGCGACTTTATGCTGGCCGGCAACCAGATGCTCGGCGCGCTGACCATGCGACCGGAAGGCCCCGGCATGGCCAAAAAATTCACGGACCTTGCGGTCGCTCTCGCCGACGGGACGCGGGATGGCCGCGTCAAGGCGCATGAGATGGTCATCGCCATGAACCCGCGCGCCGCGGTGTACGCGATGAACGGCCCGCTTCAAGGCGAGGCGCCGAAGATCACCGACTCCGTGCGCATCTCCTCCGTGCTCAAGGTCGCGCACGATCGCCTGAGCAGGGTCACCGAGACCAACAAGACCCTTGATGCGGTGGCGCAATACGTCGGCTGGACGGCGAGCCTGGCCCTGGCGGCCACGCCGCTGCGCTTTGGGTTGACGTTCGTGGGCAAGATGACTCCAAAGGGTTTGAGCCTGATACAGGCGGGCACGGCGATGAAAGGTGTTCAGGGCTGGGCTTTGCGGGGCGCTGGGCGCACCATGGTTGTTTTAGGAGAGATCGCCAATCATACGGCCGCGGGTCTCATGGAATTGGAGCCGGGCCGTGCCTGGCTTGCGGAGAAGGCCGGCACATCGGCTCTTAAGTCCTATGTGATCGCCAGCGGCGCGCGCGCGCTTAACGTGGCCGCGCAGCAGGCCACCTTCACGGTCATGTCAAGCGGCATCTCCGGCGCTTTTACGGCCGGAACGCATCTCTGGGACGTGTGGAGCCTAAATGTCGGCGGCAAAGAGCTGCTGCGCAAGGGCCACAGCATGTTCACCGAGGATTTAGCCGGCGTGGGCAACGCCCTCGCGGCGGGAGCCAAGGGCGGCTTTTGGTGGGCTAACGAGACCATCGATTTCGGCTGGTTTAAGCTTCCCACCGCCGCGCTCGGCTTCGTGGGCAATCCCACGACGATATTCATGAACACGCGCGTAGCCGCAGCGGCGGAGATGATCGGCTCGCGCGGGGTGGTCGGCACCGGCGTTAGGAGTATGAAAATATGGTGGAACGGCCAGGCGGCCGTGGAGGCGGCCGAGGCGTCGGCTACCGCCTCGCCTGGTTTGCTGGCCCAGATGGCCGGGGCCAAATGGTACACCGGCGCGCCGATTCTCGGCTTTGGCCTGAGCATGGCCGACAACGTGGCCAAGTACACGCTGTTTAGTCAGGCGGTTGGCGGGCTTGGACATATGTACGGCTGGTATGTGCACACCAACCCGGTGGTGAGCGATTGGGTTTTTGATCCCCAGGAGAACCTCGAGCGCCGCATCAAGCGCACCAATCAGATCAGCCAGTCTTGGCTGCAGTCTCCCGCGTGGATGCTGATCCCGACCTACGCGCGGCACGCCGCGCGCGACGCGGCTCCGTACATGCTGACTGCCGAGGGCATGAAGCAGTACGACAAGGTCCAACCCAACGGCACTACCCGCACCAAAGAATACGCAAACGCCCCCATCGACACGCGCCTGAAGCTTGAGGCCGTCAAGCCGCCGTTGTCTCAGCGACTTTTCCAGTGGCGCTTCTTCGCCGATCCAGCACCTTCGGAGTGGATCGTCACCCAGCAGGTCAAGGAGGCGGGCATACGCAAGGAGATGACCCGTCTAGCGCAAGAGGGAGGCGGTGTATCGAGCATCAATCCTATCGAGATGTTTGGCGTGCGCGCGCTTAAGAGCGGCGAGAACTTCCGCACGCTGCACGTCACCGAGGAAGTGCAGAAGATCGCCTACGACATCGGCTCCGATGCCTTGATCGCCCAGCGCGCGCGCACGATATCGGCGCTGACGATCAAGCCCGGCGACGTGGTCAAGGGTTGGGGGCGCATCTCTCCCGAGGGGCAGATCGAGATCGCCAAGGCCTTATACCGCGCCAAGGTGCAGTTGGGGCGGAGCGTGCCGCCCGACATCGACGCCAAGGTGACGCAGGTGCTCAGCGATTATCTCGCGGCCAACCAGCCCATAGGCAAGGCGGGCGTCAAGCTGCGCGCCTCGGTCGTAGCGCTTAAGGCCGACCTGCCCAAGCTCGACGCGGAGCAGACGCGCGCTATCGATGCGGTCCTGGCGTGGGAGCGCAAAGAGGGGCCGATGGCGGGCAAAAGCTATGTCGAGTTGACGCAGTCTCTGCGCGAGACGGCCAAGACTATGGCGGCCCAGCAGAAGCTGTCGGCGCCCGAAGGGCAGGCACTCATCGACTTCTACGACTACGTCCTAACCGGCGACAAGCGCTTCAACTACTTCAACCGCACCGAGGTCGTGCGCGCGCGGGCCAAGGTGATCTTTGACGCCCTGCGTATCGAGCACGCGGGCCGCAAAGAGATGGTGCGCGTAGTCGACGGGTTGGAGTCCGAGGTCGCAAAATGGGCGGAGAACCGTCAAGGACAGCCGACCGACAAGAAGAGCGCGCAAGGATCGACCCTCAACGATCTCATCAAGAATCTAAACAATAACGTGACATTGGCGCCCGCGGAAGTGGTGCTCTCGGAGCGAGAGATCCTAAATAAGGCGCTGACGGACGTCAAGAATTCGGCCTGGGTCGTGCGCGACGCCAAGGGCGAGCCCATCCCGGGCTGGCGCGACAAGCAGTACGTGCGCCTGATGCAGTCCTTCTTGGGCGAGGGCACGCGTCCCGCGCTCAAGGCCGGCGAAAGCGAGCCCCTGAAGGGCGGCATCCTGACCTCGGGCCGCGAAGGGGGCAACGTGGAGTTGTTCGTCAAGGCGCCGACGGGCGTGGGCAAGACCTTGCTCGCCGATGAGGGACTGCTTCCCTATCTTGAAGCCGAAGCGGCCGCCAGCAAGCGTAAGGTCATCTACCTGACCTTCAACACCAAGCTGCAGGCGCAGG
>JAYVZL010000162.1:0-5122 GCA_043783505.1 Elusimicrobiota bacterium
CTTTGCAGCTCCTCGTTGCTCGACACCACCTCTTCATTGGCCGCGTTTAGAGACGCGTTTCGACTCTCCGACTCCTCGATGCGGGACTGGAGATAGGCCTTGGTCTCGGTCAGCTCTTTCTTGAGCTTTTGAAAGAACGCGGCGCGCGGCTCCTTGGCCATCTTGACCCGCGGGGCGGCCGCGACGGACGCGGACGCGGACACGAAGGAGATCATGCAGTAGCGTTCCTGGCCGGGGAGGACGTCGAAAGCGACGGCTTCGAGGTTGATCGCGCGGCTGAGACGGTTGGTCTCCATCCAGAGATTATTCTTTCGAACCGGCGCCTGCGCTTTGAACGCTCTCTTGACGAGAAGCTGGAGCTCCAAGCGCAAGCCTCCGGGCGCCATCCGCAGCAGGTTCAAGCTCGCGTTGCCCGCCGCGGGCTTGAGATAACGGCTGGTGTCGCCGCGAAATTCGATGATGTCGAGGTCCCGGTTGACCACCACCCCGGCCGGAGCGAAGCGGTTCAAGGCGAGCCGATCCGCCGCGGTAAGAGCGTCTAGAGCCGGTTTAGCCGCGTAGTTTTGGCCGATCGCGGCCGTGACCTTGGCGCCGTGGGCGCGGACCGCGACGACGTTGAGAGGACGCGAGTTGACCTTCTTTTTCGAGTAGATCTTGAGTGTCTTGTCGACGTCGGCGAACAGATCGGAGGAGCCGCCGACGGTCTCCGCGCTGCCCAACAGCAGGAAGCCCGAGGGCTTCAAGGCGTAATGGAAGGTAGAGAGCACCGTCTTCTGCAGCTGGGGCTCCAGATAAATGAGCAGGTTGCGGCAGCTGATCAGGTCCTGCGTGGCGAAGGGTGGGTCGGCGGTCACGTCGTGGTGGGCGAAGACGCACATGTCCCGGAGCTGCTTGCTCACCTGGTAGCCCTGTCCGGTCTTGACGAAGTAGCGGCGCAGGAGCTCCGGGCTGACGCCGGCGACGAGCGCCTCGGGATAGAGCCCTTTGCGGGCCTTGGCGGTGGCGTCGCTGCTGATGTCCGTGGCGAAAATCTGGGCCGGAACGTTCTCGCCGCTCGTCTTCTGGAGCTCCAAATAGGTGATGGCGATGGAGTACGCCTCTTCGCCCGACGCGCAGCCGGCCACCCAGATGCGAACGGGCGACTGTCGATCGCGTCTGTCGATGATCCGGGGGAATATCCTCCGCCTTAAGGCCTCATAGAGCTTGGCGTCGCGGAAAAAAGAGGTGACGTTGATGCGGAGGTCATTGTAGAGGGCGCGGGCTTCCTCAGGCTGCTTCTTGAGGTGGTTTAGATAGTCCGCCAGTCTGCCCATATTAAGGAGAAACATGCGGCGCGTGATGCGGCGGCGCATGGTGGAAGGCTTATACAGGCTGAAATCCACGCCGGTCAACGAGCGCAGCAGCAGAAAAATATCCCTCAAGGCGCCGGCGTCGACGAACAGCGCGTCATGCGACCGCGCGGGCTCGCTCAGCAGGGGATGCCGCCCGAGCCGGATGAGCTCCTTAGCGATGCCCTTTAGAGGCAGGATAAAATCAGCGCAGCCGGCGGCGATGGCGCTGTGGGGCATGCCGCTGTATCCCGCCGTTTTCTCGCTCTGGACCAAGGTGACGCCGCCGCCGGCCTTGATCTCCTCAAGGCCGATCGTGCCTTCGGTGGCCATCCCCGAGAGAATGATTCCGACAGCGCGAGTATTCTGGTCCTCCGCCAAGGAGCGAAAAAAAGAGTCGATGGAGACGTGCTTGCGCTCGGTCAAAGGCATGGACACCAGCCGCCCGCCGCGCAGGCCTATGTTCATCTGGGGGGGGGCGACGTAGACGTTGTTCGCCTTGACTAAGACTCCGTTCTTGGCCTCCTGCACCGGCATCTTGCTCAACCGGCGCAGAATGTCGGGCAAATGGCTCTTATGCTTGGGGTGAAGGTGCAGAATGAAAACGAACGCCATGCCGGTGCCGTCGGGAATGTGGCGCAGCAGCTCGACGAAAGCATCCACGCCGCCGGCCGAGGCGCCGATCCCCACGATCAGCGTCGGCGCGTCGTTGCCGCCCAGCGTAGGCTTCTTAGTCGACTGTCTCATAATCTGGCCGGTATTATAGGTAAATCGCCGACTCTGTTTATTAGTCTCCTCGCGACCGGACGGGCGTCATTGGTCGGACAGATAAAATTGACACGTCATCACTGGCTCGCCCGGGACTCCTTGTCTAGACTATTGCGCGTCGCGCGATGATAAGGAGGCTGCCATGAAAATTAATTTTTGCCTGGTAATACCCGTCCTGATTGCCGCGGTCGCGGCCGACCTCTCGGCGGCGGCGTTCGCGGACGCGTCCGATCCGGCCGCTGAATATACGGCCGAGCGCGGCGCCGACCCAGGCCGGCGTTGGAAGGAGGAGCTGCGACTGAGCCCCGCTCAGGCGCGCAAGTTCTCCAACTCCGAAAATGAGCGGAGCGCGCGGCTCAAGCCTCTGCGCGAGAAGCTGCGCGGCGCGATGGTGAAGGTTCAAGCGCAGCTGTCCATGAACGCCCCGGAAAGCGACGTCCAGGACACCCTTCAGCGAATTCTGGAGGCGCGAAAGGCGATCGCGGAGTACAGCGATCGCAGCGACGCCGAGCAGGCTGCGTTCCTGTCGCCGTCGCAACGCGCGCGGCTTGTCGTTTGGCGCTCCCTTGGCGGCTTGGGCGGCTACGCCGCTCTCAGGCTGCAAGGGGCGCTTAAAGTCGAGCCGCGCGAGGAAGGTTTCGAGGAATAGCCGCCCGCGCTTAAAATTGGAGGTGCGAGCAGGATTTGAACCTGCGAATAACGGTTTTGCAGACCGTCCCCTTGGCCGCTTGGGTATCGCACCATGTCATTCTACTGTCACGCTTTTCGCCAGGTTCCGAGGCTGATCGACGTCGCAACCGCGCAGATCGGCGATGTGATAGGCTAAAAGTTGAAGCGGCAGTATGTTCAAGATCGGGGAGAAGTGCTCGCTCACCGGCGGGACCTCAAGGATGTGGTCGGCCCGCCCCCACAGCCTGCGCTCGCCCTCCGTGCACAGGGCGATAAGCCGCGCGCCGCGCGCCTTGGCTTCCTCGATGTTCGACAGGGTCTTCTCGAACACGTCGGACTGCGTGGCGATCGCCACGACCGGCATCTGCGGATCGATCAAAGCGAGGGGACCGTGCTTCATCTCGCCGGCGGCGAAGCCCTCGGCGTGGATATAGGAGATCTCCTTGAGCTTCAGTGCGCCTTCCATCGCGGTCGGATAGTTGACGCCGCGCCCGATATAGAGGATATGCTCGGACTTGCTCAGCTCTTTGGCGATCGCGCGAATAGCCTCGTCGAGCTTGAGCGTCTTGCGCAGAAGCTCCGGAAGGCTTTGCAGCTCGGCGGCCCATGCCTGCGCCTCTTGGACCGGCATGAAATCCCGCGCCACCGCGGCATGCAGGGTCAGCAGGCTCAGGGCGGTCAGCTGGCCGGCGAAAGCTTTCGTCGAGGCGACGCCGCATTCCGGCCCGCAGAACGTGTGCAGGTTGAAATCCGCCTGACGGGGGATCGCCGCGCCGAGCGTGTTGCCGATGGACAGCACGCGAAGACCGGCTGCCTGGACCAAGCGCACGGCCGCCAGCGTGTCGGCGGTCTCCCCCGACTGGCTGATGGCGATGACGAGCGTGTTCGGTGCCAGAACGGGATGGCGATAGCGGAACTCGGAGGCGGTTTCGACCTCCGCCGCGATGCCCGCGTGGCGTTCCAAGAGGTATTTGCCGACGATGCCGGCGTGCCAGGACGTGCCGCAGGCCAGGATATGGACGCGTTGCGTATCCCGGAGCATCTCCGGCGTCAGGCCCGTCTCGCGCTGCAAGATCCCGTCGTTGAGCGGGAAGAGGCGGCCGCGCAGGGTGTTCTCCACCGCGCGCGGCTGCTCGTAGATCTCCTTAAGCATGAAATGACGGTAGCCGGTCTTCTCGGCGGCGGTGCTGTCCCACTCGATGTGCGTCGGCGATTTTTCGATCTCGCCGCCGCGCGCATTGAAGAAAGAGCAGCCATCGCCGCGCATGACGGCCGACTCGCCGTCGAGCAGATAGACCACTTTACGCGTGTGCTTGAGCAGCGCGGGGACGTCCGAGGCGATGTAGTTCTCGCCCTCGCCCAGGCCGATGACCAGCGGTGAATCTTTTTTCGCGGCGACGATGACTCCGGGCGCCCGCGACCAGACCGCGGCCAGCGCGTATGCGCCGCGGACTTTCTTGAGGACCGTGCGCACGGCTTCGGCCAGCGCGACCTCCGCGCCCCGCGGGTCCAGGCCGTCCGTCTTGAACCCCTTGAGCTCTTCCTCAATAAGGTGGGGGAGCACCTCGGTGTCCGTCACGGACGTAAACGAGTGCCCGCTTTCGGAAAGGAACTCCTTGAGCGGCATGTAATTCTCGATAATGCCGTTGTGAATGACGGCGATCTCGCCGGAGCAGTCGGTGTGCGGATGAGCGTTCGCCTCCGAGGGTCCTCCATGCGTGGCCCAGCGCGTGTGCCCCAGTCCGATGATGCCGTCGATGGGCTTGAGCGCTAGGATGTCCGCCAGCTGGGACAGCTTGCCCACGCTGCGAACAACGCGCAGCGCGCCGCTGGAAACGATGGCGACTCCCGAGGAATCATATCCGCGGTACTCGAGCCGCTTAAGCCCATCGAGTAGGATGGGCACGGCCTGCTTAGATCCGGCGTAGCCAACTATTCCGCACATGGGTGGATTATATCGAGGCAACGCGGCGTCATCCATGGAGGCGGCGTAAAGACTGGTGATGATTTTTGTGACGCGCTTGTTCGCGAGACTGTTGCGTCGTTGTCCAAGGATGCCAATATCGCGTTGCTACGATCTTGGCTAAGCCGCAGAGGAGACAACAAAGATGACACGAAAAGACACATCCGAAAGGCGGGAATGGGGCGCCGCCGCTGAAGGCTTTCGCCGGGAGATCGTGGCCGTTCTGGAAGGGGCGAGCGATGGACGCAAGGAGAAGACGTCTTTTGAAGTCCTGCTAAACAAGATATTGACCCGCGACGCGCGCGTCGCCGTCATGGGCCTGGGCTACGTGGGACTGCCGTTGATCCATCTGTTCGCCGCGAAGGGCTTTCGCGTCATCGGCTGCGACGTCGAC
>JAYVZL010000163.1:0-1872 GCA_043783505.1 Elusimicrobiota bacterium
GCTTCGGGAGCGACGTCCGGGCTGCTGTTTAAACAACCCTTCGGCGCCCGGCCTTTCGCCTTGGGACAGGCGTACGCGGCGCTGGGCGACGATATTTTCGCGCTGAGCTACAACCCAGCGAGCCTAAGCCGCCTGCGCGAGTCCCAGGCCGCGACCCAATTCACTCAGTCCATCGCCGACGCCCGGATGGGATATTTGGGAGTCGCCAGCCCCTTGAGTCCGAACCAAGCGCTGGGCCTGAGCGTGAAATATCTAGATCTCGGCAAGGCGGAAATATTCGACGGCAACGGCAACAGCGTGCGGACCGTGACCGCGCAGCGGGAATATGAGGCTCAACTGGGCTACGCGCATTCGTTTTCCCTGAACCGGGGGATACTGCACCTGGGGACCGCGGGAAAAATCCTGCAAAGCGCGATCGCCGATGAGGCGCGAGGGGGCGCCTACGCCGCGGATTTCGGCGCCCTTTATGAGATTCCACGGCGCAACGATTCGTTATTGATGGGCTTGGCGGTGTCCAATCTCGGCACGCGGGTGAAGTACACGGGAGGGTTGGCCTCCGGCTCCGAAGCGGACCCCCTGCCGCTGACGACGCGCTTTGCCTTGGGCTATGTCCGGGACGTATTCGCCTCCGACCGTGTCGCTCTGGGAGCTGAGATCGACCGGGTCTTTTACGACGACACGATGACCCAGGGCTTGGGAATCGAGTACGATTACCATCGCTTCTGCGCCCTGCGGCTGGGCTACCGCGCCGGGCAGGATTCCGGCGGCTTGAGCATGGGCGTGGGGCTGCGCGTCAAAGATCTGTCGGTCGACTACGCCTTGGGACTCAGGCAGACCTTCAACAGCATCCAGCAAGTATCGCTGAAATACGGCTTTACGATACCGGGCATCCGCTACGCTCCAGACGGACCGGCGTCGCCGATCGAGACCATGGTCAAAAAAGGACAAAAGTCGATCGACGAGAAGCGCTTCTTCGACGCGGCCGTGGAGCTGGAGCGGCTGAAGACCTTCTTTCCAGACGCCCACGAGATAGGGCCGCTGCGCACGCAAATCCAAAGGGAGACCGAGACGATCCTGATTCAAGGCGCGATCGCGCCGCGCTACGAGTACGCCCTCGGCTTCCAGAATTTCGAGCGGCATCTCTGGAAGGAGGCCGTCGACAATCTGGAGATCGCCGCCCAGCAGGAACCCAACAACCGGGAGATTCAAATTTATCTGGCGCAGGCGAAGAGCCGCTTGGAAAATGCGTCGCGCCAGATGAAGCTTCAGATGCAGGCCCGCATCGCCACGCTTCTCGAGCTGGCCAACGGAGCCTTCAACCAGAAAGAGTATATGCGGGCCCGGAGGATCACCGAGGAGATCCTTCGTCTGGGACCCTACCAGCCCGCGGCGGACCTAAAGCGGAGGATTGAGACGGCGACCGCCGAGCCGAAGACCCTGCCGCGGTCCGCGCCGCCGGCCGCCGCGGTCTTCCCGGCCGCGAGGGCGACGCGCGAGGAAATGGGGAGGGCGGAAGATTTCTATTATGACGCTCTACGGGATTACGCGGACAACAGGCTCGAGGACGCGATCCGCAAGCTGCGTCAGGGTCTCAAGCTCAATCCCGCCAGCGAGACGCTCAAGAACACGTTGAACGGCATGGAAAAGGAACTGCAGAAACTCCGGCAATCGGGGGCGCCGTGACGCTGAAATTGCGCTTCGCCCTGTCTTTCCTGCTCAACACCCTGCTCGTCGTGGGGATGTTCGGCGGCGCGTATTACGTGCTGGAGCGGCGCGCGGCCATCGAGCGCCAAAAGCAGGAGCAGATTCAAACCGTCGAGAAGATCGCCTCGGTGTGCCGCGCGATGGTGCTATCCTCCAACGGGACCGTGG
>JAYVZL010000164.1:0-5115 GCA_043783505.1 Elusimicrobiota bacterium
AACTCGACGCTCTCGAAAAGGACCGTAGCTTGGCCAAGCGCCGCAAAGCGGTCAAGAAGGCGCTCGGGCTGATGCAAGTCAACCTGAAGCACCCCGGCCTCAACACCCACAAGTACGACTCGCTGACCGGCGCCAACGGCGAAGACGTTTTTGAAGCCTACGCCGAAAACAAGACCCCTTCCGCTTACCGCATCTTTTGGCATTACGGACCGAAAAATGGCCAGATCACCATCGTCGCGATAACAGCCCACCCCTAGTCGAGGAATTGGTACAATCTCGTCGTGGACGAGAAAACGACGGTCGTTGCGGCGGGCGAGATCTTGACGGTCAAAGTCGAGCGCATGGCTCCCGCCGGCGACGGCATCGCCAAGGCCGAGGGCTCCAACCGCGTGCTGTTCGTCCCCGGCGCGGTCCCCGGAGACCGGCTCGAGGTCGAGATCTTCGAGACCAAGTCCAACTTCGCCCGCGCGCGAATCAAGAAGGTGCTTTCCGCCGGTCCCGAGCGCGTGGACCCGCCCTGCTCTCACCACGCCGCCCCCTCGCGCTCCGGCCCGGCGTGCGGCGGCTGCGATTGGCAGCATTTGGCTTACGACTCTCAGCTCAAGCACAAGCGCGCGGTCGTCGTCGACTGCGTCGGACGAATCGGAAAATTTCAGGACGCCGAGAAGATCGTCCTTGATACTTTACGCGCTCCAAAGCCCTGGGGCTACCGCAACAAGGTCCAGATTCCTTTCATGCCCGGCCCTCACGGCCCGCGCATGGGCTTTTTCTCCGCGGGCTCGCGAGAGATCGTCGATCTTAAGGAATGCCCGATCCAACCGGACCTCTCGGTGCGCATCGCGATGACCGTCAAGGCCGCCGCCATCGAGCGCGGCTGGACCTTCTACGACGGCAAGACCGGGCGCGGCTGGCTGCGCCACCTCTATATCCGGACCAACGCCGAGGGCCGCGCTCTCGTGGCCCTGGTCACCACGCATCAAGAATTCTCCGACCGCGAGATGTTCGTCACCCAGTTGCGCGCGCATCACCCCGAGATCGTGGGCGTACACCAAAACGTCCAACCCGAGCGCACCTCCGTCGTACTGGGCCCGGTCTGGCGCCGCTTGTGGGGCGCGCGCGAACTCGAGGAGACGCTGGGGCGCTTCCACTTCGCGGCCTCGCCGGGAGCTTTCCTGCAGGTCAACACGCCGGCCGCCGAGGTCCTCTACGACGCGGCCAAGGACGCGGTCAAAGAGGGCGGCAAGAAATTTCCCATCGGCCTCGACCTGTATTGCGGCGTGGGCACGTTGACACTGTGGATGGCCGACGCCTTCCCGCGCCTGATCGGCGTGGAAGAAAACAAGGACGCGATCAGCGACGCCTACCGCAACGCCGAGCGCAACCGCATCAGCAACTGCCGCTTCAAGGCCGGTCGCGCCGAGGCCGTGCTGCCCAAGCTGGCCAAGGAGTTGCCCGACTCGGTCTGCGTCGTCGTCGATCCGCCCCGCATCGGCCTCTCTCAGCCCGTGCGCCGCTTCCTGACCGACAAGAAGATCAAGCGCCTGGTCTACGTCTCCTGCGACCCGGCCACTTTCGCGCGCGACGCCGGGTTCCTCTCCCACTCCGGGTTCACGCTGCGGCGCGTGCGCCCCGTCGATCTCTTTCCCCAGACCAGCCACGTCGAACTTGTCGGTTTACTCGACCGAAAGTAGGGCCGGGCCCGAAGGCCCGGCACAGATGCTGCTAAGGAAAGCCTCGTAGCATCTAGGTCCTTGGGCCTAGGCTCGGATGGCCTAAAAGGCCTTGCACTTTCGTGATTTTGAGCTTATATTTCTAGAGCGTATTCCAAATCGTAGGAGAACCCCTCTATGAGCACATCGCGCGCCGCTTTCTTCGTCGGACTTTTGTGCGCCTCCTCCGTCTCGGCGGCGACGGGCGAAACGCCCAAGTGGGAGCCCAAGAACGAGACGTTCGCCGACTGGCCCACCGTCAGCTTCTCCGACGGGAAAAAATCGCACCTCCTCTATTACCGCCGCGCCGACGCCGCCAAATGCGACAAAAACAAGAAATCCCGCTCCTGCCTCGTCGACCTCTATGATCTCAATGCCGTCGGCGAGCCCAAGAGCATCAAGTCAAACAAAACCGTGGTCACCCCGAACCCACGCTCAGATACCGGCATCACGGAGGCCCCTTTCTCATTGGGCAAGACCAAAGAAATCGACTCAAAACTAACCAGCTACGCGACGACGCTCTCGAACTACAAGCTGGACGTCAACGAAAAGCACCTGCAGGTCGTCCAAGGCGACCTCCACTATGATGCCGCGCCCAATCACTCCATTTCCACCGAAGGATCCCAGATTTTTGTCCTCCCTCCCAAGTCGGGGAAGCGTCTTAAGGATCTAGCTCCCAAAATCGCCAAAGGTCAACCCAAGGACTCTCAAGGCGGAACCAGCAAAGGCGAAACCGGGGCCTCGTCGCCAACGGAGCAGCCCGTGACGCCGCCCCCCGCCGCCGCGGCTTCACACGACGAACTCCAGAAAAAGAATCTTCAAGCTCAGAAAGACAAAGAGGCCGCCGCCGCCAACTACAGGCCTCAGTTTGACGCCACAGGCAAGGACCAGAGCGCGCAGTTCGCGCCCTACATGACGGCCAAAGAACTCGCGGCTTACAAAGCGGGCTTGCCGGGCGTGCCTGAGATGGTTCTCGAATACAACAAAGAGCAGTTGAAAAAGATCGCCGACCGACGCACACCTTACCCGAATGAAGAGTACATCACGGCGGCGAATTTCGAGCATCTCTCGCCCTGGGAAGTGGAACGCTTTTGCGATAATTTTCACAAGGGCAAGGACGCTAAGAACGTCGCCGCCGCAGGTTGGAAGACTAAGGCCTGCCCCCCCGCCAAAGACAAAAATGCGGTCTCCGACAGGTTGACGGTCGAGGAGATGTCGCTGCTTACGCCCGCAGAGTGGGCCATCTACAAGAAGATCCTGGAATCCGGCGGCAATCTGGAAGCCTCCACCGCCTTATACCGCGAGAAGATCAAGAAAGACGGCCGAACCAAGCCCTATATCCAGCCGAGGACGAAGGCGGAGTACGCCGCGCTAGAGGAGTGGCAGAAGCGGACATACTGCTCGGGACTGCCCGGCGCGGGCACCGCGGTGACCTCGTCCAATCCCGAGTTCGACCCGGGAACCAAAGACACCAAAGCACTCAAGGATCTCCAAAACATCGCCGCGGCGAACGCGCCTCAAAACACGAAGTCTCCCATCGTCGAGGACTGGGCCGCTGAGGCCTGCGCCCTTAAGAAAATCGCAGCCGGCGGCGGCAGCTCCACGAAAGAAAAGAAGGTTGTCCCCAGCGTCACGTCGCAAGGCGGCCTCCCGCCGAACGCGGACGAAGGTACAGCTAACACGGGCGGCCCATCAACGGGGCAAAACAAATGGCTGAAGCCCGAGCATCTTTACAACGGCGCCAAGGGCTCTCTAGTCGGAATCCTGCTGGGCTCCCTGGGCGGACCGGTGGGCATGATGGCCGGAGCCGCAGCCGGCGCTCTCTTCTTCTACGGCCTGAGCATGATCACGAGCGACAAGAAATAGAGTCATTTTATCCGATTAGCAAGCATGGGCCTTTAGGGCAAAATTCAATAGGTCCAATGCCGCCGGTCGTCTAGGTCCTAAGTCCTCCGTCGCTCATCCGCCATTGGGTATATTACGGCCGCCCATAGGAGACTCGGATGAAATATTTCGCGAAGAGATGGATCGTCGCCTCGGCGTTGAGCGGCCTTATCGTCAGCGCGGCGCACAGCCGCGCCCTCGCGGAGATCAACGAGCCTCAAACCGCGATTGCCGCGGCGCCGGCGGCTGACTGCAGCCAATCGCCCGACCTCGGCGGCGTTTGGGAAGTCTCTGAATTTAAGCTGACCGCAGATGAAGTCAAGAAGACGTACAAGATCGTCTTGGATCGCTACGGCAATGGAACCTATCAGGCTGAGAAGGGTGAGATACGAACCCAAGGGCTTTCCTCTCAGGATTGGAAGGCGAATTGGTGGCGGCCGGACATCGATCAAGAAGGCGGCTTCGCTGTGCGCTTCTCGGACAATTATGAGGAAGCATACGGCAGTTGGTGGCCCACCCGCATCGGCAAAAACAGCTATAAGTCGAAATGGGTCCTCTATCGCTACAAATGGAAGCGCCTGACTCATGCTCGCCCGGGCGCGGCCGCGCCCCGTTTTCCCGACGTCTCCAAGCTCAAGACCAAAGAACAGGTGGAAGCGGACGTCAACGCCATTGCGGCGGGGTTAAATGACCGAGGCGCGGCCCAGCTTCCGGCGCCCGCGGTCGCCGCGGACAAGACCCCGACTGCCGCGCCGAAGACTCGACCCCTCACCGGTTGCCCCAACCTGTTTGAAGCGGAATTGGCGGACGTGAGCGATCCCTTCCTGCCGGTCAACAAATTTATTTTCGACAAAGAGCAGTATGTCGGAAATCATTCCGTGAACCCTGTGATCAAAGGCATCTCTATCGTCACTCCGGATTTTATCAAAACAGGCTTTACGAACCTCTTCGACCACTACAAGCTGATCATGAGCGTTCCCAACTCATTGCTCCAGCTCCGATTCTCCAAAACGGCTCATGAGTTCGGCCGCTTGGTCATCAATAGTCCGACGGCCGGCATATACGACCTGGCGGCCAACTTGCCCGGTAAGTTGAAGCTCGCGAAGCTGCGGGCTGAGGATTTCGGCTTAACCTTAGGTCATTGGATCCATGCCGCCGGCGGAGGCTACTGGGAGGGGCCCATGCTGTTTCCTTTCCGGTTTCAGCACACCCGGGATTTGATCGGCACCATAGTGGAGTCGAACATCAATCCCATCAATAAGATGGTCATCGGCGCCGTCGAAGGCATCGTCAATCCCCAAGGCTTCGTGGTTCAATACTTAACGGATAACGCGCCCTTCGTGGTTCTGGGCTTGATGGGCAACGACAGCGAGAACCAGAAAAAGGCCTTTATCGACGGCACCCGCACCTACCAGCAGCGCAGGGACGCCTATTTGATCATGAACCGGTCAAGGCTCATGCCGGAAGGCCTGCCGCCTTCTTAATCCCATCAGCCAGGACGACTAAGCCAGTCTTTCTTGTA
>JAYVZL010000165.1:0-12450 GCA_043783505.1 Elusimicrobiota bacterium
AACGGCAGCGCCGCGGCCGCCGTCTCGCGCGAGAGCCCAAAGACCGCCCCGGCCAGCAGCGCCAGGTACGTAACGAAGAACATCGGGACAAATCGCCGCCACTTCCACGTATACGGATACAGAACGAGCGTGTACACGTTCCAAATGCCGGAGAAGAAGGCCTGCCGGAGAAGGCCTTTCAAATCGGCTTGATTTCGGTAGTAAATTAGAATGCCGGGATCAAAGACGATCGTATATCCGGCCTTTTGGAGGCGCGCGTTGAGCTCGTTGTCCTGGTTGCGAGTAAGACGAACGTCGTACAAGCCCACCTCATCAAGCACCGTCCGCGAGAAAGCCCCGAAGGGGACCGTGTCGACGAGCCCCGGCCGGGTGCCGTTCCTAAACGCCGCTCCGCCTACGCCGAATCGATGCGCCGTGACGAAGGCCACGGCGCGGGACCAAGGACCGGAGCCGTTGGGTAGGGAAATGAGGCGCCCGCCTGCATTTCCGATCTTCGACCCGGAGCGCAGCAGTCGAACGCAGCGCGGGATGTAATCGGCGGGATATTCGGAATGCGCGTCCATGCGGACTATGACTTCCCCCCGCGCGGCCCTTATGCCCAGATTCATGGCCGCGGGCGCGGTCAACTGCGGATTGTCGAACACCCGGATGAAGGGATGCTCGCGCGACGCGGCCTCGAGCATCGCCCTTGTCCCGTCGGTACTCATCCCATCGACAAAAAACACCTCGAGCCTTTCGCGGGGATACAGGCTCGTCTGAAGCGACTCGATGACCCGACGAATGAAGCGCGCCTCGTTGCGGCAGGGGATGATCACGGCAACGAAAGGGTCGCTCATCGCCGTCGCGCTTTGGGCCGCCATGCACGGATCATATCGGCCTGGGATGATGAAGGGTATTGCCGCGAGGCAATACTTTTATCAACGCGGGGAGACGGCGGCCCGAAAGCGCAGCTCCTCGTAAATTCTCTCGAGCCGGCTCATGTTCGTCGCGCGGTCGCCCGCCGACACGACCTTGGCGCGATTGACCGCCGCCGCGGACGCCGCGAGCAAGGGAAGCCGCGTCAGATCCAAGACGCGGGCGGCCAGATCCTCAGGATCGCCGACTCCGTGCAGAAAACCGCCGATTCCGTGCGTCAGCCAGGCCTCGTTGGCTCGGATGCGGGACACGATGGGAAATAGGCCCGTCGCCATCGCCTCGAGCAGAGACAGGCTCGCCCCGTCCGCGCGCGACGCAGACAGGTAGACGTCGTGCTCGCGCAGCAGGGCCGGCATCGCGGCGCCGTCAATTTCCCCGATGAAAGCGATCTTGCCGGCAAGTCCGAGGCGGTCGGCAATGGCCTCGAGCTCCCCGCGCAAAGGGCCCGCTCCGGCGAACGTCATCAAGAAATCGACGCCTTTAGAACTCAGGATCGCCAGTCCCTCGACGATCGTGCGCGGATCATACGACGGCTCGAGGCGTCTGGTGCAGATCAGGCGAAGGGGCCTGTCGCCGCTTGCCGCCGGCCTTTCCGATGCCGAGAAACGCGCGGTGTCGACGCCGGGCGTCAACTCGGCGATCTTGTCTCTGGCGACGCCCAGACGCACGGCCATGCTCGTGAGATCCGAGCTGACGGTGTTGACGCATGCCGCGCCCTCGAACACGGCCTTGAGAATCCTCCTGCGGATCGGCGATCTCATGCCCTCGGTTAAATCCGTCCCATGGGCGGTGACGACGGTCGGGTAATGCCCGCAGATGAGGCCGCCGAGTCCGCCGCTCGTCGCGTAATGCGCGTGCACGACGTCGGGCCTCAAACGCCTCATTAGGCGGCGAGCGCGCAGCATGCCGAGCGGATATCTCCACTTTCCCGCCTCCGAGGAGATCTTTCCGCCGACTCCGACGTCGTAGGTCGGGACGCGGCGCGGGGGGCTAGGAGACAGCGCGATGAAATGGACGTCATGCCCGGCGTCATGGAAATAATCGAGATAGAGGCCGACGTGGGCGAAGTCGCCGGCCGAAATGAAGCCTATCCGCATGCCGAGGCCGCGGCCAGGACTATCCAAAACAAGTTCTGATTCGAGCCGGTCAGCGACGTGTTCATCGCGACCTGAGCGCACATCAAGGCGAACGGCATGGCGTCGCCGGTGCGTCCGCCGTAGCGCCAAGCTTTGCGCAGGGCCCAAAGTATCGCGGCCACGAACGGAACCGCGCCGACTATACCGACCTCGGTCAAAACCGCGAGCAGCAGATTATGGGTGTCTCGATAATAGATGTTCCCGTACGGGTGGTTCATCTTGACGCCCAGCGTATGGAAATTATTGGCGCCGCCGTATCCCAGCATGGGCCTTTCGCGGAACATCGACCATGCCGTATCGTAGATCGCCGTTCTACCGGCGGTGTCGCCCTCCATCCAGGTGTCCATCATTCTGCCGGCGGCGATGGTGCCCTGCTGAAATTCGCGAAAAATGAGGGCCGCGACGGACCCGAGCGCGGCCGCGGCGATCAACCTGCGACGGACTCGCGTCGCCTTTCCTCCGCAGACGGCCAGCCCCGCGATGCCGGCGACGACGACCATCAGTCCCCCTCGCGACCCCGTTTGAATGATCGCGGTGATCAGCGCGGAAATGGCAAGCAGCGCGGCCGCGCAGCGCGCGAAAAATCGCTTCGACTCGAACAATCCAGGGTCTCCCGCGAGGCAGACCGCGCCCGAAGCGAAGAACCCCGCCGCCACGTTCGGATCCTGCCCCAAGATGGAGCGGCGGCCTTCCACGTCCAGGTAGACGTCGCCGAACACTCCCAACATCATGCCCAGGGCGACGAGGCTGACCCACCACCCGTAGAAGCGCAGCACCGATCCCCTGAAATCCGCGTCCTCAAGCAGGTTGGCGGAGATCAGGAACAGGACCGCGCTGTAGATCAAGATCACCTGCTTGTTTAGAAACACCTCGTCAAGACGGCTCGAGACCCACAGTTGGGACGCGCTGTAGGCGGCGATATACCAAGCGATCATCCAGAACTCGGCTGGGATCTTCCGGAAGCATTGGCGCCACTCGATGAGCGCCGATAGAAAAAGCAGTAATCCCAACAGCCTCGAGGCGGTGAGCACCTTCGAATCCCCGCGAGCTTGGAAGAAGTCGATGGTTTCAATCGGCATCCAAAGCACGAATGCATAGTAGATGGCGCGCGTCGCGACTGGACCGGCGCGCGGTCCGCTCGCGGGGACGGAGAGAGCGGCTTCGGTCACGGAGATCACGCGGCCGGGTCTTCCTGGGGGCCGGAAGCGCTGAACAGGCTGTCGAGGCCTAGGGCGCGATTGAAGACATTGCGCTCCGATTCGCCGATGATGAAGAAATAAGCCGCCGGCACGAAGATCAGGGTCTGCCCCACGACGCAGGCGGCGAGGCGGGAGTAGTCGGGAAGAACCAGGTCCTTGATCAGGAAGAAATAGATTCCCAGCGGCACCGCGGACTTCGCGAGCGTGCCGATGATCATGTCCCCCAAATAGACCCTCAGCGGCAGCTGTATCACCCGGCAGATGTAGACGGGCTGCACGAGCAGCTTGAAGATGACCATCTCGATCGCCGTTCCAAGCGCCACGCCGTACATCCCGTAGCGCCTCAATAAGATCAGGCTCAGGATCAAGTTGAGCGCCCCTTCGCAGGCGTACATAACGGCGTAATACTGATGCCGCGAGAGTCCGTAGAGCAGCTGAACCCCGGGAGTTTGAGGCAGCTCGAATATAAATCCCGCGCACAGTATCGCCGCGACGATATAGCTGCTCTCGAACCCCGGGCCCAGCCAGCGATGGATGAAGGACGGCGCGTAGAAGATGACGCTAAATCCAAAGAAGGCGGACAAGAGCGAACTGAGCCTGGTGACCTTCAGCAGCGCGCTTCGAATGGCGTCGTAATCCCCGCGGCCCTCGTATCGGCTGAACACCGGGATCATCATACCCACGGAATTGTGCACGAGGTAGCAGACGCCGTCCACGAGGCGCACGCCGATGGAGAACGGGGTGAGCAGTCCCACGCCCAAGAATCCGGCGATGAGGGCGGAGTCGAGGCGAAAACGGAGGACGTCGCCGAGCTGACAAACGAAGGTCTTCCAGCTGTAGTCGAACATCAGGCGGACCCGAGCGGAGTCGAACTGAAAGGGGATGATCTTGACGTGCGGATATCGCCAACGGCAGGCGGCGTAGGTCGCGGCGTTCTGCAGCAGGCTCGCAGCGATGGTCACGGCCCCGACGGACATGATGCCGGCGCCCCGGCTCAGTCCGTAGCAGATGACGGCGTTGGACAAGACGGCCTTGGCGATCGACAAATAGGCAATGATGTCGTAGCGGAGATACGCCGTCAGCAGGCCCGTATAAACCCGCAGCGGAAATCCGATCGCCGTCGCTACGCCCATCATCAGGATGATCTTTCTCAACAGCGCGACCTCCGCCGGGTCGGCGACGAACATCGGGCATGCCAGCGCGATGAGAGCGGCAAGCAGCAGAACGACCGAGCCGATGACGCTGAACAGGAAAAACGCCGTGTTCGCCACGCCGTTGAGCTCGTCTAAGTCGCCCTTTCCCAAGGACTGCGAAAGGTAGCGCGCCGCCGCGGAGGACAGGCCGAAGTCCATGAGCCCGTAGTAGCCGATGAACGCGCCCATAAGCGTCCAAAAACCGTACATCCGGTCTCCAAGAGCGCGCACGATGACGGGGGTGACGACGACATAGGAGGCCAGCACGACGCACAGCTCCGCGTTACGGAAAATCGAGCCCTTGAGCAGATTTCTAACGGTGTTCATGCGCGGCCCCTCTGCGATCAGTACGTCTCCAAGTAGCTTTTCTCGGCGTAATGCGTCGTCGCGAGCTTGGCTCCGTTGATCACGCCCCCGATGATCTTGACTCCGCCGCTGCGCAGGCGCGCGCACGCCGTCTGGATTAGCGGAACCCGGACGCGGCCGGAGCGGGCGATGAAAATAGTCGAATCGATGTGGCGGCCCCAGAGCAGCACGTCGCTGACCGGAAAGACCGGCGGGCAGTCTACGATGACGCGGCTGTAGCGCGCTCGCGCCCAGGCGATGAACTTCGCGAGGTGCGCCGCGTTCAGCAGCTCGGCCGGGTTTTTCGGGCGAGTGCCGCACGTCACGATCTCGAGGTTGGGGATTCCCGTCGCCTGCGGAACGTCGCAGGGGTCGCCTATGCCGCCCGCCAGGTAATCGCTGAGGCCGATCTTTCTCGCGGACGGAAGATTCAGATGCTGGTTTGGCCGGCGCAGGTCGCCGTCGATGATGAGCACCTTCTGGCCGAGCTGCGAGAGCGCGACCGCCAGGTTGGTGGCCACGAAGCTCTTCCCCTCTGCCTGGAGGGTGCTCGTCACGAGGAGAAAGGGATCTCGGCCCGTCTGATGAGCGAGGCCCACGATCGTCCTGAGATTGCGAAAGGCCTCGCTCGAGGGTGAGAGGGCGTCCGACACCAGGGGCGCGTAGATCATCGTCCCTTTTCGACGCCGCGTGAAGGGTATTTGGCCCAAAAAGGGCACGCCCAGCCTGCGCTCGACGTCCTGATGGGTTTGGATGGTCTGGTCTAGCGTCTCCAGCAGCAGGGCGGCGAAGACGCCCAGCAGCAGCCCAAGCGGCACGCCCAAGAACAGGGCCAGCGTCTTGCGAGGTCTAGCCGGATGCTCGGGGATCTCAGGCTCGTCGACGATGCGCACGTTGTTGGCCCGAAGCTGTCCCGAAAGCTCCGTCTTGAGACTGCCGAAGATGTTATCCATCTCGTGATCTCGCACCTTGCGCATGGATGCCAAGCGGGACTCCAAGGCCCGAACGCCCGGATAGCTGCTCGTGTATCTCGTGCGTAGGTCGGCGAGTTCGGCCTCGCCGTTGAAGATCTGCGTCTTGATGTCTTGGATGAGCTTATTATTGACGACCGCGGGCAGGGATTCGACGGCAAGCTGCGCTCGGGCGTCATGGGTGCTCGCCTTAAGTGCGTCGAGCACGTTTTTCGACATGAAGAGCTGGTTGTCGAGGTTCTTTTCGACGAAAGCGCGCGCCAACGCGCCCGCGATCGCCGCCGCCAGGCGCGGGTTCGCGCTCTCGGCGGTCACCGAGGCCAGCCGCGCGTGCGGCACAGGCTGAACGGAAACGGCCTTGCGCAGGGCGCGCAGACCCTCGGAGAACTCCGCGACTTTGCCAAGCTTGAGCTCCGTGTACACGCGGCGCAGCTGGGTCTCGCTGGTGATGAGCTTGAACTGCGTCACGAAATAGCTCTCGTCGGAGTCCGCCCCCCCGGCGTTGGGCGCGGCGATGTCGCTGCCGATCTTGTCGACACTGACCAGCGCCGTGGCCTGGAAGACGGGCGTGGACAGGAAAGCGTAGGCCGCGATGAGCGAATACCCAAGCACAAATGCGAGGAAGGCGACTCGCCGCCGCTTGGAGAGGATCCGTATATAGTCGAAGTCATCCGATTCGGCGCGCAGATTGGTCACGTTCATAGATTTTAAAAGAGGCTTTGCGGAATGAAGATCACGTCATTTGGTTCGAGAGTCATGTCTTTGTCTTTTTGCCCGGCGCGGGTGATAGTCCGCACGTCGATCGTGTAGCTTTTGCTCTCGCCATTGACGTAGCGCAGCACGCGCGCGCGGTCCTGCGCGGCGACGGGCGTGAAGCCCCCGGCCGTGCTGATAGCCTCCAAAACCGTGACGCGCGACTCGGTCGGCATGGAATAGGAGCCGGGCTTCTGCACCTCGCCCATCACGAAGAAAAGCTTGTTGCCGTATTCCTCGATGAACAGGGACACCTGAGGCCTGACGACGTAGTCCGCAAGCTTCTTCTCGATGAGCTCGCGGGCCTCGGCCAGCGTTTTACCGCCGATCTTCACCGAACCCACAAGCGGCAGGGAAATGACACCTTTGCCGTCGACGCGAGCCTTGCGGCTCATGTCTTGGACGTCGTAGACGGTGACGCTGATCAGGTCGGCCGCGGAGATCTTATATTCGACTCCGGCGCTCGTCGCCCGGCGCATCGCCGTGGCGATGGCGGCGGTCTCTTGCATCTTGGCGGTCTGGCGATCGCCCTTCTCGGCGGCCTCGGGAAGATCCGTCGTCGGGGCCGTTCTACAGCCGCACGAGAGAGCGGCCAACGCGACGCAGACGGCGAGCCTGATAACCATGGAGCGCAGTTTGGCATTCCCCGCGGGCCCAGTCCCATGGAGGCGCGGGAACATTTTCATGTCCCCGGGATGTCAAAACAGAGCCGTCCGACTTAGACGCTAGCCTCGGGCTTCGAAGACAGCCGCGCCGATTGTCTCGACTGCGACCTCAACACGGTTGCCCGCCTTGAGCGCCACCGCGGGCGAGGCCGCCCCCGCGAGCACGACGCTGCCGCGCTTCAAGAAGCGCCCGCTCGCGTCCAATAAAGCGCATAGCGCCGCCAGAGACTCCGCCGGGTGCCCGTAAATCGCCTCAGAAGAGCCCGACGACACGACCTTTCCATTAAGAGACAGCGTCATGGCCAGTCCGTTCAAGGCGTCCATCGGGGGCACGGGATGCCACGGCCCCAGCACGAAGCCGAAGCACGAGGCGTTGTCGGCGATCACGTCCGGCAAAGTGAACTTAAAATCTCGATAACGGCTGTCGAGGAGGTCGATCGCGGCGCAGACTCCGTCGCAGGCCGCCAGCGCCTCTCGCGCGCTCGCTTTGCCGCGAAGATCGCGGGCCAGACGAAAGGCGATCTCCGGCTCGCCTTTGGGATGTATGCTCCCCGCGAGCTCCACGGCTCCGCCGCACGGACGCTCCATCCCATCGGTCAGGATGGCCATGATGGGTGAGCTCACTCCCATCTGCTGCATCTTCGCTTTCGAGGTGAGCCCCATCTTAAATCCAACGATCTTTTCGCCCCTACCCACCCGAAGGGCCACCAGCTCATCCTGGATCTTGTACGCCTGCTCCACGCTCAGGCCCGGCTCAAGGCTCGTCAACGGCTCGATGGCCTTGCCCTGGCGTTGGGCCTCGTCCAAAAGCCGGGCGAAATCAGTTCGCGTGGTCATATCTGCAGGAAATCGCGCCCAGCCCCTCCATCTCCATCTCGCAATGGTCTCCCTCCTGAAAGGGGACCATGGGACCCAAGGAGCCCGAAAGGACAATGTCGCCCGGCGACAGGGCCTCGCCCGCATCGCCCAAGGTATTCGCAAGCCATGCCACAGCCAGCGCCGGATCGCCCAGGCAGTCCGTGCCCACGCCGGTCGCCTCCACGCGTCCGTTTTTTTTCATCGTCATCTTCACGGCGCGAAGGTCGAGCCCCTTGAGACTTCGGCGCGGTCCCAGCACGAAATAGGCGGAGGCCGAGTTGCCGGCAACGAGGTCCTGGAGCCGGAGCTTGCAGTCCGTCACCCGCGTGTCGACGATCTCGATGGCGGCGGCGACGGCGTCCGTCGCCGCGAGCACGTCGTCGCGCGTGACGCCCGGGCCGCGCAGCTCGCCATTAAGAAGAAAAGCCGTTTCACCCTCCACCCGGCCCGCGATCAACGTCCCCGGCTCAAGAACGCCGCCTGATTCGATCCTCATCATTGAGCTCAAGCGGCCGAAAATAGGCGCGTCGGCCTCGAATTTTTTCTGCATGGCCGCGGAGGTAAGCCCGATTTTCATCCCCACAGGCACAGCCTTAGTCCGACTCAGGCAGCGCGCGAAGTTCAAGCGGGCGACTTCATAACCCTGGGCCAGCGTCAACTTGGGGCTGATGTCACAGAGCGGCGGGAAAGGTTTATTGCTGATCCCAGCTTCCCACAAGACATCGGCTGCGGCGGAGATTTCGCTGGCCGTCGATGTCATTTCGGCATTGTAACATATCGCCAAAATCCCGGGGCGGCGACCGTCAAAAGACTGGCGCGCCGCGAGCGTCGTAAGACTCATGTATAATACGGCGCTTGACGATTCTCTCGGCTGAGCCGCTCGTCTATTACGACATTTCACCCGAGGTCTCCGAAAAAACGGCTGTCTTTCCGGGCGACAGCCCCTATCGGAGGACCGTCGCCCGCGATTTTGCCCAAGGCGATAACCTAGCCCTCTCCTCGCTGCAGACTACCGTCCACATCGGCGCCCATGCCGACGCCCCCAGCCACTACCACCCCAAAGGCCAGGACATCAGCCGGCGCCCTCTCGATTACTACCTCGGGCCTTGCCAGGTCGTTACCGTACGCCTGCCGCGCGGCCGGCGGATCATGCCCGCGGACATCGATCTAGTCCAAATCTCGGCCAAGCGCGTGATCTTCAACACCGGTTCCTTCCCGAACCCCGATCATTGGAATAGCGACTTCAATTCACTTTCACCGGAACTGATCGATGCCCTGGCCAAACGCAAGGTCGTGCTTGTGGGCATCGACACGCCTTCGATCGATCCCGAGACCTCCAAGGCCCTTGAATCTCACCAGGCCGTCCATCGTCATGACATGGCCGTCCTCGAAGGCCTCACTCTCGAGGGAGTCCCCGATGGGACCTACAATCTCGTCGCCCTGCCCCTGCGCCTGAAGGGCGCCGACGCCTCGCCCGTGCGCGCCATTTTGCTCAAGCAGGCGGCGGGCTGATGTATAAAATTCAAAACTACATCGACGGCAAACTGCGCGCGCCGAGTCGCGGGAAATATCTCAAAAACTGGCGTCCCGCCACCGGCGAGGTCTACTCCGAGGTCCCCGACTCGACCGCGGAAGACGTGCGCCAAGCCGTCGCCGCGGCCGAGGAAGCCATGCCCGCCTGGTCGACCCTTCCCATCGAGCGCCGGGCTTTGTATTTAAAGGACATCGCGCGGGCCATTGAACGGCGCGCCCCGGAACTGGCCGCCGCGGAGTCCAACGACACCGGCAAGCCGCTGAGCCTGGCCGCCGCGATGGACATTCCCCGCAGCGCCCAGAATTTCCGCTTCTTCGCCGAGGCCGTCGCCCAGTTCTCCAGCGAATGCCACGCCGACGGCGAGACCGCCCTCAACTATACGCTGCGCCGTCCCGTGGGAGTCGTGGGCTGCATCTCGCCCTGGAACCTGCCCCTATATCTTCTGAGCTGGAAGATCGCGCCGGCCCTGGCCATGGGCAATTGCGTGGTGGCTAAGCCTTCCGAACTGACGCCCATGACGGCCGAGCTGCTTTCGAAGATCTGCCTCGAGGTCGGACTGCCGGCCGGGGTGTTGAACGTCGTCCACGGACGCGGTCCCGAGGTGGGCGCGGCATTAGTGAGCCATCCCCGCGTGGGCGCCGTTTCCTTTACCGGCAGCACCAAGACCGGCGCCTCGATCGCCGCGCTCACCGCGCCGTCGTTTAAGAAAGTCGCCCTCGAGATGGGCGGCAAGAATCCCAGCATCGTCTTCGCCGACTGCGACTTCGAGGAGGCGTTGGCGGGCGTAGCCCGCTCGGCCTTTTTAAACCAGGGACAGATCTGCCTGTGCGGTTCGCGCATATTAATCGAAAAGAAAATCTACAAAAGGTTTCGCGACGCCCTGGTCAAACGCGCCAAGGCGCTCGTCGTCGGAGACCCCTCCCAAAAGGTGGATCAAGGGGCGTTGGTATCCGCGGCGCACTTCAAGAAAGTCGTCTCGGCCGTGGCGTTGGCCAAGCGCGCCGGCGGCCGCGTCCTGTGCGGCGGCGGCCCCGCCAAAGTCAACGGCGCCTGCAAGGACGGCTGGTTTTTTTCCCCCACCCTCATCGAAGGCCTGTCCAACGATCACCGGTTCAACCAGGAAGAAATCTTCGGCCCTGTCGCCTCCCTTATCCCTTTCGAAAGCGAGGAAGAGGCCCTGCGCCTGGCCAACGGCACGCGCTACGGACTGGCCGCCACTCTGTGGACCAAGGACCTCCAGCGCGCGCACCGCGTCGCGGCGCGCCTGGAATCCGGCATCGTCTGGGTCAACTGCTGGCTGCTGCGCGACCTGCGCACCCCCTTCGGCGGGGTCAAGCAGTCGGGCCTGGGCCGCGAGGGCGGGCACGAGGCCTTGCGCTTCTTCAGCGAGCCAAAAAACGTCTGCATAAAACTATGAGCGAGAAAAAAACCGGCGTTTATTCCGCGAAGGCCCCGAAGCCCGTCGGACTTTACCCCCACGCGCGGCGCGTGGGAAATCTCCTGTTTCTGTCCGGCGTGGGCCCGCGCGAGCCCGGCACCGACAACATCCCCCAGGGCATCGAGGCGCAGTGCCATTCGGTTTTTAAGAACGTGCGCGTCATTCTGGAAGAAGCGGGATCAAGCTGGGACAAGCTCGTCGACGTGACGGTCTACCTGACCAACATGAAGGACGACTTTCCCATCTACAACCGGCTCTACGCCGAATACTTCAAGGACAACCAGCCCTGCCGCACGACGCTCGAGATTAATTGCCTGCCCACGCCCATTTCCATCGAGCTCAAGTGCATCGCGACTATCTAATATGAAAACGCCAATGCCTCTCAATTTCAAGAAATGGATCGACGACAACCGCGACCGCCTCAAGCCGCCGGTCGGCAACCAACAGATCTGGGCGGACCGCGAGTTCATGGTGACGGTAGTGGGCGGTCCCAACGCCCGCACCGACTATCACATCAACCAAGGTGAGGAATTCTTCTACCAGATCGAGGGCGGCATGACGCTGCGAGTTTTGGAAAAAGGGAAGCCCGTCGACATCCCGATCGGCGAGGGCGAGATATTCTTGCTTCCTCCTAAGCTCCCCCACTCCCCGCAGCGGCCGGCCGGCACGATCGGCTTGGTCATCGAGCGCAAACGCTTGCCGAAAGAAAAAGACTCGTTTCTTTGGCTGTGTCCCCAATGCGGGAAAAAGCTCTATCAAGAATTTTTTCACCTCAAAAGCCTCGTGACCCAGCTGCCGCCTATCTTCGAACGTTTCTATAAATCGCACTCGACCTGCAAAAAATGCGGTACGACCGTCCTGCCTCCCAATGTCCGGAAAAATTGACATCCACACCCACATCCTTCCTCCCAAACTGCCCGACTTCAAGGCGAAGTTCGGCTACGGCGGCTTCATGGGGCTGGAGCGCGGCTGGATGGTGCGCGACGACGGCACGCGCTTTCGCAAAGTCGAAGCCAATCTGTGGGATCCAAAACGGCGCGTGGCGGAGATGGACGAAAGCGGCGTCTCGCTTCAAGTCCTGTCCACCGTTCCGGTGATGTTCGGCTATTGGGCCAAGCCTAAGGACGGGCTCGAGCTCGCGCGCTTCCTAAACGACCATATCGCCACGGTCGTCGATGAACGGCCGGAGCGCTTCGCGGGCCTGGGTACTTTGCCTCTGCAGGCGCCCAAGCTCGCCGTCAAAGAACTGGAACGCTGCCAAGGGCTGAACCTGGCGGGCGTGCAGATCGGAACCAACGTCAATGGAGCCAATCTTGACGACCCGGCTCTCTTTCCCATTTTCGAGGCCGCCGCGCAGCTGGGAATGTCCATCTTCGTTCATCCCTGGAACATGCTGGCCCCTGAACGCATGAAAAAATACTGGATGCCCTGGCTGGTGGGCAT
>JAYVZL010000166.1:0-29632 GCA_043783505.1 Elusimicrobiota bacterium
TGATGAGGAGTCGCCCTTCGATCCCGACGCTCTGCGTTTTCGCCGCCGGCCTCGCGCTGTCCGGGTGCCGCGGCCGCGCGCCGCTCAAGGATTCCTCGACCCCTGAATATAAAGCGGTGAAGGCGCGCGCGGATGCGGCTTTTGGCTCGTCGGAAGTCAAAGCGGGCGGGCGGGTCGTCGAAACGGAAAAAGGCGCGACCAAAGAGGTCGCCGTCTGCAACGAGGTGCAGGAGCGCGGCGGCAAGGTTCTCGGAGTCGATCCCGAGGGCTGCACCTGGCTTGAAGGCGCGGCATCGGTCGCCGTCGGCGCGCAGGACACGCGCCATCAGGCCCGCGCGGCCGCCATGGAGCAGGCGCGCGCGGCCGCGGTCCAGGATTTTCTCGGCGTCGAAGTGAAGTCGAAGTTCATGGACTTCCAGCAGGAAGGGCTGCGCAAGCAGTCGCGCCTGACCGAGGGCATCCTGCAGACGACGCGCAACGGCCGCATCGTCAAGGAGCAGATACTCGAGGAAGGCTACCGCGACGCGCCGGATTGCCCGGGCTGCCTGTACCGCATGCGCCTGAAGGCCTGCGCGGTCCCTCGCGACGCGAGCGGAGACAAGGACTTCCACGTGGAGCTGCGCGTCTCCTCTCAGCGCTTCCTGCACGGCGACGAGGCCAAGATCTTCGTCACCGCCACGCGCGACTGCTGGATATACCTCTACGACATCTACGACCTGGGCTTGAAGGATCAGACCGCGCTGATCATGCCCAACGAGAACGTCCACGAGAAGCGTCTCAAGGCCGGCGAGACGTGGGAATATCCCGACGCCGAGGCCAAAAAATTGGGCGTACGGCTGATCGCCGAGCTTCCACAGGAGAGCGACGACGTCTCCGCCGAGACCATCCGCGTCGTCGCATCCAAGGCCGCCCTGCCCAAGTCCGTGACCAGCCCTGCCGACGGCGGCTGGCTCGGCGTGCTGCGGCGCTTGAGCCGGACCCCGGTCGAATGGGCCGAAGACGCCGAGGCGTACACGATCTACAAACGGTGAGCCAAAAACCGGAGCCGATCGCCGTCGTGGGCGCGGGGGGGATCTTCCCCGACGCGCCGACGCCCGATATATTCTGGGAGAACCTCGTCGCGCGGCGCTGCGCGGCCAAGGAAGTCCCGGCCGGACGCTGGGCCGTGCCGCCCGAGAAGGTCTTTGATCCGGCCGTGGGCGCCGCCGATAAGGTGTACTCGAAAAAGGCCTGCTTCATCGAGGGGTTTTACTTCGATCCCGCGGGCCTTTCCCTCGACGCGCAGTGGGCTCAGTCGCTCGACCCGGCGTTTCATTTAGCACTTCACGCCGCGCGCCAAGCGCTGAGCGAGGCGAAGCTCTCCGTGGGCGAGAGAGCGCGCGCCGGCGTGGTCATGGGCCAGCTTTTCTTGCCCACCGAGGGTGCCTCCGCTTGGTCGCGCGAGCTTCTTCTGCCTGCTTTTGAGAAGGACGCCCTCGGCCTGCCGCCCACGCGCTCGGCGTCCCGGGTCAACCCCGCGAACCGGTTCGTCGCGGGCTTGCCCGCGGGCGTGGTGGCCAAGGCCTTCGGCCTCGGCGGCGGCTCGTGGACGCTGGACGCGGCCTGCGCCTCCTCGCTGTACGCCTTGAAGTTCGCGATGGAGGAGCTGCGCGCCGGACGTGCCGACGCCATGCTCGCGGGCGGCATGAGCCGTCCGCAAAGCCTGTACACGCAGATGGGATTCTCCCAGCTGCGCGCTCTGTCCGCGTCGGGCGTGCCCGCGCCCTTCGACGCCGGCGCCGACGGCCTGGTCGTGGGGGAAGGAGCGGGGCTGTTCGTCTTAAAGCGGCTGAGCGACGCTCAGCGCGACGGCGACCGCGTTCGCTGCGTTATCATAGGCGGCGGCCTGTCCAACGACGTGGGGGGAAGCCTGCTGGCGCCCAACACGGTCGGCCAGCTTCGCGCGATGCGCGCCGCTTACCTGGAAACGGGACTCTCGCCCTCGCAGATCGACTTCGTCGAGTGCCACGCGACCGGCACGCCCACGGGCGACCCAATCGAGGTCGCCAGCCTCAAGGCTCTATGGGGCGAGCGCGGCTGGACGCCGGGACAATGCGCGCTGGGCTCGGTCAAATCCAACATCGGCCACCTGCTCACCGCCGCGGGCTCGGCTGGGTTGATGAAGGTTTTATTGGCCTTCGAAAATAAAATTCTTCCGCCCAACGCGAATTTTAAGATTGAAAATCCGAATGCCGGCTTCGCGGGCAGTCCCTTCCGCGTTCAGGCCGAGGCGGCCCCCTGGGCGCGTCGGGACGACAAGACTCCTCGCCGCGCGGCCCTCTCCGCTTTTGGCTTCGGCGGAATCAACGCGCATCTCATCGTCGAAGAAGCTCCTGAGCGGCGCCCGGCTGTCAAGTCCTCCTCCGGGCGTTTCGCCGCGCCGCACTCGCCGGTCGCCATCGTCGGCATGGACGCTCGTTTCGGCGGCTTGTCCGATCTCCGTTCTTATCAGGAAGCCGTGCTCGGCGGCGTGGAGCAGGACAGCGCCTATCGAGAAGACCGATGGTGGGGCGTGGAAACGCCGGCCGGCTTCAAGGGCCGGTTCCTGAGCGAGGTCGGCTCCGACGCCGCCGCTTTCCGCATCCCTCCCAAGGAGATGGAGGAGATGCTGCCTCAGCAGCTGCTGGCGCTGCAAAGCGCCTCCGCGGCGATCGCCGACGCGAAGCTGTCCGAGGAAGGACGCGACCGCGTGGGCGTGTTCTTGGGCGTCGCCTTCGACATGGCCCTCACGCACTACGATCTGCGCTGGTCGATGGAGACCTCGGCCGACGCATGGGCCAAGGCCAAGGGTTGGTCGTTATCGGCCGCGGAGCGGAGCTCTTGGGTGGCGTCGCTGCGCGAGGCAGCCGGACCCGCGCTGAGCGCCAACCGCGTGATGGGCGGCCTGGCCTCCATCGGGGCCAGCCGCGTGGCCCGTGAATTTCGTTTAGGTGGTCCGAGCCTCACCATATCAGCGGAAGAGAACTCGGGTCTCAAGGCGCTTGAGGCGGCGGTGCGCGCGCTTCAGCGGGGCGAGGTGGACGCGGCACTTGCCGGCGCCGCCGACCTGGCGGGGGAGGCTCGCGCGCTCGCCGGCACGCATGCGCTTAAGCCATTCTCTGCGACCGGCCGTTCGCGGCCGTTTAACGCCTCGGCCGACGGCGCGGTGCCGGGAGAGGGCGCGGCCACTGTGGTGCTCAAGCGGCTGGAGGATGCGCTGCGCGACGGCGACCGGATCTATGCCGTGATCAAGGGCGTGGGTTCCGCGTCCGGCGGCGGAGCCGAGGACGCCGCTCCGACGGCGGAAGCGTGCGTGGAGGCGCTGCGCCGCGCCTACGAGGACGCGCGCATTGACCCTAGCACGGTTGGTCTCCTAGAGTGCCACGGCTCCGGCGACGCCAAGGAGGACGGCCGCGAGGCCGCCGCCATGGTCGAGTTCTTCGGCTCAGCCGAAGCTTCTTTGCCGTTGGCTCTTTCTTCGTCGAAATCCGTCGTCGGTCACGCCGGCGCGGCCGCCGGTTTAGCCGGTCTAGTTAAGGCCGCTCTGTCGTTGTACCAGGAGATCCTGCCGCCCGGCCCGGAGATATTCGACCCGATCTCCGCGCTGGCCGCCGCGCGCAAGCGTTTCCACTCGCCGCGCCGCGCCGCCTATTGGCTGCGCAACCGCGCCGACGGCCCGCGCCGGGCGGGCGTCACATCTATGGGCGTGGACGGCGGCTGCGTGCACGTCGTGCTCCAGCAGTTCGAGCGCGAGGACGCCGACGCGCGCGTCGACGACGAGCGTCGCCAGCCGCTGGGCGCGCGCTCCGAGGCCCTTTTCGTCGTGGAGGCGCAGGATCCGCAGGCGCTGCTCGCCGGCCTGCGGGCCCTCGGTGATTGGATCGCCGCCTCCGATCCGCGCGAAGTCCTCGAGGCCTTGGCCCGACGCTGGTGGATCAAGCGCGGATCTTCTCACGATGCCGCTCTGGCCTGCGCGCTCGTGGCGCGAGATTGGAAGGAACTTCTTGCTCTTGTCCGCTCGTCCTGCGATTCGCTGCGCGAGAATCCCGAGCGGCCCCTACCCTCCGATCGCGCGTGCCTGACGACGCGCAAGCCGCTCGGCGGCGACTTGGCTTTCGTGTTTCCAGGCTCGGGCAACCAATACCTGGGCATGACCGCCATGCTGGGCGCGCAATGGCCCGAGATCCTGCGCCGCCAGGACCAGGAAAACGGCCACCTGCGCGACCAGATGACGCCGCAGCGGGTGGCGCCGTGGCGGCTGTCCTTCGAGCCGGACTGGGAGGCCAAGGCCGACGCCGAGCTCAACGCCGACTACCACGCCCTGATCTTCTCCTCCGTCTCTCACGGCACCGTGACGAGCGACCTTCTACGCTCGCTGGGCGTGGAACCCAAGGCCGTCGTCGGCTACAGCCTGGGCGAGACGGCGGGGCTTTTCGCCACGCGTGCGTGGACCGCGCGCGACGAGATGCTGCGGCGCATGAAGTCGTCGAGTTTGTTCGTCAGCGACCTGGCCGGCCCCTGCGACGCGGCGCGCCGCTTCTGGCGGCTGCCCGCCGACGAGAAGGTCGACTGGGTTTTGGGCGTCATCGACCGTCCCGCGGCTTCGGTGCACCAGGCCATGAAGGGCGCGGAGCGCGCGGCGCTGCTCATCGTTAACACGCCCTTCGAGTGCGTCGTCGGCGGCTACCGCTCCGCCGTCGAAAAATTGGTGGAGGGACTGGGCTGCGTATTCCTGCCGCTGCAGGGCGTCTCGACCGTGCATTTCCCCGCCGTCAAGCTCGTCGAGAAGCAATACCGCGACTTGCACCTGTTCCCGACTCACGCCCCGAAGGGCATCCGCTACTACTCCGGCGCCTTCGGCAAGGCCTACGAACCCACACGCGAGAGCGCCGCCGACTCCATCACCACGCAGGCCATCCGTTCGGTGGATTTCGCCGCCTTGGTCAAGGCGGCCTATGAGGACGGCGTGCGCACTTTCGTCGAGCTCGGTCCCCAGGGCTCCTGCACGCGCATGATCGGAAAGATCTTGGGGCCTCTGACCCACAACGCGCGCGCCGTCGACGGCCGCGGCAGCGACGACGTTTCCGGGGTGCTCAAGCACCTGGCCTTCCTGATCTCGGAACGCGTCCCCGTGGATCTGAGGTCTTTGTACGGCGCGCGCACCTTTTGCTCCGGACATCAGTCCGCGTTGGCGGCGCCCGCGCAGTTCGTCCGCGTCCCTCTAGGCGGGCGCCTGTCGAAGGTCGGTTGGGCGCCGCCGCGTCGCGAGGCGCCGACGCGCGTCCGCCCCACCCCTTCCGCTGCGCCCGTCACGCGTCCGGTCTCCGGGCCGACGGGGACGATCGCGCGCCGGCCGGCGTCGATTCCGACGGCTCCTGCGCAGGCGGCGTGGAGCTTGGCGAAGGCCGCCGAGCTTACCGCGGCGGCCCATCAGATGTATCTCAAGCTCGCCGAGAATTTCGCGACGCTTCAAAATCGGAACCTGACCGAGCAGATCCGCATGGCGAGCGGCCAGGACGGCTTCTTGCCCGCGCCAGGGTCCGCCCTATACTCACTGCGTCCGGACGCAGCTAGTATGCAGCCCGCCCAGCTCGTTTTCATGGACCGGCAGGCTTGTTTGGAGTTCGCCGCCGGAAAGATCGGCGAAGTCCTGGGCGAGGCTTTTTCGCATGTCGACGCTCATCCCACGCGCGTGCGCCTGCCAGTCGAGCCGTTGATGCTGGTGGATCGTATTCTCAGCGTGAGCGGCGCGCCGAATTCGATGAAGGCGGGATCATGCATTACTGAACACGACGTCTTGTCCGGCGGTTGGTATTTGGACGGCGGACGTATTCCGACCTGTATCGCCGTTGAGGCCGGTCAAGCCGATCTGTTTTTGTCCGGTTATCTGGGAATCGATACCCAAACCAAAGGCCTCGCCGTTTACCGTCTTCTCGACGCGATCGTGACGTTCCACGACCACCTCCCTCAGCCGGGACAGGTCATCAAGTACGATATCGCCATCGACGGGTTCGGACAGCACGACGATATTTGGCTGTTTTTCTTCCGTTTCGAAGGAACCGTCGACGGCAAGCCGCTGCTCACGATGCGCAAAGGCTGCGCCGGCTTCTTCACCCAGGCCGAATTAGCCAAAGGCCGCGGCATTGTTCTAACCGAGGCTGAGAAATCTCCGATTCCCGGCAAGCGTCCCGCCGATTGGAAGCCGCTAGCGGTCTTCGAGGAAAATATATCGTTGACGGATTCTCAGTTGAATTCTCTCCGCTCCGGGGATCTGTCCGGCGCATTTGGCGCTCAATTCAAAGATCTCCCATTCGTTCCCGAGACCTTGCCTTCCGGCAAGATGAAGCTCGTCGACCGGATCCTCGAGCTCGATCCCAAGGGCGGACGTTTCGGCCTCGGCTTGGCCGTCGGCGAGATGGAGATTCATCCCGACGATTGGCACCTCGTCTGTCACTTCAAGGACGACAACGTCATGCCCGGGACCTTGATGTTCGAATGCTGCCTGCACACGCTGCGCGTCCACTTGATGCGCATGGGCTGGGTGGGGGAGAAGGGAAAGATATGGCACGAGCCCGTGCCGGGCGTGGCGAGCCAGCTCAAGTGCCGCGGCCAGGTCCTCGCCGCTACGAAGAAGGCGCGCTACGAACTTCATATTAAAGAGCTTGGTTACGAGGTCGACGGCACTCCCTTTTGCATCGCCGACGCGTTTATGTACGCCGACGACAAGAACATCGTGCAGATCACGGATATGTCGGTTCGTCTCTCCGGCGCCCGCCGTGCGGACATCGAGGCGATGTGGGGAAAAAGCTTCGTTGCCGTTCCCAGGCCTGCTCTGTATGGCCCCGACAAGATCATGGCGTACTCCAACGGCAATCCCTCCGAGGCCTTCGGCGAGCCATACAAGCCGTTCGATCTCGACCGGATCCTTGCCCGTCTTCCTGGGCCTCCGTACCAATTCCTCGACCGCATCGTGGAGACCAAGGGCGAGCCGTTCGTGCTCAAGGCCGGCGCCGCGGCCACGGCCGAGTACGACGTCCCCAAGGACGCCTGGTTCTTCGCCGAGAACGGCCAGCCCACCATGCCCTTCGCCGTCCTGCTCGAGATCGCGCTTCAGCCCTGCGGTTGGCTGGCCGCCTATTGCGGGTCGGCATTAACAAGCCAGGTTGATTTGTCTTTCCGTAATCTCGGCGGCGATGCCGTACAATTCGTTGACGTTGCTCCTGACATCGGCACGCTCGTCACCAAGGTCGTTATGACCAAGGTTTCCCAGTCAGGCGGCATGATCATTCAGAACTTTGATTTGGAAGTAAGCGACGTTGCCGGTCGTTTGGTTTACAAAGGAAAGACCGAGTTCGGTTTTTTTACCAAGGACTCGCTCGCCCAGCAAGTCGGTCTGCGTGGGGCCAAACCCTTCGTTGCCGTTGCCGGCGCCGGTGCGCGTCCGTTGCCGTTAGTTGGCGGTCTTCCCGTTCTTCCCGGCCCGAAGCTGTTATTACTGGACTCCGTCGACCAGTACGACGCCGCCGGTCCCAAAGGCCTGGGCGCGCTCATCGGCCGCCGCGCCGTGAACCCGTCAGAATGGTTCTTCGACGCGCATTTCTATCAGGATCCCGTCTGCCCCGGCTCGCTCGGCCTGGAATCCTTCATCGAGCTGATGAAGTGTCATGCCCGCGATCGTTGGCCCGGCGCCGGGCGCTTCGAGAACATGGTTTTGAATCGTCCCCACAAGTGGCTTTACCGCGGACAGTACACGCCCGTCAACAAAGCCGTCGAGGTCCAATGTTGGATCACGGACGTCGATGAGGCCGCCAAGACCATCACCGCCGACGGCTACCTCAGCCGCGACGGCCTCATCGTCTACGAGATGCGCGATTTCACGCTGAAGGTCGTCGATGAAGCCTAGCGCCCGCTCCGCGAAAGAGTTATCCACAGACTCGTCGCGCGACGAGTTTGCGGATAACTCTGTTTCGGCGACTATCCTTAAGGATAGTTCGGAAATCAGATGAAGTATTCAAACGTTCGTCTGGATGCCCTGTCGTACGAGCTGGCGCCCAACGTGATCACGTCTTCCGAGCTCGAGAAGCGGGTGGAGCCCGTGTACAAGGCGCTGCATTTTCCGATCGGCCAGCTTGAAGCGCTGACGGGCATCCGCGAGCGGCGCTGGTGGGACCCGGGCTTTAAGCTGTCCGAGGGCGCGGCCCGCGCGGGACAAAAGGCGCTCGCGAAGGCGAACGTCTCAGCCTCGGCGTTGGGGGCGCTTGTGTACGCGGGCGTGTGCCGGGAGTCCTCTGAGCCGGCGACGGCCTGCGCGGTCGCCGCCCGCTTGGGCGCGGGCAAGGACTGCGCGGTCTACGATATATCGAACGCCTGTTTAGGCGTCTTGTCGGGCATCGTCGATCTCGCCAACCGAATCGAGCTCGGCCAGATAAAGGCGGGCCTGATCGTCTCATGTGAGTCGGCGCGCGAGATCAACGAGAGCATGATCGCCTCGATGGTCGCCAAGCCCACGATGGAACATTTCAAGCTGTCGATCGCGACCTTGACCGGCGGCTCGGGGGCGGTGGCGGTGCTGCTGACCGACGGATCGTTCGGCTCGAATGGGCACCGGCTTCTCGGGGGAGCGACCCAGTCGGCGGCGGAGCATTGGGACCTGTGCCGATGGGAACAAGATTTTATGCGCACCGACGCGCCGGCCGTGCTCAGACACGGCGTGGAGCTCGCGCGCGGGACTTGGGCGCGCTTTACGGACAATCTCGGCTGGAACGCGGGCGGCGTCGACAAGACGATCTGCCATCAAGTCGGCGGTCCGCACCGCGCGGCGGTTCTCAAGGCCTTCGGCGTATCCGAAGAGAAAGATTTCTCGACTTATGAATTTTTGGGTAATATCGGCACCGTGAGCCTGCCTTTGACGGCGGCCTTGGCCGACGAGAGGGGCTTTCTCGACAAAGGCGACAAGGTCGGCTTCCTGGGCATTGGCTCGGGACTCAACTGCATGATGCTGGGATGGGAATGGTGATCAGCCCAACGTTGTATCCCTTCAAAGGCCGCCGCCTCGACTTGGGCGGGTATTCGATGCATTACCTTGATGAGGGCCAAGGCGAGACCGTCCTGATGGTGCACGGCAATCCCACGTGGTCCTTTTACTTTAGAGAGGTCGTCAAAGCGCTGTCGACGACTCATCGCTGCATCGTGCCCGATCACGTCGGCATGGGCTTATCCGATCGCCCCGACGATTCCCGCTACGACTACACATTAAAGTCGCGAGTCGATGATCTAGAAAAGCTTATCGAGACAGTCGCGCCCAAGGGCCCTGTCACCTTGATTGTCCATGATTGGGGCGGGATGATAGGCATGTCCTGGGCGGCGCGCTATCCGGAGAGGATCAAGGCCATCGTGGCGTTGAACACAAGTTGCTTTCGGCTGCCGCCGGAGAAAAATTTCCCTGGAACGCTGAAGCTTCTGCGGGGGGCTTTAAGCGGCATTCCGATCCGACTGTCGCGCTTCGCGCGGAGATTAGTCCTCGATACCTGCACGGCAAAAAAATTATCTCCTGAGATCGCCGAAGGATATCTGTCCGTCTGCGACGGTTGGAATGAGAGCCGAGCCGTGCATCGCTTCGTTCAAGATATACCGCTGTCTTCAACGGACCCGGCCTGGGGCACGGTGGTCGAGACCGAAGGCCGGCTTGGGACTTTTCAGGACACCCCCATGATGCTGTTGTGGGGAATGAAGGACTGGGTGTTCGACGAGACGTTCCTCAACGGTTGGATCGGGCGTTTCCCGAAGGCCCAGGTGAGGCGTTTTCCCGACTGCGGCCATTTCCTCCTTGAAGACTCGCCCGCGAAAGCCGTGACGCTGATACGAAGCTTTATCGGCCGTCCTGTCCCGGCATGACGGCAACGGCGATAGGGTCGGACATCGGCTCGCGATTTCTGGAGACGGCCCGTCGCCTGGGCCCGCAGCCCGCGCTGATCGACCGATGGGGCATGACGACTTTCTCGGAGCTGGGCCGTGACGTGGAGCTTCTGGCCAACGGCTTTATCCTGGCTGGTTTGGAGCGTAACCAGCGCGTGGCGGTGATGATGCCGCCTTCGCGCGATTTCTTCGCGACGACCTTCGCTTTGTTCCGCGCGGGGGCAACGCCGGTGCTCATCGACCCCGGCCTGGGGTTCGCCAATATGGGCCGTTGTTTAGCCGAGGCCGCGCCCGACGTTTTCGTGGGTTCGCCCAAGGCTCACATAGCGCGGTTCTTGGGGCGGTGGGCGCCGACGGTCGCCCTTAAGATCTCGACGGCCTCGTTTTGCGGCCTGCCGACCTTAGCCGAGATGCGCGAGTTGGGCGGGCGCTACGCGTTGAATCTGCCCACGGTGTCCGGCGACACGCGAGCGGCCATTCTCTTTACCTCCGGCGGCACCGGCGCGCCCAAGGGCGTGGTCTATGAGCATTCGATGTTTGCGGCCCAGGTCGAGACGCTGCGCGCCATGTTCGACATCAAGGAGGGGGAGCGGTCGTTGGCGACGTTCCCCTTATTCGGGCTTTTCGACGCGGCTCTGGGCATGACCGTCGTGATCCCCGACATGGATTTCAGCCGGCCCGGCTCGGTCTATCCTTTGGCGATCATCGAGCCGATGCAGGAGCATGGGATTCAACAGCTGTTCGGCTCGCCGGCGCTTCTCGACGTGGTGGGCCGATTCGGAGAGCGCCACGGCATCGCCTTGCCCGGGCTGACGCGCGTGATGTCCGCGGGAGCGCCGGTGTCGGCGCGGATCTTGGCGCGTTTTTCGAGACTGCTCGAGCCTGGCGTGCCCATTTACACGCCTTATGGCGCGACCGAGGCCTTGCCCGTGACATTGACCGATTCGCGGGAGATCTTGGGCGAGACGGCGGCCATGACGGCGCGGGGTGCCGGCATATGCGTGGGACGACCGGTGCTGGGCGTTGAAGTCGCGATCATCCGCATCGATGACGGTCCGATTAAGACATGGTCGGAGGACTTGCGCGGGCCTAAGGGCGAGGTCGGGGAGATCGCGGTGAAAGGCCCCATGGTCACCGGCGAGTACTTCCGGCGCGTGGAGGACATGGCCAAAGCCAAGATCGGGGCTGAGAAAGGCTTCTGGCATCGCATGGGAGACCTCGGTTATTTTGACGCACAGGGGCGCTTGTGGTTTTGCGGACGCAAGGCGCATCGCGTAACAACCCGCGGCGGCATCCTGTACACGATCTGCGTCGAGGGAATCTTCAATGTCCATACGGCGGTGAAGCGGACGGCGTTGGTCGGGGTGGGGACTAAGCCGGTGTTGTGCGTGGAGAGAGAGAAAACGGCAACGATTTCCAACGAGGAATTGAAGCAAGAATTATTAGAACTGGCGAAGGGTCACGAAGCCGCTCAACAGATCCAAGACATTCTTTTTCATCCCAATTTCCCTGTCGATATCCGGCACAACGCCAAAATATTTCGGGATAAGCTGGCCGTTTGGGCGGCGGGGCAAATGTCATGAGGGCTCTCATCACCGGAGGCGGGGGCTTTTTGGGCGCGGCGCTGGCGCGCAAGCTGCGCGAGCGAGGCGACGAGGTGCGCGTGTTCGGGCGCGGTCTTTACGCGGACCTCGAGGCGATCGGCATCGATTGCGCGCAGGGCGATATCACCGACTATGAAGCCGTGCTCGCCGCCTGCGACGACCGCGACGTCGTGTTCCACGTCGCCGCGAAGGTCGGTCTGTGGGGCGGCTTCGAGGACTACTACGCGGTCAACGTGGGCGGCACGAAGAACGTTCTGCACGCATGTCAGGAACAGGGCATCGCGAAGCTGGTCTTTACGGGCTCGCCCAGCGTGGTGTTTCACGGCGGCGACGTGGCCGGCGTCGATGAAAGCGCGCCGTACCCCGCCAAGTTCGACTCCCATTACTCGCGCACCAAGGCCCAGGCCGAGGAGATGGTCCTCGCCGCCGACTACGACAAGCTCTCCACGGTGTCCCTGCGCCCGCATCTCATCTGGGGCCCGGGCGACCGCCATCTTCTGCCGCGCCTCCTCGCCAAGGCGCGCGCCGGGCGCCTTTATCGCATCGGCGACGACAACAAGCTAGTCGACACGATCTACATAGACGACGCGGTGTCGGCCCATATCCTGGCCGCCGTCCAGCTCTCGCCCTTGTCGGAGATAGCCGGTAAGGCCTACTTCCTCTCCTCGGGCAATCCCCGCCCGATCTGGGAGATCGTCGATCTCATGCTCGCCGCGGCCGGGCTGCCGCCGGTCGTGAAGCGGATGCCCAAGCGCTTGGCCTTTCTCGCCGCGGATGTCAGCGAGGCGGTTTGGCGGCTTTTTGGGTTATCCTCGGAACCGCCGCTCACGCGCTTCTTGGTCAGTCAGCTGACCACCGCGCATTGGTTCGATATCAGCGCGGCAAAGCGCGAGCTGGGCTGGCAGCCCAAGGTCAAGATGGAAGATGGGATGGAACGCGTCGCGCAGTGGATCCGAGCTGCGCATCCATGATTCGTTGCAATCGCAAAATCACTTTTGAAACGAGCCTAGAATTACCGATATTCGCCTGCTAAACTGCACGAAGGAACTGGATGACGGCAAGGGTATATCTCATGCCGCCGTGGAAAAAAGAATGTCCAGATGGCTCGCCAGCTAAGCTGGTCCCCACGCGCGGCTTCTTTATTGGATCCAGCCTAAATCCTTTTTGATGCGGTCAATGCGCTCCTGCATTTTCTTCTTGTTTTGAAGTTCCTCGATCGCTTCTTTCTCCGTAAGAGGGTAAACGGCTTTTTCACAGATTAGAAGTGTCTTGATGAGACGAGTTTTTGGGTCTTTTTCTGTTGGGGCAAGAAGTAAATAGGCCATCCGAGGTTGGTCGATGAGTTCTAGCTCCAGCTCTTCAGGAACAAAATGAAGAAAATGACCGTACCGAGGATCGTTAGATTTAACGGATTGGGATGCAGCATCTTCTTGAAGAACAAAACTCCCGGCTGAGTCACCATTCGATGATTTTTTGTATTTAAGATTTTGCACATCAATGACTTTGACGCCATCCCTTATCACGGTTGCCCGAGCGGTAAAAAGCTCGTTTTCCAACTTACCTGTAATCGAAAGGAACTTCCCAGTTGTGCAGTTCAAACTTTCAGCAAATGCGGAGGAAAAGCCACCCATGAGCATCACCGCTGCAACCGCCAATACTTTTGAGGTCATCGCTTTTCCCCTAGGGAATATCCCGCCTTCATCCTTAGTGTAGACGTTGTCGTGCCGGACAAGCAGTATCTAAAGACCTAAGCTGGGGAAGACAAAAGACCTATGAAAATTAGGTCTTTTGTGGGCTGAGCAACGATGCGGCGATGGATCTTCACGCCCACGAAGATCAGCACGGCCGAGACCCCGGTCTTGAGGTGGTAGAACTTGTTCCTCGAGCCGGCGAGTAGGAAATACATCAAGCGCAGCCCCATCACCGCGAAGATGTTCGACGTGTAGACCACGAACAGGTCCGAGCTGACCCCGAGTGCCGCCGGGATCGAGTCCACCGCGAAGATCAGGTCCGAGGCCTCGATGACGATCAAGGCCGCGAACAGCGGCGTCGCGTGCAGGACCCCGTCGACCCGCGTGAAGAACCGGTGCCCATCCGGGCTCGAGCTCGTTTTCGGAGCTCGAGACGAGCATCTTGCCCCCGATCCAGACCAGGATCGCGTCCGTGAGCGTCTGAAGATTGAGGTTTTTCACTTTCGCCATACTCACCAGGGCGCCTAAAGTAGTGTCGTATTTGAAGCGTCCCGTGAAATAGGCCAAAGGAAACGACTGTAGAATGGCGTAACTCGTCCCGGTATCATTGGGACCTTGGCACTCGACAGTAAGGTCCTTAGGGTTTATTCCTAGATGATGATCATAACCACTCGAAGGCGAGCTGCAAAGGTCAAGTTCGGGCAGGTCTTCTTAGGCGCATCCGCGGCGCCCTTTGCAGGACTGTCGGCAGCTCCTGGGTCTTCTGCGGGCGGCGCCCTGCGACTAAGAGTTCGGGCCTTTTTCGCACGTCATCATGGTTCTGATGAGAACGGGGCGGGGCTGCCCCTGGTCATCCTTGGACGGAAGCGAAAAATAGACCAGGCTGGGCGTTCCGATCGTTAGATCCAACAGGCCGGGAACAAAACGGCGGACGTCGAATTCGGCGGATCGCGAGGCGTCGTCTTCGACGAGTTGAAAATGAAGACCGACCTTGTCCGATTGTTTGTACTTTAGGTTTTGAACGTCGATGACGCTCGCGCCGGCTAAGACCACGGTCGTCTGAGCGGTGAAAATCCCATCCCGCAGCTCGCCTCGGATCGTGAGGAAGTCTCCCGCTTGGCAAAGCAGACTTTCGGCAAAAACGGGCGCGCCCGCGCCCATCAACAGCGCCGTAGCGGCTAGGATCACCGTCGATCGTCTCATGATTTAAGGGTAGCATGCGATCATGGTCCGGTCCATGAAGCGAAAGGCCTAAGGAGAGGGGATAATAAGACCTAGCGGCCGCTAGGTCTTTTGCGGGTGGAGCAGCGAGGCGGCGATGGAAGCGCCAAGGGCGAGGGCAATGAAGGCCAGGGACCAGGCCGTGGGCATGTGATAGTAGTCCTGGATGATCATCTTCACGCCCACGAAGATCAGCACGGCGGAGACCCCGGTCTTAAGGTGGTGGAACTTGTTCATCGAGCCGGCAAGCAGGAAATACATGGAGCGCAGCCCCATCACCGCGAAGATGTTCGACGTGTAGACCACGAACAGGTCCGAGCTGACGCCCAGGGCGGCCGGGATCGAGTCCACCGCGAAGATCAGGTCCGAGGCCTCGATGACGATCAAGGCCGCGAACAGCGGCGTCGCGTGCAGGACCCCGTCGACGCGCGTGAAGAAACGGTGCCCGTGCGTCGATTTCGTCACCGGCAGGAAGCGATGCAGAAGACGCAGCGCCGAGTTGTTCCCGGGCTCGAGCTCGTTTTCGGAGCTCGAGACGAGCATCTTGCCCCCGGTCCAGACTAGGATCGCGCCGAACACGTAGAACATGAGATGCGAGACCTTCAAAAGGGACAGACCCGCGAAGATAAAAATGAAGCGCATCGCGATGGCGCCCAATATCCCCCAATGAAGAATGCGAGGCTGGTTTTCGGGCGCGACGTTGAAAAAGGCGAAGACGAGGATAAAGACGAAGAGGTTGTCGACCGACAGCGACTGCTCCAGGATGTAGGCGGAGAGGAACTGCAGGGCCTTGTCGTGTCCGTAGACGAAATAGAGCGCGCCGCAGAAAGCCAGCGCCAGCGCCCACCACAGCGCCACCATGATCGCCGCCTCGCGCACCTGCATCGCGTGAGATTTTTTTTGGAACACCCCGAGATCGAGCACGAGCATCATGCCCATGATCAGGACGAAGCCCGCCCAAAGCCAGGTGACTGCCATAGCGCGTAAATTCTAACATAGAGGGGCGTGATCGTTATTTTCACCGATGGAGCTTGTTCCGGCAATCCCGGCCCGGGGGGGTGGGGCTGCGTCGTCGCGTTGCCCGAGGGCCGCGTCCTCGAGCTGGCCGGGCACGCCGGCGCCACCACCAACAACCGCATGGAGATGAGCGGCGTCATCGCGGGCCTGCGCGCGGTGGCCTCCAGGCCGGGGCCGGTGCTCGTCAACACCGACTCGACCTACGTCATCGACGGCATCACCAAATGGATCTTAGCCTGGAAGCGCCGCGGCTGGACCACGGCCGCCAACGAGCCGGTCAAGAACGAGGATCTGTGGCGCGAACTGGACGCCCTGGCCGCCGAGCGCGGCCAAAAAAACGGCATCGAGTGGCGCTGGGTCAAAGGCCATGACGGCCACGACGCCAACGAGCGCTGCGACGAGCTGGCGGTCGCGCTGACGCACCGTAAGCCCGTGAGCCTCTATGACGGCCCTTTGACCTCCTATCCTCACGGCTCCCTGTTGCCCTCCAAGCCCAAGACGCCGCCGTCTCGCCCCCAGGAGCGTAAGCCGCGAGCCGAAGGGGGGCCGGCGTCCTATCTCAGCCTTCTCGAAGGGCGGCTTGAGACCCACTCGACCTGGAAGGACTGCGAGGCCCGCGTCAAAGGCCGCTCCGGCGCGAAATTCAAGAAGGTTCGCTCGGAAGAAGAGGGGAGCGCGACTAGGAAAGCGTGGGGTCTGTAGTAGGGACCGCCGGCTCGGCTCGGGGCGGCTGCCGCCACAGCCAAATATTAAAGACATGCGAGCCGATGGCGGCCGCCCAAACGAACCAATCGAGCCGGCTGATCGACGTGAGAATCACGATTAAATAGACGTAGTCGCGGCTGGCGATCCTCTCGATGGTGACCGCTAGCGGCCCGCGCTTCTCATCAGGCAGTCTGAGGACCAGCCACCACACGGAAAAGCCGCAGGAGAGGAAACCCGTGACGAGCAGAACCCCCGGGAGCATCCAAGCGCCTTCCGGGTGCAGACGCGCCACGCCGATAGGTAGGGCCACGAAGGTCGCCAAGTGGGCGACGTAGTCCGCGGAGACGTCGTAGGTCGCGCCCCAGGGCGTGGAGAGGTGCTTGAGGCGGGCGATCTCGCCGTCGCAGCCGTCGAGCAGGCAGCAGAACCAAAGAACCAGCGCTCCATAGAACTGCATGGCCGCGCTCGGAAGCGACAGCCAATAGGCCCCAAGCAAACCGAGCATGAGGCCGGCGGTTGTCACGTGGTTGGGCGTGATCGGAAAGGGGAGCAGGGCGCGCGTGAGCGCGATCGACAGCGAACGATCCAGGTGCGCGATATAGCCGTCGGTGTCCTTGACTAGACGCGCGTAAAGCGTTTGCGCCGTACTGGAAGCGCCGTTATCGCGCGTGTCGAAGAAGGCCCCGGCCGCGACATCGGGCACGGACTCGGCGAGGGCCGCGGCCAAGACGTCCTTGGGCGCCCTCGCGCCGGCCCCGATGACCCCCGGCGCGCGGCGCAGGACGGCGACCGGGCGGCCGGACAGGAGGCGGCGAGCGTCGCCGTCTTCGACGGCGGATAGAAAAGCGGTCAGCCCGCCTTTGTCGGGGAAGGACTCCGGATCAAGAGCGAGCAGAGGAAGCGACTCGTCGAGCGCGGACGCGCCGTTCTGGTCGCCGACAGTGGGGACGCCCGCCGCGCTCAGCTGGGTGGCCCATGTGCGCAGGAAAGCGTCGTCGGCGCCGACGATCACGATGCGATCGGCCGACAGTTCCTGGCCGACGCGGACGGCGGCGCGCACGGCGTTGGGCAGGCCTGCCATGAGCGGAGCGTCCGCCGGCGCGCCGAGCAGGACTTGCCACCTGCTGGAGGCGAGCGCGCTCAAGATCGGCGCGTCATCTCAAAGAGATTCGCGGCTTGCCCGCCGAGAAAGCCCTCGTAGCGGCGACCGGCGATGAGCGGCCGCTCGGCGAGCTCGAAATAGGCGTATGTCCACGGACGGCGCACGAGACGGGCGCCCAGGCGCATGTCGACGGGGATGACGACGGCCTGAGTCGAGGATTGACGCAGCCTGGAACCGGGCTCGCCCTCGATCTCGGGCTTCATGGGCACGCCAGCGGTCTTGAGCGCGGCCACCGTTTTTTCGATATCGTCGAGCGAGTCGACGTCATGGGCGTGGACGGCGGCCGTGAAGTGATTGACGGCGTGGCCGTGCAAAAGGACCCAGGCGCCGAATTGAGACTCGCGCTCAAGTGCTAGGGCGTCGGCCGTCTTCGGCGCGGGCCACGGCCGCGCGAATTGCGCCGTCCAGCGGCGGAGGAAAAAGCCGCGCCGCTTCTCCGTGAGACGCGGCAGCGCCGCGAGATCGGCCAGCTCCTGATCGGTGAGCCCGGGAGCGGCCTTCGCCGCCGCGCCGAGCACGATCTTGCGCGCGCGCGGAGACAACTCCCAGGCGCGCAGCTCGGAAATGAATATTTTGGGGAGGTCGGCGGAAGGCGGAGCGAAATGCACGGAGGTGAGCTTTTTATCGGGGAAATCGTAAGTCCCGGCCGGGCGATAGCCGAGCGCCTCAAAGGGTCGCGAGATCTCCGCGATTCCCGACCAGCGCGATTGGGTCGCGAAGGTACGAAAGGCGACATGATCGTTGCGGAACGTCCCGCCGCGGCTTTTGAGCAAATCTTCATAGGCTCGCGCGTAGTCGACCCTCTGGCGATAGTCTTGCCACAGTTTCGCGAATAAAAGGTCGAGAAAAGCCGAACGCTCTGTCATTAAGCTGATTTTACCGTATTATCCACATAGCGCGACAAAGCAGCCTGTAGCACTCTCGCGATCTTTATGTTGCGAGAGTGTAGCCCCCCGTCCGGCTGTCGACGCGCTTTGCTAGAATAGTCCGATGCCGTCGAAGCCCACCTTGTCGCGTCGCTTGAGCGGAGTGCTGCTGCACCCCGTCTCCCTTCCCGGCCCGCGTGGGGGGACTTTGGGTTGCGAGGCTCTGCGCTTCGTGGATTTTTTGGCCGATTGCGGCCAGTCTTGGTGGCAGATGCTGCCGGTGTGCCAGCCCGACGAGACCGGCTCGCCCTACGCCTCGCCGTCGATCTTCGGGGGTAATCCCGGCCTGATCAGCGTCGATCTGCTCTCCGCCGAAGGCTTGCTCAAGAAATCGGAATTGGGACAGTCTAAACTGAAGGCGCTGCGCACGGCGTTCGCTCAGTTTCGCCGCCGCGCGGGACGCGCGGAGCGCGATGACTTCGAGGCCTTCCGCGTCCGGGAGACTTCATGGCTGGCCGACCACGCGCTTTTTTTCGCGCTTAAAGACGCCTTCAACGGCCACCCTTGGACCGCATGGGACGAGCGCCTGCGCCGCCGCGAGCCGGCGCGATTGGAAGAAGCGCGCGGACGCATGTCCGAGGATATCCGCTTTCATGAGTTCGCGCAGTGGCTGTTCGCCCGGCAATGGCAGGCCGTGCGGCTCCATGCGCAGGCTCGAGGCGTGGGCTTGATGGGCGATACGCCGATCTACGTTCGTCACGACAGCGCCGACTGCTGGGCGCATCAGGAGCTTTTCTTCCTCGACGAGATGGGGCGGCCCAGCGTCGTCGCGGGCGTGCCCCCGGATTATTTTTCCGAGACCGGCCAATTGTGGGGGAACCCCGTGTATCGCTGGGATCGCCATCGCGCGGATGGGTTCGCCTGGTGGGTCTCGCGGCTACGCTCGTGCGCCGCTCGCTTTGACGCCTTGCGCCTCGACCACTTCATAGGCTTTCGCAACTATTGGGAGATTCCGGTGGGCGAGATCACCGCGATCAAGGGCCGTTGGGTGCAAGCTCCCGGAGACGAGTTTTTTGAGACGGTGCGACGCGAAGTGCCGGGATTGGAGATCGTCGCCGAGGACCTCGGGGCGGTCACGCCCGAGGTGATCGCGCTGCGCGATAAGTTCTCTTTTCCGGGCATGCGGCTTGCCCAGTTCTCTTTCGGCGGCCTGGAAAAGGATTGGCCGGGACGATGGCCCGAGCATTGCGTCGGCTACACCGGCACTCACGACAACGACACCGCGCGCGGCTGGTGGGAGGACGACGGCACGCTCAACGCGGGCCGTTCAGCGGCGCAGGCGGAGAAGGAGCGGCGGGCTTTCCGGCGCGCGCTCGGTCGCGAGCCCGAGCTGCCCTCCTGGGACATGACGACTTTGGTGTGGCGCTCGCCCGCGCACACGGTGATAGCGCCCATGCAGGATTTATTGAACGTCGGCGGCGAAGCGCGCATGAACCGGCCGGGGACCGTGGAAGGCAATTGGCGCTGGCGCATGGACGCGGGCGCTTTGACGCCGCGCCTGAGCGGACGTCTGGGTCTGCTCACGGGCGCCTGCGGCCGCGCGCCGGACGGACAATGAACGCGGGGGCCGTCGACCACCACGGCTCGGCGCTGTCCGATCTCGACCTGCACCTTTTCAACGAAGGCACGCACGTCCGCCTCTACGACAAGCTCGGGGCTCATCTTGAGACACGCGCGGGGAAGGCGGGCACGCGGTTCGCGGTGTGGGCGCCCAACGCCAAAAAAGTCGCGGTCATGGGCGACTTCAACGGCTGGGCCAAGACCAAGCACCCGCTCAAGCCGCGCGCGTCGTCCGGCATCTGGGAGGGCTTCGTGCCGGGCGTGGGCAAAGGCGCGGTCTATAAATACTGGATCTCCTCTCATCAAGACGGGCACAAAGCAGAAAAAGCGGATCCGTTCGGTTTCCGCCACGAAGTGCCGCCTCGAACCGCCTCGGTGGTCTGGGACCTGGACTATGAATGGGGCGATGAGTCATGGGTGAAGTCGCGGCATACGCGCAACACGCTGGCCGTGCCGATATCGGTCTATGAGGTCCATCTTGGATCCTGGCGGCGCGTGCCGGAGGAAGGCGACCGCTGTCTCACCTACCGAGAGCTCGCACCCCTGCTGGCCGCGCACGTCAAGAAGCTGGGGTTCACCCACGTGGAGCTGCTGCCGGTCATGGAGCATCCTTTTTACGGATCCTGGGGCTATCAGACCACGGGCTACTTCGCGCCGACCTCGCGCTACGGCAGCGCTCAGGATCTGATGTTTATGATCGACCATCTCCATCAGGAGGGGATCGGCGTCTATCTTGATTGGGTCCCGTCGCATTTTCCCACCGACGCGCACGGGCCGGGCTTCTTTGACGGCACGCACCTTTACGAGCATTCCGATCCGCGCCTGGGCTTCCATCCCGATTGGAAAAGTGCGATCTATAACTACGGACGCAACGAGGTGCGCGCCTTCTTGATCTCCAACGCCTTGTACTGGCTCGACAAGTTCCACGCCGACGGCCTGCGGGTGGACGCGGTGGCGTCGATGCTCTACCTCGACTACTCGCGCAAGGACGGCGAGTGGATCGCCAATAAGTTCGGCGGCCGCGAGAACCTGGAGGCGATCGATTTCATCAAGCAGCTCAACCAGCAGGTCTACAAGCACCATCCCGAGGTTCAGACCATCGCCGAGGAATCCACGGCCTGGCCGGGCGTGTCCAAGCCGACTTACCTGGGCGGACTGGGCTTTGGACTGAAATGGGACATGGGCTGGATGCACGACACTTTGCGATACATGCGCGAAGATCCCATCCACCGCAAATACCATCAGAATGAGATCACCTTCCGCGCGATCTATCAATTCCACGAGAATTTCGTCATGCCGCTGTCCCACGACGAGGTCGTGCACGGCAAGGGCGCCTTGATCGATCAGATGCCGGGCGACGACTGGCGCAAGTTCGCCAACCTGCGCCTGCTCTTCGCCTGGCAGTGGGCGATGCCGGGCAAAAAGCTCCTGTTCATGGGCTGCGAGCTGGCGCAGCGGCGCGAGTGGGGCCACGACCGCAGTCTCGACTGGCATCTGCTCGAGCACGAAAGCCACAAGGGCGTGATGCGCTGGGTCGAACGCTTAAACCGCATCTATCGCGCCGAAGCCGCCCTACATGAGCGCGACTGCGATGAGTCGGGCTTTGAGTGGGTCGACTCGTCTGACGCGGACAACTCCGTGCTCTCTTTTCTCCGGAAAGGCGCATCCTCCAAAGAGGAGGTGCTGTGCGTGTTCAACTTCACGCCCGTGCCGCGCGCCGACTACCGCGTGGGCGTCCCCAGCGGAGGCCGGTGGACGGAACTCGCCGACTCCGACGCCGCCGAATTCGGCGGCTCGGGAGCGACACTCGGCGGCGGCGCCACGGCCGACAACGTGGCTTGGCATGGACGCTCCCATTCGCTGAATCTGCAGCTGCCGCCGCTGGCGGCCGTTTTCTTGAAGCGTCCGGGCTAGAACCCCGTCGCGCAAATTGATAATCTCGCACGCACGTTCACCGGAGATCCCATGAAGCTAGCTCTCGTGTTGTCCGCAGTTTTTGCCGCCATGCCGGCCGCCGCCTTGATCAAGACTAGAGCCGTTGAGTATAAGCACGGCGACGTCGTGCTGCAGGGCTATGTCGCCTACGAGGACGGCTTCAAGGACAAGCGCCCGGGTATCCTGGTCGTGCACGAGTGGTGGGGGCACGGCCCCTACGCGCGCAAGCGCGCCGAAGAGCTCGCCAAACTCGGCTATACGGCCTTCGCCCTGGACATGTATGGGAAGGGCGTCTACGCCAAGACGCACGAGGAGGCGGGCCAGCTCTCCGGCGCCTTCTTCACCGACCGCAAGGCCATGCGCGAGCGGGCCTTGGCGGGCCTGGAGCAGCTCAAGAAGATGCCCTTCGTCGATGAGAGCAAGCTCGGCGCGATCGGCTACTGCTTCGGTGGGGCCACCGTGCTCGAGTTGGCGCGGGCCGGAACCAAGCTAAAAGGCGTGGTCAGCTTCCACGGCGCTTTGGCAACCCCGGCACCCGCGACCGAGACCCCGAAGGCGAAGATCCTCGTCCTGCACGGCGCCGACGACCCCATGGTCTCGCCCCAGGTCCCTGCCTTCCTCGATGAGATGCGCAAGGTCAACGCCGATTGGCAGTTCGTTCAGTACGGAGGCGCGGTGCACAGCTTCACCGTCCCCGAGGCCGGCACCGACACGGCCAAGGGCATGGCCTACGACAAGAAGGCCGACATGCGCTCCTGGGAAGCGATGCGCGGCTTCTTCGAGGAGATCTTCAAGTAAAAGCTGTGCCTCTTGACAAAGTGAGTCACTTCAGATACACTTAAGTCGTGCCCACCAAAAATCCGCGTCTCATCGTGACGCTTGAGCCGGGCCTCTACGCCAAAGTGAAGTCGATCTCTAAAACCAACGGCACGACCTTGTCCATGGCCGCTCGTGATCTGATCCGCGAAGCGTGCGAGGATGTCGAGGATCTTGGATTGTCGGTGCTGGCGGACAAGCGCATGAAGACGGGCAAGGTGCGGCGCTGGATTAGCCATAACGAGGTCTGGAAGTAGACGTGTTCCGGGTCGTTTACCATCCAGCCGTTCCGGATAAAGATGTTCCGCTGCTTAATCGCGACGTAAAAACGCGAATACGCAAAGCCATAGAGACGCGGTTAACGCGCGGACCTCAAGACTACGGTAAACCCTTGGGCGGCAATCTCAGCGGATATTGGAGTCTAAGAGTGGGCGATTATCGGGTTATTTATCGTATCGAATCGCCTTTGGTTAAAGTGATCCAGATAGTTAACCGCCGCGATGCGTATCAAGAAGGGATTCTGGAAGCTCGGCGCCGAGGCTGGCTGAAATGAGCCGGGTTCTGGGGTTCGGCGGAACATGGTCCAGTCAGCTGGTGAAAAATCATCTCGCGGGCGCTCCCGCCAACGCGACCGGCCTCGCCCATCCTTGCGCCGAGGCTCCCTGCGGGCCTTAGGCTGGGACTGGCGCATGCCGCCTGAGAAGCAGGCTGATCCCTTCGAGTCCTACTTCGTGGAATTCGAGACGCCGTAGCTCGTCGACTCGGGACACCTTTTGCGACCCAAAGCACGAGCCGGTTTTTGTGCTTCTTTTTGCGCTATCGGCGGGGAACCTGCTGCCGCTGATGGTCGGCTACTGGCTGATCGTCGACGCCCGCCGGTCGGCGAGATGGACGCGGCCGAGGCCGTGGTCCTAAGTGACATGGCGAAGGGGACGGCCGTGGGGGCCTTCGAGGTCGTCATCGCCTTGCCCCGCTTGGCCGTTGGGTTTCCTCACGCGGCTGGGGCCTGCTACCGAGCGCTCCGTCGCTTGCTGCGTTTGTCATAGTCTAGAGTCCGGCGCAGGCGTTCTCCCTGCCGAGGACCTTGATGTGGTTGATCAGATCCACCTCGTAGGAGGGCAAGGATCCGTTCGTCGCGTCTAAATATTTCGGGTTCGCGCGGTACCAAGGCTGTTTGGAGAAATAATCCCTGAGCCAGGGTGTCCTAAATGAGCGTCCGTAGAGGGCGTAGAGCATGTTCTTGAAAACGCAGATGGTCCAATCGTCAAGTTTGTCGAGGGCAGGCTTGCCGCTATACTGTGCGAGCTCCTGCAATTGGCTTCCGTCACCAATCGTCTCCCTGTCCAGGAACGAAGCATCTCTAAGAAAGAATCCCTCAATGGAGATATCGAAGTCTGGTTTTAAATTCTCAAAAAAGATGGCATAAATGCCTTTATCGACCGATTGCGGCGCGGGGGAGATCGTGAATAAGGGTGAATGGGGAGCGCCGCTAAGATCAATAAAAAAACGCGCGCTCTTAATGGATCCTTTCCAGCGCGCGCCGGTTCTCACCACGTATTTGAACCGAAAACTATTCGGCGTAAAGGTCCCGGAAGTTTCTATTCGATGTCCGAGTCCGACGTGGTAGCTGTTAGTGATTTCCCTCGTCTGTTCCGGGGCGAAAGAGACCTCCCAGGTGTAGGCTCCTTCCTCGGTGCCAAGGGCGTTTGGCGCCACGGTCGAATGTTCGACCGTGGCTGCCTTGCCGTCAAGTCTTGCGGTAAAATCCTGCAAGGCCCATTTCGTCCGATATTTCTTGTCGTCCTCTTCCCCCGGCTCGATCCAGCGGTCGTCGACACGTTCGTCCGGGAAGCCCATCAGGACCTTGGTCGCTGTGCCGGTGTTCTTGAAGGAGAACGAGCAATCAACACTCATGGCTTCCACACCCATCGTGATGCGGATCGTTTCCGAAACCATCTCAACTTGCGTATCGGTGGCCGGGACGAGCATCTTCCCCTCACCAGCATACATATAACGCGTGTCGTTGGCGAGACAGTGTGAGATCGGAAAAGCGAGAAAGGAAAGTGTTAGGAACAGGAAGCGCATGCCCCGAGTCTAGCGTTTTGGCGATAGCTACGCTATAGCGGGCACCGCCCCGTCGATGGAAACCCTCAACGAGCTTTCGCAGTGACTTTATCTTGTCAGGAGACAAGCACCTCTTGAACCTGAAGAGCTTCGGAAAAATTCCTATCCTGGCTCCGGGCGTCTTCTTGAAGGAAATCGGGCTTTGAAGTTTTCTGAAGACAGGTTCTAACGCCGTTCATTAAGCGACCCCAAAAACACGAAACCCCCAGCTTCGCAGCTGAGGGTCTTGGTCCCGACATTTCTCGTTACGGGTTCGAAATTCTTACTACCCGGTTAGTATAGCATGAATTGGCAGGCGCGCGTGCTTATTGATCCTTATATTCCCGCACGGCTTGATATAAGGCCTCGACGATTTGAGCTTGGACGGCGGGATCTTGCAGGCGCCGATCCTCATCGCGGTTGACGATGACGCCGCACTCGATGAGAACCGCCGGACTTTTATTGGCGCGCAATACGGCTAAATGATTGCGCTCATAAATGCCGAGCGATCGATCCAGCAGCTTCATGTCCTCTCCTTCTATTTTTTCCTCGTGATGCAAAGTGAATGGAAATCCCTGCTGTATCATTTTGTTCGCTGCTATTTTAGCGAACCGATAGCTTTTCTCAGCGACCGGCTTGCTCTGCACCGTGGCCGCGTGGATTGAAAATCCTTTGAAATCATCGCAGTATTTCAGCTTGTCGCCATTAAATTCCCAGGGGTGTAAATGAGCAGGTTGGACGCTGTCATGGTGGAGAGAAAGAAATAGGTCGGCCTTCAAGGCTGCGGCCATTTTGACCCGGTCCAATAGTCCGATGGACTCTTCAGGCCCGTTTGTCGATTTAACTTCTATATCGCCGTCTTTCCCCAGTCGTTCCATCAGTAGTCGAGCGATAGTTTGATTGTACTCCCTCTCGTAGAGTCCCTGAGAGCTGCGCGCACCCGGCATTTGCGGCGTATGCCCTGGATCGAGGAGAAGCAGGAATTTGTGGTTCTGCGCGCGCTGGCCCGCGGCGGGCAACGCCGCGCAAACCGTCAGCAGCAGAGTCCGAAGCAGGCGGCCGCTTGAGAGCCCCATTGAAACCAGTATAGGGGCGGGGCCTGGTTATGTCAAGAAGAAACCCGCATCGCCGATGAGCGGCGGTGCGGGCGTTTTCTCAGGTTCCGAGCTCTAAATTAGAGCTTGCGGACGTTCGCGGCGCGCGGGCCCTTGTCGGACTGCTGCTCGTCGAACTCAACGGCCTGATTCTCAGCCAAAGTCTTAAATCCCTCGCCCATAATGGACGAATGGTGAACGAACAGGTCCTTGGACCCGTCGTCCGGCGTGATGAAACCGAAGCCCTTCTGATCGTTGAACCACTTCACTTTGCCCATAGCCATTCTTTGCTTCCTCTTTATTTACGTATTGCTCACACACGTCTTTGTGGCGAAGCTGAAATTCAAGCTTCTGTATATATTATAGCACGAATATACTGGAAACCCTTCTCAGGACGGCGACGGCGGAGGACGTCAGGAGTTTTCTATCCATCGATCCTCCGCCGTGCCGAACCCGTTTTTTTAGAAGCCTTTCCAGAGGTCCGTCTGATTTAGGGCGGACACGAGCGCCGGGGCCTTGGGGGCAGGGAGGTGCGTCATCAGAACTTGGGGCTCGCCGACCGGCGGCTTGTACCAGCAGCGGGGGCGCAGGCCGACGCTGTAGCCCACGGAGCGGGTGCAGGTTCCGGCGGCTGGGTCGGATTCGCTGAGCTCGTCGCCCAGAGGGCGGGCGCACAGCGAGCCTGAGAAGTAAGTGTCAAGCCGGCACTGCGGGGCCGGATGCCGGTCGTCCGTCTTGGCGACAGTGGCCGGGTCGGGCGTGTCGAAGTGCGGAATGCGCGGCTCGTTGCGCAGAATCCGGAGCAACGTCGTCACGGACATCCCCGCCATGGATCCGCGCACGCAAAGCGCGCGGTCGACCGGCTTCGCATAGGCCTTCTCGCAGGCCGCGCGCGCCAACTCATCGTCGCCGGCAAGCCGCGTGAATGACGCGGACGACGGCAAGGCGAAGATGTGGCGCAGGCATTTGAGGTTGGCGAAGTAGTCGGACTGGCCTTCATTGGCGGCCCAGCCGAGGCTGGCGGATTTAGGAGTGCCGCCCAGGTGGTGCCCCATTTCATGACAGGCGACCAGCGCCATCCCGTCCTGGGTGATGGACTCGTGGCGGGCCAAACCGCCGTACATATTGATGATGTAGGTCGAACCTGAGCGCTGGGCGGAGGCGTTGACCGTGGCATCGTTCCAGAGGCGGTTGATCTTGAGCTTGCCGCCGCGCGCGGCCACGACCGGTCCGTAGATAGCCTGGATTTGATCCATCACCTCGTTGTACTGCGTCTCGGAGATGCCCTTGGCCTGAGGCGAATCGACGGCGATGCTCATGTCGTTGGGCGGCAGGAAGCCGTCTTCAAGGATGACGGTGCGGGGAACAATCGATAAGCCAAGCACGACGGCGGCGACGGCGGACATCAGCATCATTCTATTCATTGACCACCTCCAAGATTAACGGACTAGAAGCCCTTCCACGGATTCGTCTGCGTCAGAACGGACACGAGCGCCGGGGCTTTCGGGGCCTGGCGGCGCGCGACGGGGGCTTGGGGCTCGCCGACCGGAGGCTTATACCAGCACAGCGGCCGCAGGCCGAGCGTATAGCCCGCGGAGCGCGTGCAGGTCCCGGGCGCGGGGTTCTTGTCGTCGAGGGCGTCGTCGACGGGACGCGCGCATAGTGAGCCGGCGAAGTAGGTGTCAAGCCGGCATTGCGTGGCGGGGTGGATGTTTTCCGTCTGAGCCGCCGCCTTGGGATCGGGCGTGTCGAAATGCGGCAGGACCGTCTCTTTGCGCGAGATTCTCAGCAAGGTGGTCACTGACATCCCCGCCATGGCGGAGCGCACGCAGAGCGCTTGGTCGATGGGCGAAGAATAGGACTTCTCGCAGGACGCTCGCGCCACCCCTTCGTCGCTCGCAAGCCGCGTGAAGGAGGCCGCGCCCGCAGAGGCGAAGACGCGGTGCAGGCACTTGAGGCTTGCGTAGTAGTCGGCCTGGCCTTCATTGGAGGGCCAGAGGAGGCCGGGATACTTCGGAGCGCCGCCTAAGTGATGGCCGATCTCATGGCAGGCCACGAGGGCGAACCCGTCCTGGGTGATGGACTCGTGGCGGGCCAAGCCGCCGTACATGTTGATCACATAGATGTTCTTATCCGGCCCGTGTCGTTGGGCGGAGGCGTTGACCGTATTTCTGTTCCACCAGCGGTTGATAACGAGCGTGCCGCCTCGTGCTGCCACGACCGGTCCGTACAGCGCTTGGATCTCATCGAGCACGGCATTAAACTGAGCCTCGGTGATGCCCTTGTCCTGCGATGAGCCGATGGAGATGCTCAAGTCGTTGGGCGGCAGGAATCCTTCGTCAAGATTCACGGTGCGGGGGACGAGGGAGAGGCCGAGCAGGATGGCGGCAACAGCGGACACCGGAACTATTCTGTTCATGGTCGGCCCCCAGAGCTGGCATCCTGGCATAACTTGTTTTAAGACGCAAGTCTTAAAACAGCTGAGCAAGCGGCGCGCCCACAGAGACGCCCCACATTTTTGCGTGTTGATCGTACGAGCGCCATGACAAGTAGTTCAGCTCGCCAAACCATCGGCCTCCGTAGCGCACCCAGAAATTCTGATAGTTCTTGTTGGCCGTGGGCTGAAGGAACATGCCGCCGGACAGCGACTTGCCGCGTCGTCCGAAGGCGTCGAGATAGGTGATCTCGAACCCTTGGGGGAACAGCGCCTCATTGTAGACCTTGCCCGAGAGGCCCCTGGGCGCGAAGGTGAGGCCCTGCATGCCGAGCTGCGCGGTCAAACGCAGGCGCGCGTCCCAGACGCGGGCGAGATCGTAGGCAAAATAAATTCCGAGGTTGTTGAAAAAGGCCGTGTGAAGCGGGCTTTGAGCCACCACCGCCTCGAAGGTCCTAATTGAAAGGCTGTCCTCGGGCCGCAGGCGAAAGTTGCCGTAGAGCATCAAAGATCCGGCCGCGCCGTTGCCGGAGCCGGCGCTCGAGGAGAGGCCGTACGGTCCGGCGCCCGCCGCGATCCTGAGACGATGCCATCGCGGCGAGAAGGCCGCGGAGATCTCCGCGACGCGGCTTTTCTTGTCGGGGCCGATGAGGGCGATCCGGCTCGGCCGCCAATCGCCGAGCAACGTCGTCATCGCGGCGGGACTCCCGTCGGGCAGGCTCGTGCCTGCGGCCATCCAGCGGATTTCCAGGCGAGACTCTTCGCTGCCGAAACGCCCGATTAGAATTAAGCGGCAGTTCATGGCGAGGAAAGAGTCGTCTAGTCCCCGAACGGAGACGTTCCAAGGCGAGCAGGAATGGTCGATGGCGTGGCGGTCGGCCGGGGGGGTGGCGAGCGCGGGTCGCACGGCGACGCGCACTAGCGCCGCTTGCCGGCCGTCGACCTCGACGGCGATCTCTCCGCCCTCGAGCAGGGGGATGAAGACTTCCGTCGACGCCTCACCCGCCCCGCCCTGGAGCGCGAGCGCGCGGCCGCGCCAGCGCAGCAGCGCGCGCTCCGACGCGACGGGAAGCGATACGTGCAGGCGCGCCAGCGGAAAGGGCATGCCGTCCACCGCCCGCATCCACTTGACGGAGCCCGCCACCCAGCTCGCCGACGTCTGCGTCTTGGCGCCCTCGACGGTAACAAGGAAGTCATCGAGGTTGAATAGGGGGTGATCCTCCCCGACGATCAGCGGCCCCAAAGCGATATGAGGCAGACGTGTCGCCAAGTCGAGGGAATCGCCGGAGATCGAAGAAGAAGCGGCCTTCGCCGACGCGGCGCAAAAGATCAGGAGCGCAAGCCGCGAAAGGTTCTTGAGCAATCATCTCTTATAACAGAGCTGAGGCAAGCCGTCAAGTTAATTGGAGCGGTGTTGGACGTTGAGTAGGG
>JAYVZL010000167.1:0-5078 GCA_043783505.1 Elusimicrobiota bacterium
GGCCGAGCCGCCGCCGAGCTGCGTGGGCTGATAGAGCCCGGCCGCCAGGGGATGGCTGATCGCCGTCGTGGGCAGACAGGCCGCACCCGCGTCCCAGACAAAGCTCATGGACGAGACATTGTCGACGAAGCCGCTCTGGACGTTTCCGGCGACGTCGATGGCCCGCGTGAAGAGGAAGTAACGCTTGCCGCATTCCAGACCGATGCCGGGCACCGTCAAGTTGGCGTTGGAGTAGCTCCACGCCGCGACCCCGGACGTGGTGTTGAAGCTCGAGACGCCCACGAAGGATCCCAAGTACGGACCGGCGCCGCTGGTGTGCCAGTACGTGTCGGCCACCGGATCGTATATCTGAATCTGAACTTTCTCCAAGTCCGACTTGTCGCCGGGCGGGTTGCTGCCGGCCGGGTCGGCCGCGGTTCCCGTGATGGAGGCGAGCGTGTTGTAAACCTGGCCGGGTGTGACGCTGCCGATCGTCGAGTTCGGCGTCGAGGTGTCGTAGGTGAAGTCGAAATGCCCCATCAAGGTTTCATCCAAGCCGCTGAAATCATTGTTGCCGGCTTTGTCCTGGGGAATGACGATGACGCGGTAGCTGGCGCCGTCGCGCATGCCCGGTCCGGCCGCCGCGGCCGTCGACCACGTCACCGTCGCTCCGGGCGTATACGGAGCCACGATGTCGGCCGCGCCCGGCGAGGCGGGCAGATTGTTAAAGGCCGCACCGTCCCAGTATTTGCCGTTCTGGGCGCCGCTGATCTGCTTGACGCGGACGTAGATCTGGGCGGTCGGAGCCACGATGCCAGCCAATTCGGTGGAGGGCAGTTGGCTGCGGCCAGGGTCGGTGGCTGTTCCGGTGAGCGTGGGCAGGGCGTTGAGGAACGTCGTGTTGGGCTGGTTGACCGCGCCCACGGGAGGCGTGTTGTCGATGACGATGATGTTCCTGGCCTGGGGCCCGGTGGCGTCGGCCGTGTTGTAGCCCTCGCTGATGATCGAGTAGGAGGTGTTGTCGATGGTGAAGGCCGCAGCACCATTGATGACGCGCGGGCCCCAGCTGCAGCTGCCGCCCACGCATGAGGTGTAGGTCCTGGTGTCTGAGTTGACCCTCGCCAAGGTATCCTGCGACCAAAAGCTCGTCGGCGTCGTCAGCCTCTGAATATGAATGGCAACAGAGTTCACCGCGCGCAAGTTCGTGCCCGTGCCGGACACGCCTGTGATGGCTCCCTTTCTATAGTTCGTCAAATTTCCCAAGGGACTGGTGATGGCGGTGACGGCTCCGGGCGTGGTGAAGGTGAAGGTCAAGTCCGGCGTTCCCTCTCCGGGATCGGTCTTGATATTGCCGGCCTTGTCCACGGCCCGCGCCGTCACCTGATAATCGTTGTCGTTATACCAGGGGATCTGCGTGGTCACGTAGCTCCACGCCGCGGGCTGACCGATCACGCTCGTGGGAATGCCGGTGGAGAAGAAGATGGGCGGACCGGCGGCGGGGCCCCACGCGACGGCCCCGTTGTCCCAGTAGCGGACCGTGGCGTCGCCAGCACCCGCCAACTTCTTGATCTTAAGCAGGACCACGCCCGAGGCCGCCAGCTCTCCGGGGAAGGTGTCCTGTGCGGTTCCGGTGATGGCCGTCACGTTGTTCTGGCTGCCGCTGGGTGCGTTCGCCAAGGACGTCGGGTTGGTGCCGTCGACGGTGACGTAGTTGGTGGTATAAGTGCGGTCGATATTGCCGGCGAGATCGCGGACGCGCGCCACGACGTAATAGGTGGTGTTGTTGCCCAAGCCCGAGCCGGCCAGGTGATAGCTCCACGTTCCGGAGGAGGCGCCGACGAAGGTCGCCGTCGACCAGACTCTCGTCGCCGAGTTGAAGCTGGCTCCGCCCCACCACATGTTATCGGACAACTGCTGGATGGAGATCTCGGTTCCCGTCGAAGCGATTCCGGCTTCATAGTTGCGGCCGCCCGCGCCGGGGCAGACGTTGGGCACCAACTTGCAGTAGCGGTCCTCTGAGGTTCCCGTGAGATCGGTCACCGCGGTCGCGAAGCTGTTGTTGGCGGGCACGGTGATCGACGTCGTGGGCGTGCTCAAGTCCACGATGAAGGTCGTCGTGGAGAAGAATCCCCCCGCTGCGTTATTTAAGGAGTTGTCGATGGCGAAGTGGTACAGGTCGTAGCGGTAGCCGTTGCCTAACGTGCCCGCCGGAACGTTGCGCGTCCAGGTCGGGACGCCGCCGGTCACGCCGAAGTTGTCGGTTGAGGTCGCGTCCCAGGCCAGGTCGGAGAAGAAGTTCCAGTAGGAGTTGTCCGAGCGCTTGAGGCGGATGCGCACATCGATGACGCCCGAGGGCTCAACACCCGGATCGACGGCCGTGCCGCTGATGGTCGGGAACACCGACTGCAGGCCGGTGTTGGGCAGAGGAAACGTAGTCGCGGTCAGCGCATTGGTGTTGTCGTAGGTAAAGAACAGGGCGGCCGAGCCGTCGGCATTCTGATCGGCGTCGATCTGCGCGTTGGAAGGCGAAGTCGACACGTTCAAGGCCCCGTCGTAGGCCAACGACCACAGCGAGAACTTAAGGTTGTCGACGGAGGCCAGCGAAGGCAGCACCTGCGTCCACGCGGTGGTTCCCGTAACCGTGATCCAGTTGTTGTACTTGCCGACGGTGGTATCCCAGTCAGCACTGCTATTACTATATGTCCCTTTCCACGTGGCGTTCGTCGAGCCGCGCGCCTTGAGCAGGATCTTCACCGAGGTCAGGCCGGTGTTGCCGGTGGCGGCATCCGACGCGGTTCCGGCCAAAGCGCCCATGGTGACCGCGCTCTTAAAGGAGCCGTTGGTCGGGAACGTGGACACCACCACCGGCGCCTGATCGTCATAGACGAACGTGTTCCCCTCTCCCGGAGCCGGCGCGCCTTGAGTGATGTTGCTGGCGGCGTCATGAGGCCTCGCCACGACTTGGTAGCTGAGTCCCGTCGTGTAGCGTCCGGTGGAGAAGGCCACTTCCCAGCGGAACAGCCCGCCGCCCAGATCGGTCAGCGTCGCGTTGGTCCAGGCGCTCACGGTCGTGGGATCGGCCACGTTGAAGGCGGTGTTGGAGGTGAAGTTCCACCAGCCGGTGCCGACTTGGCGCACGGCCACCTGCACGTAATCGACCCCGGCGCTCACGACTCCGACATCCTGCGCCGTGCCGGAGAGGATGGTCAAAGTGCGGTTGTTATAGGCGGCAACCGGCTTCTGGAAGGTCACGGCGGCAATGACGTTGTCGTAGAAGTACAACTGCGACACCTCGGGGTTGCTGGGAACGTCGCCGGTCCAGGTTCCGGCGGCGTCGCGAGCGCGCACGTACGTCTTATATTGGATGCCGTTGCTCAAGGCTGCGGGCAAGTTCGCGTGCGTGTACGCCCACGAGGTCCCGCCCCTGTACACGGACGTGCTCCAGTAGATCGCCGCTTGCGGCCCCTTGCTGAAAGCGCCGGCCACGGGGCAGCCCCCGCTGGTGGCCGTGTTATCGCACCACCACATGGTGTTTACGCCCGAGCCCGACGAGATGGCCACCCAGACTTCCGAGACTCCGGAGGCGTTGGGGCCGCTGTCGGAGACGGTGCCGGACGTCAGGTCGATGCGGCGCGTAGAACCTGTTCCGTTGGAGTAGTAGGACCCGGAGGGCGGCGTGGGGAAGTTCACGGCCAGGTTCGGACCCGTCGCGTCGTAGGTGAAGCCGAATACGGTGGGAGAGGTCTCCACGTTGGTCGCGTTGTCGGTGACCCGCGAGTAGACGTAATAAAGCACGTGATCGCTGAAGGCCGCCGACAGGTTGTCGACCCGCGTGCCGGGGAACTGCCAGTTATTGCCGGTCACAGTCGCCGTCGACCAGGTCTCGACGAACACGTAGGAAGACCCGTTCCACCAAGGGCCGGTGGCGTTGTTGGTCGTGATCTTGATCTCCACCTTATTGATGCCCGAGACCGCGGCATTCGCGGTTCCGGTAATCGAACTGATCGCGTTGACGAAATTGCCGTTGAGGGGCCACGTCATTGTGGACACGGGCGGCGTATGGTCCATGACAAAGGTTAGATAGGTTCCAGCTCCGCTGCCGCCGTAATAACCGCTCACATTGCGGTTGAGGGCACCCGTGCCGTCGACCCCTTTATCGCGCGCCCGGGCGCGCAGGCGGAAGATTTGGTCGCCGGCGAATTGCCAGGAATTGACGGGTGCTGCGTTATCGTCGACCGGCTTCGGGATCAGGCGCCAGAACGTCGTCGAGCCGGCAAGCTCCACCGGCCGGCCCACCACGCCGGGAACGTTGGCGGCCGACCAGCCGGCGTTAGTCCAGTAGTAAGTCGACGGACCCACCACGTAGCTGAGCTCGATGTCGACGTCGTCGTTGACCTGCAGGAACCCGGCGCTGACTTGGCCGGCCCCGGAGGGTTCCTCGCGCGCCGTGCCCGAGAGCACGCTCAGCGAGGCCGGCGTCCAATAGCTGTCCTGGGGCGGGAAAGTTGCCGCGAGCGAGGGAGCGGAGGCGTCCCACGCGAAGGTGCGCGAGGACGTCGGAACGGCGAAGCCGCCTTGCACGTTGCCCGACAAGTCAGTGGCGCGCACGCGGATGTTGTACAGCGCGCCGTTCTCAAAGGCGGCCACCAGTGCGGCCGTCGCGTACGTCCACGAGCTCGCATTGACCGTCGCCGTCGACCAGGAGGTCGCCTCGACCGGGTTGGAGAAGCCGGGTGGCGCGCCGTTGGAGTTGAAATACTGCCCGGCGTTGGCCCCGGTCAACTGCAGGACGGAGAGTTCGACTTTGGCCATGCCCGAGGCGGAGATGTCGGAGTTTGTTAGGTCGGGGTCGGGGTCCAAGTGCGCGCCCGAGCTGATCGATAAGGCATGCAGCACGCTGCCGGACAACGGCGAGGCGATGTCCGAGGTCGGCAAAGTCTTATCGTAGATGAACTCGAAGGCCGAGGTGACGGTCTGATTGCCCGCGCGGTCGGAGGCGCGGAAGATGGTCTGGTACTTCATGCCGTCGCGGAAGACGGCGTCGGCGATTAAGTTCGCGTCGGTGTAGTTGAACACCGTGGGCGGGCCGGCGGCCGCCA
>JAYVZL010000168.1:0-1852 GCA_043783505.1 Elusimicrobiota bacterium
AATGGAGCCAAGTGGGTTGCGAATCTCATGGGCGACGACGGCCTCCATCTCGCCGATAGTGGCCAGAGCCTCGGAATGGGCGACGCGCTCCTCGAGGGCTTTGATCTCGGTGAGGTCCACGCCGTTGGAGATATAGCCGAAGACCTTGCCGGCCTCGTCGCGCACAGCCGTGATGGTCAAGATCAGCGGCACTTCGCGTCCGTCCTTTGCCTTATTGATGAGCTCGCCGCGCCAGAAGCCCTTTTCAGGGTCGAGGATGTTGCGCCACATGCGCTTGTAGAGCTCGTCATTGGAATGGCGAGATCTCAGCAAGGCCGGGGTTTTGCCGATCGCTTCCTTGCGGCTATACCCGTAGTGATTAGTGAAGGCTTCGTTGATGTCAAGGATGATGCCCTGGGCGTTGCTGTAGAACATCACGTCGTTGGAGCGACGAAAGCCCGCCAGCAGGACGGTCATCAGATGCTGATCGCTTTTATTCGGCAAGTGTTCCATTTTGTAGCATATTCCGGGCAAAAGCTCATGGCAGGAATATTGCTACGATGTCATGACGGAACATTTCGGCCATACGCCACCGATAAGTAGTTGGCCGTTTCGTTGCCTATAGTTGTCATAGCGTGTCAAACGCGCGACAACTATGAAAACTAAATGCCTCCTGACATTCGGACTGCTCGCGACGTCTTTGGCGGCGCCCGCCGCCGTCGTAACCCTGACTCCGTCCTCTGCAAGCCGCGTACGACTTGAAGGCGACTCGACCTTGCATCCGTTCTGGAGCGAGGCCTCCCTCTTTACGGCCGTCTTGACGGTCGACGCGCCCGGAACGACGGCTGCCGCGGTCTCCGCCGCGGTGGCGGAAGGCAAGCCCGCGACATTGAGGGTGGCGATACCGGTCGCCAACCTTAAATCGGAACATTCGAGTCTCGACAAGAACCTGCGCAAGGCGCTCTCGGCTGATAAATTCCCCGACATAGCCTATACGCTTGAGAGCTATGGGATCGCTCCGGGCAAGGACGGTCTTGTGTTGGGAGCCAAAGGCGCTTTGACCATCGCCGGCAAGACTCAGCCCGAGGTCTTAAAAGCCACGGCCACTCTCGTCGAAGGCCGGTTTGTGATCGACGGCGAGCAAAGCCTGCTGATGACTGACTTCGGTGTGAAGCCTCCGACGATGATGCTGGGCGCGGTCAAGACCGCCGATAAGATCGTGGTGAAGTATCACCTCGTCTTCGAGTCGGCTAAATAATGTGGCCGTATTGTTGCTCGTGCGTATGTTGCCGCTATGTGACCTGGAGGCGTTATGAACGTGACTAAGAAGATGTTCGCCGCTGCCGCGATGATCGGGATGATGATTCCGAGCGTGCACGGCTTGGAGATCGTAAAGAACGATAAGATGTCGGTGAACACCTACGGACGCGCGCAGATGATCGGAGTCGGCGAGTACGTTCCCGATCCTTATCGAGACCACATGCGCGTCTACCTCTTCTTGAAGCAAGCCCGCATCGGCTTTAAGGGCCTATATGAGGACGTCAAGTTCGACACGCAGTTTGCGCTCGGCGGCGAGAACGCCAACGGCGGCAACAACGACCTCGGCCTGCTGGATTTCGTCGCGGACATCCCGCTGCCGAAGTTGGGAGAGAACGCCTGGTTTAAGATCGGCCAATTCCGGGTTCCCTACAGCCGGGAAGGCCTGACCGATACGGGCTACATGGACTACGCCGCGCGCTCCGTCGCGAATCTGGCCTCCAACCAAAGCCGCGACTACGGGCTGGCGGTGATGGGCACCAAGGGCGTCTGGACCGGAACGATCGGCACCTTCTCCTCCGGCGGCCGGGACGTTCCGCAACGCTACCTGCCCGAG
>JAYVZL010000169.1:0-5075 GCA_043783505.1 Elusimicrobiota bacterium
CCGACAACTCAAAAGCAGACATCTAATTGCGGCACAGTATCCGCGCGTCCTTCGTTCTGCGTGGGGGGAAATAAAAAAGCCTGATTCCTGGTAGGTTGCGCATCTTTTTCGTCGCCTTGAAATAAACCCATCGACCTGTTATAATTTACTTGTAACCCCCCCATCCCCTTCGAGTGATGGGTAGAAGCCGCCCCCGTTGGGGCGGCTTCTGTGTTTTAGGACTCCAGCGCGGCTGGTGAAAATGGGACGATGTGTCGTGGCCATCAGAAAATTCCCATGGACCGAGGCGCGCTCGGTGATGAAGCTCGCCGCTCCCATCGCGCTGACCCAGATCGGCATGGTGCTTTACGGCACGGTGGACATGCTCTTTGTCGGCCGTCTTGGGACGCAGGCGATCGCCGCCGTCGGTCTGGGCTCGATGACTTATTTCACCGGCTTCGTGGTGGGAATGGGCATTGTCATGGGCATCGACAGTCATTCCTCCAAGGCGTTCGGCGCGGGCAGGCCGGATCTGTGCGGCCAACTGCTCGTGCACACCGCGGCGCTGGCGCTTGCGGTCGCGCTGCCGATCTTTTTATTGTTTGGTCTGGCGGGTCCCGTCTTCGCTTTCATCGGCGTCGATCCCCGCGCCGCCGAGGGCGCGGTCGGCTACCTCTCGATCCTGCGCTGGGGCGTGTTCCCGGGGCTTTGCTTCGTCGCCTTCCGGCAGTTCCTGCAGTCCATGAACGTGACGACGCCGCTGGTCGCTGCCATAGTCGCGGGCAACATCGTCAACGCGGCATTCGACGCCGCACTTGTGTTTGGCCGCTTCGGCGCGCCCGCGCTGGGCGTGCGCGGGTCGGCCTTCGCCACGCTCGCGGCCAACTTTGTCATGCTTGCGGTCGCCGCCGTCGCGGCGGCAAGAGAGTTGCGCGCGATCTCCTTTAAGTTCCACGGCTGGCGCCGGCAGTTGTTTCTCGACGTGTTCTCCCTCGGTCTGCCCGGCGGTATGGCCATGCTCGTCGAGGTCGCGATCTTCTCCCTGGCCACCGCTCTCATCGGGCGCCTCGGCGCCGAAACATTGGCCGCGCATCAGCTCACGCTGAATCTGGCGAGCTTGACCTTCATGGTGCCGATGGGGATCTCTCACGCGGCCGCGACGCGCGTGGGACAGGCTTTGGGAAGGGGCGAGCCGCGCGTGGCAGCCGCCTCGGGAAGAGCCGCGACCATCATGGGAGTGTCGTTCATGGCGGCGACGGGCGCGGCATTCGCCTTGGCGCCGCGTTTTATTCTCGGCCTATTCGGAGCCGACGATCTGGTCATCGCCCGGGCCACGCCCTTGCTGTACTGCGGCGCCGCGTTCCAAGTCTTCGACGGCGCTCAGGCCGTGTTGACGGGCGCGCTGCGCGGACTGGGCTCGACGCGGCGGCCGTTGCTGATCAACGTGCTAAGCCACTGGCTCATCGGCCTTCCCATCGGCCTGACGCTCGGCTTCGGCCTGGGGTGGGGAGCGACGGGGATTTGGCTCGGGTTCGTGGCCGGCCTCGCGGCGGTGGCGATCCTGTTGTGGCGAGAATGGGAAGCGATGACGGGCGCGCTGTGAGCCGCTACTAGCGGACGACGGCGCGAACAATCGGGCCCGAGAACGCGATGGCGGCGGCCAATACGGCGGCCACTGTCAGGAGCAAAGTCAGGAGTGGATTGCCGCTCCTTCTGCGCGGGATCGCGCGCGGCGGCAGCGCGGAACGCGAAGGCCTCGCGTCCGGGTATATTCCGCGCCGGGCTGGAGCCGCCACGATGGGTCCGACCTCTTGCTTCCTCTTCATCGCAACATTTTAGCGCTAAAAGCGTCAAGCCGCGGTTAAATCTTTGTCAAATGTCCGTCACGCCCCTTGAAATCGAACGTATGTTCGACTATACTATCGCCATGTCCGACGCGACGCGCGGAAGGGGAACCGCGCTCAACCCCGCCAATCGTTTCGAGGAACTCGCCTACGAGTGGGAGGAGTCCGCCGACCCGGCGGAACGTCCCGCGCCCAAGACGCGCTTCTACCGCGACTCGGCCAAGTCGATCCTCGTCAAGAACGACAGCCCGGACATTCCGTTTACTTGGAGCCTGAATCCATATCGTGGATGCGAGCATGGATGCGTCTACTGCTATGCTCGGCCTTATCATGAGTACTTAGGCTTGTCGTCGGGTATCGACTTCGAGAGTATGATCTTTGTTAAGGAAGACGCGCCGCGCCTGCTCGCCGCGGAGCTGGCGAAGCCCTCCTGGCAGGTCGAGACGATCGCCCTCGGCGGCGTGACCGACGTCTACCAGCCCATCGAGCGCAAGCTCAAGATCACGCGCGGCTGCCTGGAGGTGATGGCCGACGCCCGCCAGCCCTGCGGCCTGGTAACCAAGAACGCGCTGGTCGTGCGCGACCTCGACGTCTTTCAGGAGCTGAGGCGTCACGCGGGCGCGCGCGTTTACGTGTCGCTGACCACTCTTGACCCGGAACTAGCGCGGCGCATGGAACCGCGCGCCAGCGCGCCCTCGGCGCGACTGGAGGCCATGAGGACGCTGGCGAAAGGCGGCGTGCAGGTGGGAGTGATGACGGCCCCGATGATATTGGGCCTTAATGACCACGAGATGCCTAAGCTGCTTGAGGCCGCGGCCGAGGCGGGCGCTACGACGGCGGGCTACGTGCCTCTGCGCCTGCCGCATGAGTTGGGGACTTTGTTCGAGGACTGGCTGCAGCGGAATTATCCAGACCGCAAAGAGAAGGTCCTCAATCAGATCAAGAACATCCGCGGAGGGCGTCTCAATGATCCGCGTTTCGGCGCGCGCATGCGCGGCGAGGGGATTTTCGCCGAGCATCTCGCCAAGCTCTTTTCAATCACCTGCCGCAGGCTGGGCCTAAACAAGAGAAGACCCCCGGCGATGGAGCGCGAAAACTTTCGTCGCCCGATGGGCGACCAGCTGCGCCTGCTCTAGGCTAGCGGGCGGGGTAGAGGACGGCGTTGCGTTCGCGGTTGTACAGCTCGGCCAGAACGAAGGGGCTGTTGAACCAAACCGTAAAGCCACCGAGAAGACGCGGCGCCACATTGAGAATGAGCGGCTGCGCGTCGACATTCTTGAGGCGCAGGGCCAAGGTGGCTTCGCCGGGTCCTTTCAGGGAGGACAACTCGACGTCCGAGCCGCGCGCTTGCTGCAGCACCATCCAAGGCCGCACCATGCGGCGCAGCGTATCGGGCAGGCGCTGGGCGTCGGGCACGTCTACGGCCATGTCGGGGGAGGCGCAGTCGACGATCGTGAGGCAGGCGGAATCCTCCGGAGCCTTCATGGGCGCCTTCATCCCGGGCAAGGTTTGAATCAGGGCTTCGCGCTTGGCGCTCTGCGATTGCTCGAGATTGCGTCGAAGACTGCCGCCGGTGTCGGACACCGAGTCGCGCATGTCGGACTCGCGCGCGGCGGCGATGAGGCCGGTTTCGCGGATGGCGGCGTCCTCGAGCCGGGCCTTTAAGCCCTTATCCTGCTCGAGGAAGCGGCGCAGCTTGTTTTCGGACTTCGGTCCGCCCGATAAGCGCAGAGGCGAGGCGAAGGCGGGAAGGGCCGCGACCAAGGCCAGAAGGAGGCTTAATCTCATGCTCGTATTATACCCTAGAGCCGCTCAGCGCGCGCGGGTCTTTTGCCCGCGCGTAAAGATTCCGCGACGGCGGTCTTTCTTCACGTCGTCCCAGGCGAAGATCAGTCCGTTCATCGCGATGTAGACGCCGGGCGGCAGGGCTTGCGCGAAAGACAGCGCCGACCCGAGATTGAAGAGCCCGTCCGAGGAGCCGAAACGATATGGGCGTATGGCACCGGTCAGCACCACGGTCTTGCCGCGCAGGCCGCGGCCCAAGACGGCGGCGGTAGCGGTCATCGTGTCCGTTCCATGGGTGATCACGATTCGGCTTTCCGGAGCGTGGCGGCATGCGGCGAGGATGCGGCGGCGGTCGGCCGGGGTCATGAACAGGCTGTCCTTCATCATGAGGGGGCTGACGCGCGTCTTGAGAAGGCAGCGTCCCAAGCGCAGCATCTCGGGTAGATGCGTCTTGCGGAAAGAAAGCGTTCCCCGAAGCTCGTCGTACTCTTTGTCGAAGGTTCCGCCGGTGACGACGACGAGCGCCCGCATCCTACGCCGGGCCCGAGGCGCCCGGCACAGATGCGATTAAGGAAAGCCGCATAGCATCTAGAGCTTTGAAGCGGGCGCGGCGGCGATGACGGCGCGAAGCGTGCGGCTGGTTGTGTATTCCTCGATAGCCTTCGCCAGGCTGTCGACCATCCTGTTCTGGTAGGCGGGATCGGCGAGCTTGGCCGCTTCATCGGGATTGTTGAGGTAGCCAAGCTCGATGAGCACGCTTGGCTGGGCGGGATTCTTCAGGACATAGTAGTCCGACTTGGCCGTTTCCGCGCGAAAGCCGTCGGCGCGCAGCATCCGGGAGAAGGCCCGAGCCAAGCGCTCGCTGTCGCTGGCTTGTCCGCGCGGAGGCGCGGGCATGGGCGGCACGCCCGGATGCCGGTGCTTGCTGCGCCAAGCGCGAAGCATTTCTGGGCCATAGCTGTAGACGACCGCGCCCGCGGCTTTCTTGCCCTTGACCTTGTTGATGTGAAGGGAAACAAAGATTGAGCCGCTGCGATCGACGCTGTCGACCATGCGCTCGTCGAGCGTCACGTAAGTGTCGTTCTGGCGGGTCAGCACCACCGGAAGGTCCGCGTTGCGGGACAGGCGGAGCTTGAGCTTCTTGGCGAAGACGAGCGCGATGTCTTTTTCGTACATGCCCTTGATCGCCGCGCCAAGGTCGTCGCCGCCGTGGCCGGGATCGATGATCACCGGCGTCATGGGACGGTCGGGAGCCGGGAGGACCGGGGCGGCGGGGTGCATCGCGGACGCGGTCATGGTCAACGTCGCGGCCAAAATAGCGGCCGCGGCAAAAGACCCTCGCTTGTTCATTGTCCTCATAGATAGGGGAAACGTCGTCGTCAAACTACTATAACGGCATCTCTAGACGCTGTCAAGAGAAGAGTTTTTTTCACCCAAAACTAAGAAGGCCGGCCCGAGGGCCGGCCT
>JAYVZL010000170.1:0-12351 GCA_043783505.1 Elusimicrobiota bacterium
CAGGTAGGTTTCAATATTTTTGATCATGCCAAGGTGTGAGGTGTAGAACAGGATCCCTATGTGATCGGCATGAGCGTGGTCGATAGCAAGCCGAAGGACATATGGCCGCATAGCGTTAAATAAAATACTTTGCTCAGTAGAGGTGAGAGCATTGATGCTCTTGCGAGGTTGAGGTTGCTGTGCCGCGCCCTTTGGAGCTTCCATCGTCTTTGCAGGGCGGATCGTTTTATTGAGCTGAGAAGCCTTGTTAAAAAAACTGGAGAGGTCCGGCGCTTCTTGCGACGAGGATTCATCCCACGCGGCCCCGTTCACGCGGATCGACTGCGAGAGCAGCAGAAAACACCCAATGACAAGCAGCCGTCTCATCCGATGAGTATAGACCGCCGGCGCAACAAGCGCAAGGGCAGGACAGGATTTGTGTCCTCTCGGTTCCCGGACTCGGATGTCCCGCATTTGAGTCTGAAATTCCTTCGTTTTTGAAAAAATAATGACGAAAAAATAAATGCTATTCGCATCGCGCGCGCGATGTGAATAACGCTTAATTGGTAATCGCTATTTTTTTAAAAACGAAGGAAAATCCCAAGGTCGATTTTTCGTAAAAGTCCTGAAACTTGTGTCGCCTTGACAACGCCAGGCCGGGAGTCTATAGTATGGAAGATGCTTAAGGTCATGCTCATCAATCCGCCGGTCGTCGCGGTGCTTGAGCCTTGGTACGACACCCCCAATTTCGGCCGCGTGGCGCTGGCCTATATTGCGTCGTATTTAAGGAAAACGCCGGGCTACGATATCCGGGTCATCGACGCCAAGCTCGAGCGGCTCAATTTCGAGCAGACTTTGGCCCGCGTCGTGGAGTGGGCGCCGGACGTCGTGGGCTTTACCGCTTTCACCAACGAGATCAAGCCCGCCGCCTACCAGGCCGCGCTGATCAAGAAAAAACTGCGGAAAGTGACCACGGTCATCGGCGGCGTCCACGTCACGGCCTTGCCCGAACAGACGCTCCACGAGTTTCCCAGCTTCGACATCGGCGTCATCGGCGAGGGCGAGGAGACTTTTTCCGAGCTGTGCGCCGCCTTGCGCGATGGAACCGACCTGACCCCCATAGCGGGCCTCGCTTTTCGCGACGACAAGAAGAAGATCGTCGTCACGCCGGAGCGCGAGCGCATCTTGGATCAGGACTCCATTCCGTTCCCGGCCTGGGATCTTTTTCCGAAAGCTCAGGAATACTGGGTGCAGGCGTCTCGCGGCTGCCCCTTCAACTGCCTTTTCTGCATGAACCCCAACGGGCGCGTGGCCCGCAAGCGCAGCGTGGCCAACGTCGTCGACGAACTCAAGCTCGTCGTCGAGACCTACGCTCCCGGGCAGATCCGCTTCGGCGACGAGATTTTCAGTGTCGACGTGCCGCGCACGCGCGAGTTGATGGACGCGATGATCGCGGCCGACATCGGCAAGCGGGTGGGCTGGTGCATCCAGACGCACGTGCGCTACGTGGACTACGACTTATTCGTGCAGATGAAGAAGGCGGGCGTGGTCCGTGTCGAGATGGCGGTGGAGACCGGCGAAGAAGAGAAGCTCAAGACGATGGGCAAGGGCACCAACATCAACATGATCAAGGACGCCTTTAGCGCCGCCCGCCGCGCGGGCGTGCCGGCCGGCGCCTTCCTGCTCCTGGGCCAGCCGAATGAGACCGTGGACTCGATGAAGAAGACCGTCGATCTGGCCGTGAAGATCAACCCCTATCTTCCCATGTTCGGCGTGATGACGCCCTATCCCGGAACCGAGGTGGCGCGCCTGGCGGCCAAAGGCGAGGCCGGCTACCGCTTGCTCACCACCGACTGGGACGAGTACAACAAGCAGATCGGCGGGGCGCTGGAGTTCGCGGCCCTGTCCCGCAACCAGATCGAATTCATTCAGATCGAGGGCTACGCCAAGGTCTTTCTGTTTAATTTCCGCTTCATCGACTTCGCCAAATTCCTGTGGGCCTACCGCGGCGGGATGTGGTCGGTGTTCAAAAAGATGCTCTTCCAGCAAAAATCCATCGTCGGCCTGATGAAGCGTCCAGACGGCTACAACGAAGCCATCAACAGCCCGGCTCCCGTGACCTTAAAAGAGATCGTGACCGCGCGCGAGGCTTGGGTCGCGACTCAGCAGAAAGAACTCGCGCGGACGCGCAAGGTCAATCCCCGCCTTCTGACGCAGCCCAGTTAAGTTTTTAAGGCCTTGTCGTGGAGACGGTCGGCCGCCTCGCGGCCCATCTTCATGGCCACGTGGGTGTTGACGTAGGCGAAGCGGCCCTGGCGACCGGCCGTCACGGCATTGGACAAACCCTCGATGGCGCCGAGAAGCGTCTTGAGCGCGTCCTCGTATCCTAAGGTGTACATGGGGTGGCCGTTGGCGGTGCGGAAGACCACGCTGTCGAGGACTTCTTCGCGCGTGATCAGATTCTCACGGACCAGGTCGGCCAAGGCCGCCTCGCGGGCGATCGCGTCGTCGCTCCACACCTTGTCCGCGGGATCGCAGGCGATCTCGGCAACGAGCAAGGTGCTGTCGGGCGGATCCATCTTGAACTTGAAGTAGGACATGTCGGTGACGCGATTAAAGGAATGCTCGCGGAAGTACACGAACGAGGCAGGCAGGATGCGCTTGCGACGGATCTTGAGGCCGACGAAGACGATGGCGCGAAAGCGCAGCTTTCCCGCGGCGGCGTCGACGTCGGGGCCGAGGCTCGGCGAGAACAGCCTAGCGGCGGCGTTGATGGGCAAAGTGTTCACGATCCCCGAGCAGGGTAGGACTTCCTTGCGTCCGTCCGTCTCGACCTCAACGGCCGTGACTCGTCCGTTTTCGCGGCGCAAGCCGACGACGCGTCCGTTGAGGCGGATGTCGGCCCCGGCGGCCTTCAGCGTCTGGGCCATGCGGTCGCAGATCAGCGAGAAGCCGCGCCGGGTGGTGTAGAGCTCGCCCTCGACTTTCTCCACGAAGCCCTCGGTGCGCACCGCCTTCGCGGGAACGAAGATGCTTTTTAGGCGGGAGGAAATCTTGTCGAAAAACTCGAGGATGTTGAAGCGCGGGATGCGCTCGCGCGCGAAGGAGGGGGAGAATGCCGCCGGCGAGATGCCCCAGACTTTTTGGATGTAATCCTTGAAGAAAAGACGGTAGAGTACGTCGCCGTACTCGCGGCGCAAAATCGTCTCGGTGTTCTCGTTCTTGGGACGCGACACCAAACCCTTGGCTCCGTGCCAGAGAAAGCTGAAGCCGGCTTTGATCGTGGTCATCGGCGGCAGCTTGCTTAAAACGTCGGTGATGGACAGCGGAAAGGTGAACCAGGCTCCGAGGAACTTGATGCGGATGGTGCGTTCATAGGGAAGCAGTTCGGGACCCATCAAGGCCTTGATGTCGGCCAAGATCGCGGCGTCGGTGGTATGAAAGATGTGAGGGCCGTACTCGTAAACGTCGCCGCCCACGCGCACGCCGCCCGCCAGGCCGCCCACATGGTCCTCGGCCTCGAGCACGATCACGGGGATTCCCAGCTCGCGAAGACGTCGTCCGGCGGAAAGCCCCGCGCAGCCGGCGCCGAGCACCAGGACGGGATCGCTCATGCCGGGAAAGCTTTGACCTCGGCGATGATCTTCTCCACGTCGGCCGCTTTGAGACCGGGGTGGATCGGGATGCTCAGGGCCTCTTCGTTGAGCGTTTGGCACACGGGCAAGTTCGCCTTCGAGCCGTAGATCTTGTTCATGTGCAGCGGATGATAGCGCAGCGTGGTGTACACGCCGCGCGCGTAGAGATGCTTGGCCAGCGCGTCGCGCTTGCCCGCGGGGACGCGCACGCAGTAGGTGAAATACGAGTGGCGGCTGTCGGCCGGCGCGTCTACGGGACGCACCAGCCAACCGAGGGAGGCGAATTCCTTTTGATACCTCTCCCAGATGTTTTTTCGGTAGGCCTGCATGGCGTCGAGCTTGCGCAGCTGCGCTAGGCCGATGGAGGCGGCGATGTCGCTGGGCAGCATCTTCGGGAAGAAGTCGGTGACGTTGTACTCCCACCAGCGGTCCTTGTTGGCCGCGGCCTCAAAGCCCGACTTGCCGATGCCGCAGTAGCGCAGCTGCTTGGCGCGCGCCACGCGCGCGGGGTCCTTGGCGGTCAGGCCGCCGCCCTCGCCCATGGCCAAATTCTTGACCGCGTCGAAGCTGTAGATGCCGACGTCGCCCAGGCCTCCGCAAGCCTGGCCCTTGAGGCGGGAGTCGACCGCGTGCGCGGCGTCCTCGATGATGGGCAGGCCGAGGTCTTTGATCTCATCGACGCGCACGGGCAGGCCGCCGTAGTGCACGACCATGATGGCGCGCGTCTTGGGCGTGCGCGCGGCCTCGACGGTGGCGCGGGTGACGTTGAAGGTGTCGAGGTCCACGTCGCAGAAGACCGGGTTGTGCCCGGACAGGACCACGGCGTGCGCGCAGGCGATCCAGGTGAAAGAGGGCACGAGAACGTCTGAGCCCGGGGGAAGATCGAGCAGCTTCACGGCCAAGTGCAGGCTGTTGGAGCCTGAGTCGAGCAGAACGAAGCCGGGCAGGCCCAGGCGCTCGGCGAAAAGCTTCTCGAACGACGCGGTCTTGGGGCCGATGCCGATCCACTGCGCTTCCAAGCTGGTGCGGACTTCTTCCAGTTCTTCGGGCCCCATCAGCGAGCCGAACACATTGATCATTGGGACTTTTATATCATTTCCTTATGGAAGGTTTTTTCCCGAAACCTATCGAGCTGTCCTCGCTCGATGCAGACCTGCCCAAGCTGTGCGATCTCGGTGAAGGCGTTGAAGTCTTGGCGCTTTTACGAGGTGGGAGCTTGCGCGTGTTCCGCGACCGCTGCCCGCACATGGGGGGGCCGATGACGCGCGGCATTTACGACAATGCCGCCGGTCTTCTTCAATGTCCGTGGCATGGTTACCGTTATAACGCGGACACTGGCGCTTTCGTCGAAAATCCCAACGATAAGACGTTCGCCTGCATGAAGGACCTCTACGAATCGTACAAACCCGAGGGAGCTCCAACGCTGCGCTTGACGGCCTTCACCTATGAGATCAAAGGCGGCCAAGCTTGGGTGCGACGGCCCGGGACGACGTGAAGCATCATTTTACTGTCGTCGACGAGCTCGACTGCTCGGTGGCGGTCTCCGTCGCGGCCTACTTGGATTGCGAGCACTACATTTTTCTTCACCGCAGCCTCACCGACTCCGTGGAGGTCGTCAAGGTCGACGGACTCAAGGTCACGGTGCGCCAAAGCTGGAAGGCGTTCGGACTCAAGCTCGGCCACGACAAGACGGGCCAATACGTGCCCCCGGCGGAGTTCTTGATCTACGACGTGGTGCCCGCTCCGCGCTGGTTTCCGAGCGTGCATCACATCATGGATATTGTGACGCGCCTGCGCTACACGCCGGTCGCCGGGCGCGACGCGACCTTGATGACTTTCGACGTCGAGCTCGATCTGCCGTTCTTTCTGTGGCCCTTCCGTGGATTTCTCCAAAGGCTCATCGAACGCCTGCATGCCCAGCAGATCGTCGAGGACATGGACATGATCAAACAACGCGAGAAGCTGGTGGGCCGCGAGAATTTGCTCGCGGTTTATTTAAAGGACCATCACTTCTGCTACCACAAAGACGAGTTCCTCAAGCACTTCGGCCGCCGGAAGGCCGCGTGAGCGAGGTCGAGAAATTCTTCGACGCCCAGCAGCGCGACGCCGCTTACGAGGCGCTCAAGACCCTCACTCGCGGCGTTGACCGCGCGGCCGCGGATATTCTCAACGCGGAGGTTGGCGGGCGGACTTTGTCCGTGGGCGGCGTCTGGGAGTTCTACGCGCCGGGGCCGAAACTGTCCGCCCTCGTCTGTCTCGATCTGTCCGCGCCCATGCTCGAGTCCTACGCTCCCGCCGGCGCGCAGAAGATCGTGGGCGATCTCTTCGAGACGGAACTGCCCGAGAGTTCTTTCGACGGCGTGGTCTTCTCGTTGATCCTTCACCACGTCGCTCAGGGAAGTTGGAGCGAGTGCGAAGGGCGCATCCGGGAGGCGTTGGCGCGCGCGCGGCGCTGGCTTAAGCCGGGGGGAACCGTGTTCATCCTCGAGTACTGCCCTCATCCCGCGTGGATGCCGGTTCAGCGTCTTCTTCTGCCGCTGACGCGGCTGTTCCTTAAGATCGTGGGCCAGCCGCTGGTGGTGATGCACGACCGCGGCTTCTATGAGCGAGAGTTCGCCGCGGCGGGATTCACGTCCGCCTCGGCGCGACGCATCTCAGCGCCCGGCGTCAGCGATTGGACATGGTTTCCGGTCTTCATGGCCGTGCCCTGGCTGAAGCTGCCGCTCAAGCTTTATCCGAAGATGCACGTCCTGACCGCCGTCAAGCTCTAGGGCACTTGACAGATGGTAGCATTATGCTACCATTAGAGTATGGGCCAACCAGTCAAGATCGCGGACGAGTTGATTCTGGACGCGCGCATGGTGAGCAAAGTCGAACATCGCTCCATCGCCGGCCAAATCGAGTTCTGGGCGCATTTGGGGGAAGCCCTCGAGCCGCTGCTGCAGGGCATCCAGGTCATGGCATTGATGAGATCGAAGTCAGCCAGGCCTCTGTCCGTTTGCTTGGAGTCCGTCGATTCGCTCGAAGGCCGCCGCCGGGTCGCCGATCATTTGACTAGCCTGCCGTTTCCGCACTATGAACCGGCGCCGGGTCGGCCTGGGTTTCTTGTGCGCACGGAAGCGGACGATACGCGCACGGTGGGGCGGTTTGTCAATCGTCGGTTTACGGCCGTCGATTGAAGGCCGTTCCGGAATTGGATCGGCGGCCCATCTTGGTGGCCGTGGCGGGTCCCAACGGAGCGGGCAAGACCACTTTCTATCATGCTCATATCGCCCCGGCGGCTCTCCGATATGTGAGCGCCGACGTCCTGGCTCGAGAGCTGGACATGGACGCCTATGCCGCGGCGAAGGCCGCCGACGCGCTGCGCCGCGCCCTGCTCAAGCAGAAAGAGAGCTTTGCCTTTGAGACTGTTTTCTCGGATCCCGTCGGCGACAAGCTGAAGTTTTTAAGAGAAGCCGTGGCCGCAGACTACGTGGTCGTGCTCTGCTTTGTCGGTCTTGATGATGCGGGACTCAGCGAAGAACGCGTCACCATGCGCGTCTCTCAGGGCGGACACGATGTTCCCACGGAGAAGCTGAAGTCTCGCTATCCGCGGGTCATGGCGAACCTAAAGGCGGCTATCGGGGCGCTCCCTCTGGTCTACGTATTCGATAACAGCGATTTGCGCAGTCCTTTTCGAAAGGTCGCTATTTTTAGGAATGGCCGGGCGACGGAGAAGCTTAAAACCGTGCCGACGTGGATTAAGACTCTGATCTAATGTACGACACGGGCGCAAAGCGCTTCCAATCCAGCTTGAGGATGTGGTGGCCGTCGCCTTCACCCACGACCTTGTAGCCGCAATGCTCGTAGTATTTCACGGCGGGGTTCCCCGTCACCACCAAGCAGCCGATGTCCTTGGTGTGGCGCTCGGCGATGTAGGTGCACATCACGAGCATGGCGGCCTTCATGAGGCCTTTGCCCTTGGCGGCGGGGGCGGCGATCATGTTGTAGGTGTCGGCCGAGCCGTCGTCTTGGACGCGAAAGCCCATGCAGCCGGCTTTGACGCCGCCGGATTCAACGATGAACATGAAGTCGTTGGGGCGTGCGCGGTATTTCTCGTACCACTCGCGCTGCATCTGGGATGTGATCTCGTCCTTGAAGAAGAATCCGGCTTTGTTGGCGTTCTTCCACGCGCGCAAGTCTTCGAGGTCGCCGTGGCCGGCGGCGCGCAGGCTCACTTTTGGAGCGGAGGCTGAGGTCAGGGTGAGAGGGCGGTCCATGTTAGGAATCCTTTTTGCGCAGAACGACGAAGTCGGTGTTGGCGAAAAAATAGACGTCGGTCATGTGGATGCCCAACGGCGCGGCGGAAGGGAACGCTTGGGCTTCGACATAGCGGTCGCGCAGGGAGGCATCGACCGCCTCCCATTTCCGTCCCTCGGCCGCGATCCAATCGGGAAGACGCTTCCCCAAAGCCTGGGGCTTGTCGAAGATCTTGAGGCTGAGCCGGTCCCAGCGGAAAGGAGGGGTGTGCGCTGGCTCCGGAAAGCGCAGAAGCCCGATACTCGCGCCGGCGGGGACGTTGGCGTCGATCCAGTCCGCGGCGAGCTCTCGCGTGGAGCGCGGGCCGGAGCTGATGGACAGGTTGGTCAGATACGTCGATGCGCGCGCGCCGGACTCGACTAAGGCCAGGGCCAAGATAAGTCCCGCCGCGACGGGGGGCAGGCGCGTGAGCAGAACGGCGCCGAGGACGCAGGCCAAGGCGAAGGGGCCGTAGAACACGCGCAGCAGCGACTCGCCTCCCAGCGCCGAGAAGCGCAGCCAGAGTAAAATCGAGCCCACGACGACGATCCACGCGAGGGCTTGCGTCCGGCGATCGATGCCGATCGCGCCGCGGAAAATACCCGCGGCCAACAGCAAAGCCGCGACCAGACCCACGCCGCGAGGCAAGCCGTAAAGAAGCATGTCCTTTAAGATGTCGGGAGCCAGTCCCCAGCGCGGCACTATCTGGATCGTCAACTCCCAGGCGAACGTTTTCGGCGAGAGGATCAGATAGGGGTTGAAGGCCGCGGTCACCGCCACGGCAAGAACGGTCGCCTCGCAGGCGCGACGCCAAGCGGCGCGACCGGCGAGGACGCCGGCTAAAAGCGGCATACCCGCGGCGAAGAGCAACGTAAGAATTCCTCCCGCCGCCAGCCCGGCGCAGGCGCCGCAGGCGAGAAAATCCTTTCGGCGGCCGTCGGCGATGGCGCGGATCATGAACAGGGCGGCCGCGACGAACCAGAAGGCGGCGATCGGATGCGGCTTGAGCGTGTGAGAGCCGACGGCGATAAATGGCGCCGCGGCAAACAGCAGCGCGGCGGCAAGCCCCGCTTGCCGGCCGCCGATAAGCAGGCCCATTTCATAAAGAAGCCAGAGCGTGCCGAGGTGAAAAAGCAGGATGAATAAACGTCCGAGAAGATACAGCCTTCCCATATCCTCGGGGTGCACCAAGTAATGCGCCAGGTCCGGAGTCAAATGGGCGAGACTGATCAAATGCGCCGCGCCGAGGAAGGCGCCGAGGGGGTAGATGAACGCGCCGCCGTACTGCGCGTACAGCGGCTCGAACTCGAGCTTCCAGGGGCGCATGCGCGAGAGGATGATGAAGCTTTTTTTCTCATCGGGGCTCTCGGTTTGCGTGATGAGCGAGCGCGCGGAGTTGATGAGGGAGTCCGGCGGGAAAGTCCAGCCCGGCGGGACTTCGACTAAACCCTGCACGTAGGTGACCGGCTCCTCGGCTTTCAGCTGCTCATGAGATTTTTGGATGGCGTCATAAAGGCGACGCCAGGAGTCGGCAAGTTTTTGCGCGAACTCGGGCGAGCCGCGCAGGGTCGGCGGCAGGGCCCGCCAGCGTTGGGGCCCCGGCAGTCCCGAGTGGATTCCGCACAGCCCCGTCGTCAATCCCAACAGGAGAATGAAAGCTAAGGGGGCGTGCTTCAAGCCCGAGGCAGTCCGACCCAGGGCGTCTCGCCGTGACCGGTTTCCTTGTTGACCCAGCGCGCGGCCACGAACAGCCAGGTGGAGAAACGGTTGAGATAGACGATCACGCCTTCGGGTACGGGCTCGAGTTTGGAGAGATCGACGACCGCGCGCTCGGCGCGGCGGCTGACGGCGCGCGCCAGGTGCAGCGCCGCGCCGGCCGAGCCGCCCCCGGGCAGGATGAACGTCTTCAGCGGCTCCAAATCCTTGTCCCAGGCGTCGATTTCTTCTTCAAGACTCTTGGGCGCGTCCGCGGGAAGGCCGGTGTCGAAAGGAGCGGAAAGCTTCTTGATCTTGTCGACGGGAGTGGCGAGCAAGGCGCCGATGACGAAGCACTCGGACTGAACCCGCGCTAAAGCCGCGTCGACGGACTTGAGCGCGGGGTCGTCGTGGATCGCCGCGCGCACGACCCCCAAAGCGCTGTTGAGCTCGTCGATCTCGCCGTAGGCGGCCACGCGCGGGTTGTTCTTGGCGACGCGGTCGCCGCCGAAGAGGCCGGTCTCGCCTTTGTCGCCCCCGCGCGTGTAGATCGCCAAGCGCTAGAAAGAGGCGCCGAGTCCGAAGTCGAAGCCGGGCAGGCCGTGGCGCAGGGTGTAGGCGCCGCGCACGCGGATAAACGGCAGCGGCGCCAGCTCCGCGCCGAGGGAGAAGCGCGAGCCACGCGCGGTCTCCGACAATCCGGCGACGCCGGGGGTTGAGGCCGAGCCGACGGTCACCTTGGTGACGTCGTAGCCCGCGAGGATGAACGGCTTGACGATCGGCAGGTCCCAGGTCGCGACCGCGTTGAAGCCGCCGTGCGTCGCGCCGAAGTACTTGTGGTTGACCTTGTCGCCGAACGCCGAGACGGAGACGTTGGGCAGGAAGGTGGTGAGCAATTCGGTGCGGTACAGCCCGTAGCGCAGGCCGCCGCCGAAGATCGTCGCGTCATAGGCTTTGACGCCGTGGACGATCACGTCCACTTTGAAGGGAAGGCCGACGCCGACTTCCACCATGGGCACGCCGAAAGCCTTGACGCCGGCATTGCGCAGGATCAGGTCGTTGTTGTCGGGGCGCATCTGCACCGATCCCACGACGCCGGCCCAGAAGCCGGGCATTCCGAGCGTGCGCCCGGTGTGGGCCGAGGCTCCGCCGAGCACGCCGCCCAAGTCGAGCGCGAAGGGTTTGATGAGCTCGGCGCGAGCGCGGGTTTGGAAATCGGCGAACGGGTCGGCGTGGACGGCGGGGGAGAGCAGGAGCAGCGCGGCAAAAACGGCGGAGAGTGTCTTCATGGCGCTATTTTGCCACATTCAGAGTCTTCTTTTCGCTGTCGTGGCGCTTCTCAAGGCGCGCGCGCAGGGCGCCGCGCAAAGTCCTGGCGCCGAAGAGCTTGGCCGTCTCCACGAGCAGGCGCACGCCGCCCTCCACGTCGGACAGCCGCACTTTTTCGGGGGCGACCGCTTTGGCTCCCCAGCCGTTGTGGTAGTTGACCAACGGCACGGCCACGCCGCCCGACTCGTAGCCGAAGGCGAGATAGGCGGTGGCCTCGCAGGTCCCGCCGGTCAGGCGCAGGCGTTGGACCTTGGTTCCTCGCTTGCGCAGGACGTCGGCGGCGTCGTCGAGAAGGGCGGTGAGATTGGGGTCGAAGGCCGTGGCTTTGTCGCCCAGCCGGATGGTGGGGCCGCCGCCGGGCGTGGAGCCGGGCAATTCGCGCGAGGACTCGATGGACAGATACGAATCGTAAGGCGATAAGACCCCCGATCGGACCATGTCGAGCGCGCCGATAAAGCCCACCTCCTCGGCGCGGTTGAGCAGGACGGTGAGATTGACCTTGGCCCCCGCCTCCGACAGACGGCGCATCGCCTCGAGACTTATCGCGCAGCCGAGAAGATCATCCACCGAGCGGGACAGAAGCCAACCGTTTTGAATCTCGCAGGCGGGCAAGGCCAGCACGGCAAAATCGGGCTTGGTTCCTGATTTAGGCGCCTGCGTCCAGTGGATCGTCCACAGGTCGTCGTCTTTTTTCGGACGCGGCCCGATGACGCCGAGCGCCAACGGCGTATTGTTCTTAGGAATCTTTGGGAATATCTGGACGGCCGCGCCGGCGAGAAGATGCGGGGGCAGGCCGCCGCGCAACCGTGCCGTCGCGCCGGTTTTGGAGATCTTGATCAGGTCGAAAGCCGGATGATCGAGATGCGCGGCGAGGCACAGGGAGGGACCTTTGCCCGCTCCTTCATACGCGACGATGAACCCGCCGGGCACGCGACGCACGGAAACGTTGCGCCGCAAGTTTTGGCGGATCCACTCGAGAGCCTTTCCCGAGACGGCGGCCTCGCGGAAAGGTGCGGTGGGAACGGACGTCAGATGACGGAAGAGGGGGAGCGCGCCGGGTTTCGTGTTCACTCGGATATTATAGGTTGCCGAGGTTGGGGGAGGGACACTTCTCTTTTGGTTCTTTGCTCTAAAGCAAAACTGTTGCGGAACGCCGCAAATTAACGCGTCTATTAGGGCCGTGTTTGCTTCAGAGCAAAGAACCAAAATAGACCAGTATCCAGCTTGGCGACGTGTTCTGGGTCCTATGCTTAACGGGAGGTTCCCGAAAGACCCAGGCGACCCAATCCGATCGCTTCTACACTGATGTTGTCAATGAAAGATAAATTGCGGCAAATGGCCGCTGCTCGTTTTCTGTCTTTAACCGCGGCGACGCTTCTGCCGGCTGTGAGTATCTATGGGTCCGTTGCGATGGCTGCCGGGGGTTTAATCGTGC
>JAYVZL010000171.1:0-5047 GCA_043783505.1 Elusimicrobiota bacterium
CGCGATCGTTAAAATCATGAAGGAGGCGGCAAGCTCCAAAGTTCTGTCGAAAAGTGCCTAAAAGACATTAACCACCACGCGGAAGCCATCTATGAACCAAGTCATGACAAAGGAGCCGTCGAAGCCCGTCGCGGCCAGGCCCGCGGAGCAGTCTCCGGGCAAAGCCGTTTATACGTGCCCAATGCACCCCGAAGTTCAGCAGGACCATCCCGGCCCTTGTCCCAAGTGCGGCATGGCATTGGAACCCAGGGTCGTGACGCCGAGCGCGGCTGAAGAGGAAAGCAGCGAGCTCAAAGACATGACCAGGCGCTTTTGGACCGGCGCGGCGCTGACGCTGCCGGTGTTTGCGCTGGCCATGACGCACTTAGTTCCCGCGCTGGCCCACTGGTCCTGGGCGGATAGCGGGGCCTCTCGCTGGCTGCAATTCGCGCTGGCTACACCCGTGGTCTTATGGGGAGGCTGGCCCTTTTTCTACCGCGGCTGGCGCTCGGTCGTGACCTGGCACTTGAACATGTTCACCCTGATCGCCATCGGCGTGGGCGCCGCCTATCTCTTCAGCGCCGCGGCGATGCTCATTCCCGGTCTATTCCCAAGCGGTACGCAGCATGCCGGCAAGGTAGCCATTTACTTCGAGGCGGCCGCGATGGTCGTCGTGCTGGTGCTCCTGGGCCAGGTCCTCGAATTGCGCGCCCGCAGCCGCACGGGCAGCGCCATTAAAGCGCTGCTCAACCTGGCGCCGCCCACGGCGAGGCAGGTCGCGCCCGGAGGCGATCATGAGGTGCCGCTTGACCAAGTGAAAGTGGGCGACCGGCTGCGCGTGGTTCCGGGAGACAAAGTTCCCGTCGACGGCGCTATAGTCGAAGGACACTCAAGCGTCGAGGAGTCGATGGTCACCGGCGAACCGCTCCCCATGGAAAAGAATGTCGGCGACACGGTGACGGGCGGCACGCTCAACGGTCCCGGAAGCTTCGTCATGCGGGCCGAGCGCGTCGGCAGCGACACTTTGCTCGGGAAGATCGTGAACATGGTCGCCCAGGCTCAGCGCAGTCGCGCGCCCATTCAAGGCCTCGCCGACAAGGTCGCGGGAATCTTCGTGCCGGTGGTACTGGCTGTTTCGGCGGTCACCTTCGCGCTATGGATGTGGCTTGGGCCCGAGCCGAAGCTCGCGCACGCCATCATCAACGCCGTCGCCGTCCTCATTATCGCCTGCCCGTGCGCGCTGGGCCTGGCCACGCCCATGTCCATCATGGTCGGCGTCGGACGCGGCGCGCAGGAAGGCGTGCTCGTAAAGAACGCCGAGGCGCTTGAACGCTTGGAGAAAGTCACCACGCTCGTGGTGGATAAGACAGGCACGCTCACGGAGGGCAAACCCAAGCTGATCGATGTCCTGCCGATCGCCGGTTTCGACGCGAAGGAGTTCCTGCGTCTTGCGGGCTCCTTGGAGCAGAACAGCGAACACCCTCTTGCCGCCGCGATCGTGCGGGGCGCGAAGGAGAAAGGCGTCATTTTCGCGGCCGTGAAAGACTTTCGCTCGGTGACGGCGGGCGGCGTGCTCGGCACCGTCGCCGATCGCGCGGTGCTTATCGGAAAACCTGATTTCCTGCGGGATGAAAAGATCGCCGGATTGGAGGCGCTTGAAGATTTGGCCGTGAAACTTCAGGAAGAGGGCAAAACCGCGATGTTCGTCGCTGTCGATGGAAAACCAGCGGGGATACTCGCCGTCGCAGACCCGATCAAATCCACCACTGCCGAAGCCATCCGCGATCTGCACGCGCTCGGGTTAAAGCTCGTCATGCTCACCGGCGACAACGGCCGCACCGCCGCCGCGGTGGCCAAGCAGCTTGGCCTGGACGCCGTGGAAGCGGAGATCGAACCCGCCGGGAAAGTCGCCCATATCAAGAAGCTGCGCGCGCAAGGCAAGCATGTCGCGATGGCCGGCGACGGCATCAACGACGCGCCCGCCCTCAGCGAGGCCGAGGTGGGCATCGCCATGGGCACCGGCACCGATGTGGCCATGCAAAGCGCGGGCGTCACGCTTGTAAAAGGCGATCTCCGCGGCATCGCCAAGGCCATCCGCCTCAGTCGCGCCACCATGCGGAACATTCGGCAGAATCTGTTCTTCGCTTTTCTCTACAACGCGCTTGGCATTCCCTTAGCAGCCGGAGCGCTCTACCCATTCTTCGGCTGGCTGCTCAGTCCGATCATCGCCGGCGCCGCGATGAGCCTGAGCTCGGTCTCGGTCATCGGCAACGCCCTGCGGCTGCGCAACGCCCGACTCTAATTCGGCTACGAAGTTCTTCAGAGGAAGGTCGGGGAATGAATGACGGGCTTGCGCGGTAGGAATAAGTCGCTCGATTTACCACGTCCATCTGAAACTGGGTCGAAGTAAACTAAAGTGCGAATCTAGCAGTTTTGGCCTAACCTAGAGGTAAGCGCTTGTGCGGGGGCAAGGACCGCTCCCGCCGTCGAGAAATGGCGACCGCTAGGCTTTGAACCTAGAGGTTTTGGGGGGAAAGGAAAAACCAGAACTTTTCAGTCCGGGTCATTTTCTCGTCGAAAAACTTCGAAATTGGTTGCGGGGGCCAGACACCAAGACATCATTATTCGCGCCTGCCTGAGCTGACGCTTGATCTCTCGACCAAGGGCAAAGGGCGCTGGCCCTTCGGCTGGGAGGTCCTCCGGGGGCTGAAGTATCCGGACGACTATCCCTTCCCGCCTCGCCCGCCGGCCGGCCCCTCTGGCTGGGGCGGTGCCCGCTACTGACTGGGCCTGCTGCCTTGCTCCTGGCCAGTGGGAAGCGCGGCGCGGGGACGCCCTGCGCGGGAGCGGACCCAGACGATGACTCGATAGGCGAGCAGGATCGCGATTATCGCTGCGTAGCGCAGAGGCCGGCGATGGTCGGACTTCACGAGCCAATAGTAGTGGGTGACGCCCAAGATCGCGGCGAGGTAGACCAGCTTGTGCAGGCGCGTCCACCATTTGCGCAGCCGACGGATCATCGCGTCGGTCGAAGTGACGGCCAGCGCGGCGATGATCACGAGCGCCGAAAAACCCACGGTGATGTACGGGCGGCGTCCGATATCGGAGAGGATCGTGTTCACGTCGAGTTCGGCGTCGAGGCCGAGGTAGATCGCGAAGTGAAGCCCCGCGTAGAACGCGACGAATAGGCCTATCATCCGCCGCCGCTTGGCCCACCAGGACCAGCCGCTGAGGCGTGAAAACGGCGTGACGGCGAGAGTCAAACACAAGAAGTTGAGCGCCCAGTCACCTGTCGCGTGCTCGATGAATTCGACTGGGTTGACCCCGAGTCCCGCGTGGAAGCCCGCCCAAACGAGGCGAAGGAAGGGCGTCAGGCACAACAGGAAGAGAGCGGCTTCTTTCAAAAGTTCGCCTTCAGATCCATGCCTTTGTACAGGCCGGTGACTTGGGCGGCGTAGCCATTGAACGGCAAGGTCTTACGCTTGAATAATTCCCCGATACGGCGTTCCTTGGCCTGGCTCCAGCGCGGATGGTCCACCGTCGGATTCACATTGGAATAGAACCCGTACTCTTTGGGTGCGACCTTATTCCATGACGTCGGCGGTTGCTGGGAGACCAGGCTGATTCGGACGATTGATTTGATGCTCTTGTAGCCATATTTCCAAGGCACCGCCAACCGCAGCGGCGCGCCGTCCTGAGGCGGGAGCGGCTTTCCGTACAGGCCCGTTACGAGAAAGGCGAGCGGGTGCATGGCCTCGTCGATTCGAAGGCCTTCAACGTACGGCCACGGTAGAACCGAAGTGTTTTGTCCCGGCATCTGCCGCGGGTCATGCAATGATTGGAAGGCGACGAAGCGCGCTTTCCGAGTCGGCTGCGCGTGCGCCAGCAGCGCCGCCAAAGGAAACCCCGTCCACGGCATGACCATCGACCAGGCTTCAACGCAGCGGTGCCGGTAGATTCGCTCCTCGGGCGGGAAGAGCTTGATCAATTTCTCAACGTCGTGAACCCCCGGCTTGGAGCATTCTCCGTCAATTGTCACCGCCCACGGGTGCGTCTTCAAGCTCCCCGCGTATTTTGCGGGATCGGTCTTATCCGTGCCGAACTCGTAGAAGTTGTTGTAGTGGGTGATGTCCTCGTACGGGGTCGGAGACTCGCTTGTGTCGAATATGCCTGCCGACCGCGCCAGGCGCGGCAGGGCGAGCGCCGTCGCGGCAATCCCCATTGCCTTGAGAAAGGATCGCCGATTGAGATAGACGCTTTCCGGCGTGATCTCCGATGCGGACACGTCCACCAGGTTGGCTCGGGTCATGGCGTCACTTTATCAAGAAACAGGCCGGCTCGTCGCACGAGCCGGCCTGTGGAGACCAAGGATTTGAACGAATCCTACTTCGCCATCTCCATCTTCTTCGTCGTGCCGTCCGCCGACATCATGTCGCCGTTGGACATCATCATGGACTTGCCATCCTTCATCATCATCTTGCCGTCCATCATAGCCTTGCTGCCGTCCATCATCATCATGTCTTTCTTCATCGGCTTCATCTTGCCGCCGGGCATCATCTTCATCATCTTGCCGTCCTTCATCATGACGCCCATCGAGCCGTCCATCATCATGGAGTCGCCGTCTTTCATCATCATGGACGAGCCGTCCTTCATCATAATTTTCCCATCCATCATGACTTTCATGCTGCCCATCGTCATGTCCTTGTCCATTGGCATCATCTGACCGGACATCATCGACATCATCTTCCCATCCTTCATCATGACGCCCTTCATAGACATCTTCATCGACTTCTTTTTCATCATGGCGGGCTTAGCCATGTTGTCGGACTTTTTGGACATGTCCTGGGCGGAAACGAACGACACGGCGCAGGACAACAGGCACGTCAGCAGTAGAGACGACTTTTTCATCATTTCCCTCAACATCCTAGGGGCTGGACGCAACTTTTAGGGTCCGCTCCAGTCCCTGGATAGCAGCGCGGTATTATAATTGTTCGTTCTAGGTGAGTCAAAAATTTTGATAAACCGGTTAGGCTTATTTGACGAGCCCCAGACCCGCGCCCGGTGATCG
>JAYVZL010000172.1:0-5045 GCA_043783505.1 Elusimicrobiota bacterium
ACGGCGATAAAGAACTTGCGAACGTCATGTTCAAGAGCTTCGAGGAGGGCCTCAACTTCCTCTCTTTCAAAAACTCATTCTTCCGTTCTGGCGCTCCTATTTTCGCCTACGCCAAGAAACTGGAGAAACAGCCGGAAGAGACGCCGCTCTACAAAGTCGGCATGGATCTCGCAACTCGGCTCGGAATCGGCCAGGGCTACCTTGTTCGTGAAGAGGTCGTGAAGCGCGAAGCCGTTCAACGAATTGCGAATCAAGAGTTTACGACCGTACAGGTCGCGGACATGGCTGGCTGCACGCCTCAAGCCGTTCGCAAAGCGATTCTGACCTGGCGCCTGAAAGCGCGCAAGGTGGGAAAGCTCGCGCTTATAGCCGAGAAGGACGCAATAACATTCGTTCAAGCCCTTCGCCGATATGGAAATAAACCCCGGCGGCGAAAATCCCACCGCGAACTTGTTCATGCCTAGCTTGCCTTGACAGGCTCCCTCGCGGGTACCATAATAAGCCTGTCATGGACATGAACGCCGTCAAAAGCCAGTTTCAGCGCACGCTCACACCCGGGTTTCTGATATTGGCGTTGGCCTGCGGCGCGGCGGGGACGGCGGCGGGTTGGGCGCTGTGGCTCAAGCCGCAGCAAGCGGTCGCCGAGAAGCGCTACCAAACGCACCAAGCTCTGATGAGGCTCTACGACATGCAGATGGCCTACCGCGCCGGCCGCGGAACTTTCGCCGGCGATCTCGACAGCCTCCTGGCTTCCGCCCCCGACGGTGCGACAGTGCGCGCGATACTCCACGCCAACGCCGACGACGCCACGTTGACCGTCGTCGGCGACGCTCAAAAGTTCCGGCTCGAGGCGAACGTGCTTGATCCCGAGCGCACGATCATCAAGATCCGCGGCCCCATGGGCGAGCCTCCCCGGCGGTAGGAGCCCATACGGGCCTCTTCCGCCTCAAATCAGACTTCAAACCCGCGGGCGATCAGCCGGCGGCCATCGAGACCTTGGTCTCGCGCCTGCGCGAGGGCGCGCCGGCGCAGACTTTGCTCGGCGTCACCGGTTCAGGCAAGACCTTCGCGATCGCCAATGCCATCCAGGCGCTGGAACGCCCGACTTTGGTGCTCTCGCCGAACAAGGTGCTCGCCGCACAGCTCTACGCCGAGTTCAAGTCGTTCTTTCCGGACAACGCGGTCGAGTTCTTCATCTCGTACTACGACTACTACCAGCCCGAGGCCTACGTCCCCTCCACGGACACCTACATCGAGAAGGATTCCTCGGTCAATGACCGCATCGACCGCCTGCGACTGAAAGCCACGAGCTCTCTGCTGGCGCGCCGCGACGTGATCGTCGTCGCCTCCGTCTCCTGCATCTACAACATCGGCTCGCCCGACGCCTACGCCAACCGCACGGTGCGCCTCGAGACCGGCTGGAAGGTGACCCGCGACGAGTTGGTCAAGCAGCTCGTCGAAGTCCATTACGAACGCAACGAAGTCGACTTCACGCGCGGCAAGTTCCGCATGAAAGGCGGCGTCGTCGATATTTTCCCCGCATACATGGAGACCGCGCTGCGCGCGACGTTGGGCGACGACGGCGTGACCTCGCTCCTCGAGTTCGACCCGCTCACCGGCGCCAAGATAAAGGAACTCAAGCGCGAGTGGGTCTACCCCGCCAAGCACTTCGTCACCGGCGGTTTTGAACGCGAACGCGCGATCGGCGCGATCGAAGCGGAATTGGCCGAACGCCTGGCCTACTTCAAGAGCAAGGGTCAGCTGCTCGAGGCCCAGCGGCTAGAACAGCGCGCTCACTATGATCTAGAAATGCTGCGCGAAATGGGGTTCTGCCATGGCATCGAGAACTACTCGCGCCACTTATCGGGACGTCCCCCCGGCGAGCGGCCCTACTGCCTCATCGATTTCTTTCCCAAGGATCACCTGCTCGTCGTCGACGAGTCGCACGTCGCCGTCCCACAGATCGGCGGCATGTACGAGGGCGATCGCGCCCGCAAGCAGACCCTCATCGACTTCGGCTGGCGCCTGCCCTCGGCCCTCGACAACCGCCCGCTCAAGTTCGCGGAGTTCGAGAAGCTCGCGGGCCAGACCGTCTTCGTCTCCGCCACGCCCGGCCCCTACGAGCTCAAAAAAACGCAAGGCGAGGTCGTCGAAATGGTCGTGCGTCCGACTGGACTCATCGACCCTGAGACGATCATAGTGCCCTCCGAGGGGCAACTCGAGGACTTGATCGTCCGTCTCAAGGACCGCGCCGGCAAAAAAGAGCGCGCGCTGATCACCACGCTCACCAAGCGCACGGCCGAGGACCTGTCGTCTTACCTGACGACGAAGGGCATCAAGGTGCGCTACCTGCACTCCGACATCGACTCCCTCGAGCGCATCCAGATCCTTCAGGATTTGCGCACGGGCGTCTTCGACGCGCTCGTCGGCATCAACCTCTTGCGCGAGGGCCTGGACTTGCCCGAGGTCTCGCTTGTCGCCATCTTGGGCGCCGATCACGAGGGGTTTTTGCGCTCGGAGACCACGCTCATCCAAATCTCCGGTCGGGCCGCGCGCAACGTCGGTGGCCAGGTCATTCTCTATGCCGACACGATCACCGGCTCCATGAAGCGCGCGCTCGATGAGATGGACCGGCGCCGCACGAAGCAGGTCGCTCACAACAAACTGCACGGCATCACCCCCAAGACCATCATCAAGGCGGTGTCGGAGCTCGAGGAGTTCCAGACCGCGGCCAAGCGCGAAGGCTTGATGCTCCTGCGCGACGCGGATAAGCCGCTGTCGGCTAAAGACCTTCCCGGGATCATCGAGGAAGTCGAGGGGCGCATGCGCGCCGCGGCGGACTCCCTGGACTTCGAGCAGGCCGTGCTTCTGCGCGATCAGCTTTTCGAGCTTAAGTCCATGTCCGCGAGCCGGCCCGCCCGCGCGCGGCCGAAATCGCGCGCAAAAACTAAGTAATTCCCCACTCATTTCGAAACAAATTAGACCTTGCGGACCGGCATAGGTCTGTTACCCTTAAAGTGAGCCAATGAGAGGACTCTTCCTCGTCTTGCTGCTGCTTGCCGCCGCCCCCGGACGCGCCTCGGTCACTGTCGAGGAAGCGGCGATCGCCGAGCGTTTGGCGGGCCAGGCCAACGAGTTCCTGATCTCCCTGCTGGGTCCCGGACGCGGGAAGGTCGTCGTCACCGTCGAAGGCGAACAGACCCTGTCCTCCTCTCAAGCGGAATACATCGTCCCCTCTCCCGCCGGAGGCCTCGCCTACCTTCCCGGCTACAACAAAGAGGGCGGAAAAACGAAGGAAAAAGAGAAGCCGGCAGGCGTCGATATAAATACGACCGTGCGTAAATCGGGGCAAACCTCCTCTTGGGATTCCGGTCTTAAGATCAAGATGATTCGGGTTTCCGTCGTCTTGGACTCGCGCCTGCCCAAGGAGCAAGTCGCCGTTGTCGCCGATCTCATACCGAAGCTCCTTAACCTCGACAAGCAGCGCGGCGACGAGATCGCCATACTGCGCGCCGACCTGCGGCTCGACAATTGGAAGAACGTCGCCAAGGATTATCTGCACAGCAAGGAGGGTGCTGGTACCGTCGCACTTCTCTCCGGGGTACTCATCCTGATCTTGCTGTCGGGTCTCGTGCTCCGCTTCACGGCCAACAGCGCGATACGGACTTTCATGGAAGAGTTGTCCTCTCAGCGCGGCTCCCCTTTAGGAGCCCTACAGCCCGCCGGGCTCCCCGCCCCCGCCGCCGCGGGCAACGCGCCCGAGCTTCTATCCGGCGGAATGCCCAGCCTATCCATCGAGGGCGAGGAGCCCGCGTTCGGGTCGCCCGGAGCGGCGTCCCCGCCGCAGCTCGGTCAACGCTTCGATTTCCTGACCTCGCGCAGTCCCGCCTCGCTGGCCCAGCTCCTCAGCGGTGAGCCGCCGAAGGACCTCGCCTTGCTCTTCGCCACGCTCGCCGCGTCGCACCCAGATATGTCCGCCGCCGTCTTCTCATCGCTTGACGCCGAGGTGCGCGCCGCCGTCTCCCGCGCGCTCGCGGTCATGACGACGACGGATCCAGAGCGTCTGGAGGCCCTGGAGGACCATCTCAAGAACCTCGTCGATTTCGGTGTGCGCGGCCCCGAACGCCTAGGCAAGATCTTAAGCCGCCTCCCCGCGGCCGATCGCGAGACTCTCTTCAACGAGGTCGTCACCTCGAATCCGGAGGTCGCCCAGGAGCTGGAACGCTCGCTTTTCTCCTTCGAGGATATCGTCCAGCTCAAGGAGGCGGATTTCCGGCGTCTCATCGTCGCCGTGCCTTACGCCGATTGGGGCATAGCCCTGCGCGGCGCCGAAGACAACGTGGTCAGCCGCGTCCTCGGCGAGCTTGAACCCGGGATTCAGAGCATTTTGAAGGAAGCCATGAGCAGTCCCCAGCCGCGCGCCAAGATCCTCGCGGCCCGCTCGAAAGTGATCTCGCAGACTTTGATGATGGTCGCGCGCGGCGAGGTCGTGCTCCAAAATAACGAGTCCGCGGAAATGATCTAGCCATGCATGACCCGCGCCTGACGGGAGTCCCCGACCCTCTGCTCAGCCCTCTGCTGGAACGCTTGGCCATGCTCGAGACGGCCAAGGACGGTCTTGAGTACCAGCTCTCCGACCGCAACTTCACCTCCGAGATGCAAAATTCGATGCTCCGCGAGCGGCTGGATCATGCTCAGGCCGAGATCGCCCGCCAGCAGGAGGCCTTGGACAACTTCTGCTCGGAGATCTTGGCCGCCCTGCAGGCGCGGGACGCGGCGCAGGCCGCGGCGGAGGAAAGCCTCAAGATCCACACGGGGTCGCTCGCCGAGCTCGACGCGCTGAAGCTACAGCAAGAGATCTGGCTGCAGGCGAAAGTCGACTTCAACGATCTCTCCGCCCAACGCCGTGCCGAACGCGACCAGACGCGCGGCGAGCTCGAGGAAAGCCGCAAGAGCCTCGCGGCAACTCTCGCGGAACGTGACCAGACCCGCAGCGAGCTGGAGGAGAGCCGCAAGAGTCGCGCGGCGACGCTCGCGGAACTCGA
>JAYVZL010000173.1:0-12320 GCA_043783505.1 Elusimicrobiota bacterium
CTTTGGTCCGGCTGGGCGACACAGGCTCAAGCCGCGGCCGTCGTTAAAAATGGACTGCCGGAACTAGAGATGATGGGAGGGCTGGCTGCCTCATCTGTAAAATCACGCGGCCTCCTTAGCGACTCAAGGCCTCAGCGGCAGTGGGATTTCCCGTATGGCTGGGCCCCGCATCAGATGCTGGCGTGGAAAGGCCTGCGCAATTACGGGCTCGACGCCGACGCGCGCCGCTTGGCTTACCGCTGGCTCTACATCATCACGAAGAACGCGCGCGACTTTAACGGCACCGTTCCGGAGAAGTTGGACGTCGTGACCGGTTCCCATGACATATTCGCCGAATATGGGAACGTCGGGACGAAGTTCTCCTACATCACGAAAGAAGGATTCGGCTGGATGAACGCGTCCTATCAGATCGGGCTGCAGCTGCTCACAGCCGAAGAACGAGGCCGATTAGAACAGGTGTCCCCGCCGAAATAGGCGCGCGGCGTCAGCGGCGGACGGCTTTGTCGGGACGGATGGCGAGAGCGGCGTTGAGTGCTAGAAGCAGCAAGGTCGCCCCCAGCAGGCACACCGACAGCGCGTTGATCTCGGGCGTGACGCCGAACTTCATCATCGAGTAGATCTTAATCGGCATGGTTACGATGCCGATGCCGGCGACGAAGAACGAGGTCACGAAGTCCTCGAAGCTGACGGTGAAAGACAACAGCGCGCCCGAGATGATCGCGGGCATTGCCAACGGCAGGGTCACCTTCACGAAGGCCTGGAACTCCGTGGCGCCCAGGTCCATGGCTGCGTCCTCGAGAGAGGACTCCTGAAGTGAGATCAAGCGCGCGCGTACGGCGGCTACGGTGTAAGGAAGGCAGATCAGCGCGTGGGCGCAGGCTAGGGCCATGAAATCGAGCTCGTAGCCGGCGCGGATTAGGAAGCTCAGTATACCCACGCCCAACGCCACCTCGGGCATCATTAGAGGCACGTTGAGCAGCGCCGAATAGGCGCCGCGCCCGAGGAAAGGCTTGTGGCGCACCAAGGCGTAGGAGGCTAGCATGCCCAGCACGGCGGCGATGCCGGCGGCCGCCGCGGCCAGCTCCAAGGACGTGAGCATAGCACTCATGAGCTCGGCGTCGTGAAAGAGGACCTTGTACCACTTGAAGGTGAATCCCCGCCACACCACGTTGCGGCGCGCGTCGTTGAAGGAGAAGACGAACATCACGACCAGCGGCAAATAGAGGAAAGCGTAGAGGGCCGCGCAGTAGGATGACAGGAATCGGCCGCGCTTCACGCCTGCGCCTCCCAGCGCTGGTATATCCACAATCCGCCGATGAGGCCGGCCAAGAGGATCGAGGTCAGCGCCGCGCCGAAAGGCCAGTCCTGGGCCATCATGAATTGGTTCGAGATTAGGTTGCCGAGCAAGTAGTAGCGCGGGCCGCCGAGCAGCTCGGCGGTCAAGAAGTCGCCGAGGCAGGGGATGAAGGTGAGCAGACAGCCGGCGACTACCCCCGGCAGGGACAACGGGAAGGTGACCTTGAAAAAAGCCGTCCAGCGGGTTGCGCCGAGGTCATATGCCGCCTCGATCACTGAGCGCGGCACCTTATCTAAGGAAGCGTACAGAGGCAGGACCGTGAAGGGCAGATAGAAATAGACCAGGCCGAGCAGAATAGCGAACGGCGTATAGAGGAAGCCGATGGGAGATGAGAGAAAGCCTAAACGCAGGAGAGCGGCATTGATCAAGCCTTCTTTGCCCAAGACAATCATCCAGGAATAAAAAGCGACTAGAGCCGAGCTCCAAAACGGCACCATAAGAGCAACGAGACATGCGTTGCGCCAGCGGCCGGCCTGAAAGGCGAGGAAATAGGCCAGCGGATAGCCGAGCAAGAGACACAAGGCCGTGGTGGCCCCGGCGAAGCCCATTGTGCGAAAAAGGACCGGCAAATATTTCGTGTCAAAAGCCCGGCGGTAGTTGTGCAGACCCAACTTCCAAACGATCGTCCCGTAGGGGCCGTTTGTCGCGAAGGACAGGGAGATCAGACCGAGCGCGGGAATGACGAGGAAAAAAAGCAGCCACAACGACGCCGGCGCCAGCAGAAGATGGCTGGCCTGGGGCTTGCGTCCGCCCAACAGCCACGAGAGAGTTTTGTCCATCAGGCGACCTTCACGTCAGCCCAAATCTGGCTCCATATCTCGGTTTGCTCGGCGTCGAGGACGTGATGCAGCTGGAGCTGCTTTATGACCGAGGGTGTGGGATAAACGCGCGGGTCCATGCGCAGTGTCTTATCGACTAGAGGATTGGCGGCGAGATTGGGCGTGGCGTAGCGCACGGAATTGGCGATGCCGGCGGCCACCTCAGGTTCCAGAAGGTAGTCGATGAGACGGAGCGTGTCCTGGCGGTGGCGGGCGCCGCGCATCAGGGCGAGGCAGTCCACCCACATGTAAGTCCCCTCCTTGGGGATCACGTAATCGAGATCGGGATTCTCGCGCGCGGTCTGAAAGAGGTCTCCCGACCAGGTCATGGCCAAGTCGATCTCGCCGGCGACCAGGCTGTTGAGATAGGACGCGCTCGAGTACTGTTTGACCAAGGGCTTTTGCTTGATCAACAGCTCGCGGATTTTGCGGAAATCCTCCGGGACGCGGGTGGACTGAGGAATCTTGAGGAGCTGCATCGCGACCGAAATGCAGTCGCGCACGTTGTCGAGCATCGAGATCCGGTCTTTGTACTTCTCGTCCCACAGATCCCACCAGGAGGTGGGCGGCTTCGCGAGCTTCTTGCGATTGTAGGCGATGCCGGTCGTACCCCACAGATAGGGCACGGTGATCTCGTCGGGGTCGTAGATCGGGCGGCGGAAGCGGGGAGCCAAGTTGTCGAGGTTCTTGAGCGTGCCGGGCGGAACGGGGTCGATGAGGTTGAGCGACTTAAAGCGCGGGATCAAGTAGTCGCCCACCACGATTAAGTCGTAGCCGCGCGCGCCGGCGCGGATCTTGGTGAACATCTCGTCCTCATCGGCGAAGAGGTCGTAGCTAACTTCCACGCCGGTGCGCTTGGTGAACTCGGGGAGCGTGTCCTTGCCGATGTAGTTCGACCAGTTAAAGAAGTTGACGACATGGCGGTTATCGGAGCGGCGGCAGGCGGCCAGGAGCGAAGGCAGCAGCGGTGCCAGCACCGCTGCCTTCACGAAGTCTCGGCGCGAGACGTCCTCAGCCATTGTCGCGCTCGAGGATGTACACGTCCTCGGGCTGGACCGCGGCGATCACGGGCACGTCCATGTCGTCATGGGCCGCGTAGCGATCGCCGCCGGCCAATGCCACCGTCAAGCGCTCGGGCGCTTTCTTGAACATCTGCAGGTAGATTTGGCAGCCGTCGCCGAGGAAGACCGTGTCCTTGAGGACCGCGTCGAAGCGCAGAAGGCCGAAGGGCAGCTCGTCCTTGTAATATACCTTCACGCGCTCGGGACGAATGGCGACCTTGACGCGGGCGCCGACCTCGGGCAGGCTTTCCCCCGGGTCGAGGGGTACGTCGAGCTCATGCTCGTCTTCCAGCAGCAGATGCGCGCGTCCCTCAACGCCGGAGAGCACCTTCGCCGAGAAGATGTTCGCCCCCCCGATGAAGTCGGCCACGAAGCTGGTCTTGGGCATCTCGTAGATCTCGCCGGGCGTGCCCACCTGCTCGATGCGGCCGTGGTTGAAGACGGCGATACGGTCGGACATCGTCATAGCCTCTTCTTGGTCGTGAGTGACGTAGACGAAGGCCAGGCCGAGGCGCTTCTGGAGATTTTTGAGCTCGAGCTGCATCTCCTTGCGCAGCTTGAGGTCGAGCGCGCCCAGCGGCTCGTCGAGGAGAAGAACGGCCGGGCGGCCGGCGATGGCGCGGGCCAGTGCTACGCGCTGCATTTGACCGCCGGAGAGAGAGGTCGTGCGGCGCGCCTCGAAGCCGGCGAGCTTGACCATGGCCAACGCTTCCGGCACGCGCTTATTGATCTCATCCTGCGGGACCTTGTCCATGCGCATTCCGAAGGCGATGTTGTCGGCGACGTTCATGTGCGGAAACAGTGCGTAATGCTGGAAGACGGTGTGCACGTCGCGCTCATAGGCGGGGGTGTCGGTGACGTCCAAACCGCCGAGGCGCACGCGCCCGGAGTCGGGAGTCTCGAAGCCGGCGATGATGCGCAAAGTCGTGGTCTTGCCGCAGCCGGAGGGGCCGAGCAAGGTCATGAACTCGCCCTTGCGCACGGTCAGCGAGACGTCGCGAAGGACCATGGAAGCGCCGAAGGATTTGTTCAGCGGACCTACTTCAAGGAGGGCGGCGGCCGGGGCGGGGTCGTCGGGCACAGCGGATATTATACTACGCGGCCAAGGCGGCGACGGCTTGCTTGATGAGGGCGAAGGCGGCGTTCGCCTGAGCCGCGTTGAGGGTCAGCGGCGGGGCCAGGCGCAGGGTGCGGGCATGCGTGTCTTTGGCCAAGAGGCCGATCGTCATGAGTTTTTCCGCCAGCGGACGAACGTTCGTCTTGAATTCCAAGGCGAGCATGAGCCCGCGCCCGCGGACGTCCGCGAGAAGCGGATGCTCCAGAGTTTCCAGGCGAGAGCGCAGCATGCCGCCGATCTTCGCCGCATTTTGGGGCAAACGCTCGGTGACGATCACGCCGAGCGCGGCTTCACCGATGGCGCAGGCCAGGGGATTGCCGCCGAACGTCGAACCGTGGGTGCCGGGCGTGAAAAGGCCCAGGGTCTCGTCGTCGCCGCAGACGGCCGAAATGGGATACAGGCCGCCCGACAAAGCCTTGCCGAGCACATAAAGATCGGGAACGACGTTTTCATGATCGCAGGCGAACATCTTTCCGGTACGGCCCAAACCGGTCTGGATCTCATCGGCGCACATCAGGACACGTTTTTCCGAGCAGATCGCGCGCACGGCGGTCAGGTACCCCTCCGGCGGAATGATCACGCCGGCCTCGCCTTGTATGGGCTCAAAGAGAAATCCGACGGTGTTCGGGCCGATGGCGCGCTCAAGCGCGGAGGCGTCGCCGTAAGGGATCGTCTTGAAGCCGGGCATGACCGGCCCGAAGCCCGTGTAGGAATCCGGATCGCTGGAGAAGCCCACGATGGTCGTCGTGCGCCCGTGAAAATTCTCAGCGCAGACGAGAATCTCGGCCTTGTTCTCCGCCACGCCCTTGCGGCGATATCCCCACAGCCGCATGGCCTTGATGGCGGTTTCCACCGCCTCCGCCCCCGAGTTCATCAAGAGCGATTTTTCCTTATGCGTGACCTTGCACAGCTGTTCGAGGAACGGACCGAGGCGGTCGTTGTGGAACGCGCGCGAGGTCAAGGCCACGCGCCCCATTTGCTTCTTGGCCGCGGCCACGATCTTGGGGTGATTGTGGCCCTGGTTGATCGCCGAATACGCGGATAGAAAATCGAAATAGCGCCGGCCCGACACGTCCCAAACGAAGGGGCCTTTGGCGCGTGTGATCGCCACCGGCAAAGGGTGGTAGTTGTGGGCGCCGTATTTATCGGCCAGCGCGATGATGAGGTCGGTTTTAGAGGCCATTAATAGGGCGATTCTATCAAACTGTGGTGATTTTTGGAGTGGTGGTCGCTTTACCCAATTTTTGCTGCCAAGTTGCTGGTCTTTATGCATGCCGCAACAGCCTGGACGCTACGGCCTTGTGGGACGGCGCGCCATCCGTCTCGGCCAAGCCTAGGAATCTGCGGACGCAATAAAGGCCGCGCCGGTGCGCAGGCGCAGGCCCACGCCGACGAGATAGAGGCCGGGCGTCAAGGCCGGCCAGGACGGCCCTGCGCCCTTGTTCAACAAGACGCCGCCCACGCTCGAGACCAGGATGAAACCGGTCAGCGTGAGTATAAAGTCTACGAGCGGACCGCCGTGAAAGACCTGCTTATGCGCGGAGTCAAAGAGCAGATAGCCGAGTCCGCCTAAGACCAGCCCCAGGAAATGACCGAAGAAGAACTGACTCCAGAGCGAGGCCGAGACCAGCACCGGCGCGGGACCGGCCGAGGAGAGCAGGACGAACGCCACCGGCAGCAGGTGCAGGAGGCCGAAGACCGCGGTGATGGCCCCAAGCGTCGAGCGCTGGCCCGACGGTCCCGCCCTCACGCGTCCTTTAGCGCCTGATCCAGGGCGGCCGCGGTCCGATCCGCGTCTCCCTCGGTCCAGCACAGCGGCGGCTTGATGCGCACCGTGTTGCCCTCGAGACCACCCTTGCCCACGAGCACTCCCTGGTCCTTCATGGACTCCACGACGCGCATAGCGAGCTCGGGCGCGAACTCCTTGCCCTTCTTGCTCTTGACGAGCTCGACGCCGACCATAAGGCCCATGCCGCGCACGTCGCCGACATGGTCGTTTTGCTGTTGAAGTTTAAGCAGGCCGCCGAGTAGGCGATTTCCCACTTTTTTGGCGTTGTCCGCGAGATTGTCGTTCTCGACGACGTCCATCACGGCGTCCGCCGCGGCCATGGCCATGGGCCCGCCGCCGAAGGTGTTGTAATGGAGAAGTCCTTTCATCGAATCGGCGATGGCGCGCGTGGTGATGATGGCGCCGATCGGATAGCCGTTGGCCAGGCCCTTGGCCATGACGATGATGTCGGGCTTGGCACCCCAGTGCTTGATGCCGAAGTAGTGCTCGCCGGTCCGCCCCACGCCCGCTTGGACCTCGTCGCAGATGAACAGGCCCCTGTGTTTATGCACGAGTTCGACGGCCTCGGGGAAGTAGGACTCGCCCGGGGTGATCGAGCCGCCCACGCCCATGATCGTCTCGGCGAAGAAGCCGGCGATCTTGCCGGAGGTCTCGGACTTGAGCGTCATCTCCAAACCGCGCAGCGCGGCCTTCGTGCTCTGCTCGGGCGTGCCGTCGAAGCGGTAGGCGTAATCCGTGGGCGTGAACGAAACGCCCGAGGGGTAGGGCTGAAGATTGCGCCAATTGTGCTGGCCGGTGAGCGCGACGGTCATGAGAGTGCGGCCGTGATAGGAGCGCTGGACGGCCACGAACTCGTGGCGGCCGGTGTAGGCCTTGGCGACGAAGGCCGCCATCTCGTTGGCCTCGGAGCCGGAGTTGGTGAAGAAGCAAACCTCCATGTCGGGGTTTACGGTCTTGGCTTTGTCGGCCAAGCGCTTGGCGAACGCGCCCACCGCGGGATGAAGGTACAGGGGCGGATTGTGCTGGAGCACGTCGATCTGCGCCTTGAGCTTGGCGACAAAGTGCGGGTGCGAGTGGCCTATGGAGACGGTGGCCACGCCCGCGAAGCCGTCGAGATACTCCTTGCCGGACTCGTCATAGAGAAACTGCATCTTTCCAGACACAATCTGGATAGGCTTGGCGAACATCGGCCCGGGAAGGGGCATCAGATGCGCCGCGCGCACGGCCGCGGTGTCGAGGGCGGAGGGATAGGTCGAAGCGGGCGCGGCGGTCTTGGTTTTCATGCGTTCCTCCGGATTTTTTCATTGAGCGACAGGGCCAGGCAAAGCCCGGCGCCGGACAGCAGTCCGTCCATCAAGTTGATCGGCGAGGGCAGGAAAGACACCGGGTTCCAGCGGGCCTTCGCGTAAGAAGGCACGGCCCAAAGAAGGAGCGCGAGCGCGCGGTAAGCGACGATCGAGCCGACGATCGCGGCCAGGGCTCCGCGCCACCGCGGCTTGGCGCACATGGCTCCGAAAGCGGCGATGGTGCCCCAGATCGATACGGTATAGATCGCGATCACGGCCGCCTGCCATTGCGGCGTGGCGGGCTGTCCTTCGGGCATGCCCCAGCCGGAATACCGAGTGAGTGCTAGCATGGGCAGCACGATGCCGAGCAGCGGCCCCCAAAAGCCCACGAGCGCGATCTTGGGCTTGCGTCCCGCGGCCGCGCCGATGGCGGCGTAGAAGATGCCGGTGTACAGCGCGATGGGAACGAATTGCGGGCCGTAGGGGCCGCGCAGCCAATTCTCGGCTCCGAGACGGTCGGCGAGGGTGGTCAGCACATGCGCCAGGGCGGCCCCGGCGAAACCGGAGACGCTGCCGGCGACTATGGCCGAAAAGGGCGTCATAGCATCTAGTAGAGGTTGGAGGCGCGGCGCTGACCGGTGTAGTCGAGGAAGACGGTCTTCTGCTCGGTGAAAAAGTGCATGCCTTCCTTGGCCATCTCGCGCTCGCCCACGCCCGATCCCTTCACGCCGCCGAAGGGCACTTGGGCCTCTCCGCCGATGGTCGGGCTGTTGAGGTGGACCATGCCGGCCTCGACTTCATCGGTGAAGCGCATGGCCAAGGTCAGGTCCTGAGAGTAGAACGCGCAGGTCAGACCGAACTGGCAGTCGTTGGCGAGCTTAACCGCCTCGTCGAAGTCGGAGGTGCGGGTCACGGCCAGGACGGGGCCGAAAACCTCTTCCTGCCAAATCCGCATCGCGGGCTTCACGCCCTCGAAGATGGTGGGCTCGACGAACCAACCGTGGGCGAAGTCGCCGTCGGTCAGGCGATTGCCGCCGCATAGGAGCTTGGCCCCCTCCTTCTTGGCGATCTCGATATAGTCGAGGTCGGTTTTCATCTGGGATTCGTCGACCGCCGGGCCCATGCCCGTGGCCTTGTCGAGACCATCGCCGACCTTGATCTTGGCGGTCTCGGCTAGAAGCATCTTGAGGAACTTGTCGGCGATGGCTTCATGGAGGATGAGTCGCGAGGTGGCGGTGCAACGCTGTCCGGTGGAGCCGAAGGCGCCCTTCATGATGCCGCCCAGCGCCAACTCGAGGTCGGCGTCTTCCCAGACGATCGCGGGGTTCTTCCCCCCCATTTCGCAGGTGACCTTCACACCGCGGGCTCCCGCGATGGTGTGTACACGCTTGCCGATTTCATTCGAGCCGGTAAATGAGATGGCCTTGATGCGCGGCTCCTCAACGAGGATGTCGCCCATCGAGGCACCCGAGCCGAGTACAAGGTTGAGTACGCCCGGCGGAAGGCCGGCCTCGGTGAAGGCCTTGACCAGTTCCACGGCCATGGCGGGCACGAGCGAAGCGGGCTTGAAGACCACGCAGTTGCCCGAGATCAGCGCCGGAGCGATCTTCCAGGCGGGGATGGCGAACGGGAAGTTCCAAGGCGTGATGATCGAGACCACGCCCAGGGGCTGTCTGAGTGTGTAGAGAAGATTCTTGGGAAGCTCGGAGGGCTGGGTGATGCCGCCCAGGCGGAGACCTTCGCCCGCGAACCACTCGATTAAGGTGATGCCTTTTTCCATCTCGCCCATCGCTTCGGGCAGGATCTTGCCTTGCTCGCGCGTCATGAGGCGGGCCAGCTCTTCTTTTCGCTCTCTTAGAATTATCGCCGCCTTGGCGAGGATGCGGCCGCGCGCCGGGGGCGTGGTCGCCTTCCAGCCGGGAAACGCTTTCTGGGCGGCGTCGATGGCGCGCACCGCGTCGGCTTTGTCTGCGCCCTTGAGACGGGCGAGGACGTCGCGGGTGTCGGCGGGGTTAGTGGAAACGATTTCCTTGGCCGTGGAACCGTCTACCCACTGTCCGGCGATGTACTGCTTAAGAATGACGGGTGAGGAAGTTTTCATGGCGGTAGGCATAGACGAAATTATATCAATTCGTCGACAAACGAGATGATGGGGTTTTGTGACCGGATCGGGAACAATTTTGGGGATAGGATCGTATGATGGGTAGGAGGTCAACTGACGGGGCGGCAAAAGCCGCGGCTCGCAAGGCCAAACGACACGCGGCGAAGGGAACTAGAACGCGCGCGGGGTCCGCTTGAGAAACTTGCCGTGGCTGGTCTTGCCGGCCCATTTCCCATCGGAGACCATCGAAACGCCACGAACGATGACGTCGCGGATCGAGCCTTTGACCGTGACGCCCTCATAAGGATTGTAGTCGGCGGCTGAGTGGTGGTTCTTGGTCGAGAAAGTGTGGGTCTTGTTGGGATCGAGGACGACTATGTCGGCGTCGGCGCCGGGGTTCAGGTGGCCTTTGCGCGGGTACAGGCCGAAGAGCTTGGCGGGGGCCGTTGAGGTGATTTCGACGAAACGATTTTCGGTGATGCGGCCTTTTTGGACCGCGTCCCAGAGCAGAAGCAGGCGGTACTCGACGCCGGGAGCGCCGTTAGGGATTTTGGAGAAGTCTTTTTTGCCCAGCTCCTTGCCCGGCTGGTTGGTCTCGGCCTTCATGCAGAACGAACAATGGTCGGTCGAAACGACCTGGAGATCATTGCGGACAAGCCCGCGCCATAGACGCTCGGAGTTTCCCTGCGGCCGGAGCGGCGGGGACATCACGAACTTTGCCCCCTCGAAGCCGGGACGGCGGTAGTCGTCCTCGGAGAGGTATAAATATTGCGGGCAGGTCTCGGCGAACACGGGCAGCCCGCGAGCGCGCGCGGCGCGGACTTCTTCCATCGCGTCGCCGGCGGAGAGATGTACGAAATAAATCGGTACGCCCGCTATCTCGGCCATGGCGATGGCGCGGTGCGTGGCCTCGGCTTCGGCTGTCATGGGGCGCGTCAGCGCGTGCCACTCAGGGCTGGTCTTTCCTTCGGCGATCGCCTTTTGGATCAGAACGTCGATGACACTGCCGTTCTCGGCGTGCATGCAGATCATTCCGCCGTTGTCGCGGGTGCGCATGAGTGCGCGGAAAATTGTGGTGTCATCGGACATGAAGATGCCGGGATAGGCCATGAACAGCTTGAACGAGGCCACGCCCTCGTCGACGAGCTTGTCCATCTCCTTCTGCTGCTTCTCCGGAAAATCGGTGACGATCATGTGGAAGCCGTAGTCGACCGCTGATTTTCCGGCGGCGCGCTTGTGCCAGTCGTCGAGCGCGTGCCGAAAGGTCTTCCCCTTCTTCTGGATGGCGAAGTCCACGACGGAGGTGGTGCCGCCGAAGACCGCCGCGGTCGATCCTGTGGTAAAATCGTCGATCGTAGTCGCACCCATGAAGGGCATGTCGAAGTGCGTGTGCACGTCGATTCCGCCGGGAATGACTACCTTGCCGCGGGCGTCGATGACGCGCTTGCCGGGGTCCGCAATCGTGCCCAAGGCGGCGACCTTGCCGTTGACGACGCCGACGTCGGCGATGAAGGTGTCCGACGCGGTGACGACGGTTCCGCCTTTGACGATCAGATCATAAGGCATAGCGTTTATCTCCCTCCCAGCGCATGAGGAGCTGGTACGACGCGTACGAGACGGCGAAGCTGATGAACCAGGCGTAGTGATAGAGAGATATCCAAAAGGGCGACACCACAGCCAATTTCACGGTTCCAAGGAAGCCGGGAATGACCGGCGCTACGCCGAGGATCAGGGCAATCATCGCGCGTCCGTTGACGCCGCCGACGTACCAATAGGTGCCGTTCTTCTCATATAACTCCCTGACATCGAGCTTGGCCCCGCGCAAGACGTAGTAATCGCAGATCAGGATGCCGCCTATGGAGCCCAGCAGAGATGAGTAGGCGACGAGCCAGGTGAAAATATAGCCGGAGGGGTCGGCGATAAGCTTCCAAGGCTGGATCAAGATGCCGATGACGCCGGTGATGTAACCGCCCATGCGGAAGTCGATTTTCTCGGGCCAGATATGGGAGAAGTCGTTGGCGGGGCCGACGACGTTGGCGGCGATATTGGTCGCCAGCGTGGCGATGCATAAGGACAGCAGGGCGATAGCCAGAACTAGCGGATTTTTAAACTTGGCGATGAGATCGACCGGATCCCATATGGACTGTCCGTAGATCACCACCGTCGCGGATGTAACGGCCACGCCGATGAAGCTGTACAGCCCCATCGTCGTAGGCAAGCCCAGGGCCTGGCCGAGCATCTGGTCTTTCTGCGACTTGGCGTAGCGAGAGAAATCGGGGATGTTAAGCGAGAGCGTCGCCCAAAAACCGACCATCGCGGTCAACGCCGGAAAGAAGAAGGGCCAAAACTGGCCGGCTTTGGGCTGTCCGGGAGCGAACGCAGACGGGGTCGAGAGCATCCGGCCAAAGCCCCCCGCCTGGACGTAGGCCCACGCGACCAGAGCCAGGCCGAGGAGGATAAGCAGAGGCGCCTTGATGTTGAGCAGGACGCGAATCGATTCCACGCCTTTATAGATCACGAACATGTTGATCGCCCAGAAAAACAAGAAACAAGACCATTGTCCGGCGTTCAAGCCTTGAAGAATAGGCGCTCCCGAGAGGATCGCCGGAAAATAAATGCCTAGAAGCTTGTAGATCGCGGCCCCTCCGATCCAGGTCTGGATGCCGAACCAGCCGCAGGCCACGAGCGCGCGCAGCACGGCCGGCACGTTAGCCCCCAGTATGCCGAAAGCTGGCCGGCAGTACACGGGATAAGGGATGCCGTACTTGGTGCCCGCATGGGCGTTCATGAT
>JAYVZL010000174.1:0-5037 GCA_043783505.1 Elusimicrobiota bacterium
CCTGCGCAAGCTCGAGGGAAAGGATCTTTCGCTCGTGCATTCGATGATCGCGCTGGGCTCGTGCACCATGAAGCTCAACGCCGCCGCCGAGATGCTGCCGGTCACCTGGCCCGAGTTCGGACGCATGCATCCGTTCGCTCCCTCGGAACAGACGCTTGGATATAAAGAAATGACCGGCCAGCTGGAGAAGTGGCTGGCCGAGATCACGGGCTTTGCCGCCGTCAGCCTCCAGCCCAACGCCGGCTCGCAGGGCGAATATGCCGGTCTGCTCGCCATCCGAGCGGCGCTCGACGCGCGCGGTCAGACGCATCGCAAGATTTGTCTAATTCCCGTTTCCGCGCACGGCACCAACCCGGCCACGGCCTCGATGGTCGGCATGACCATCGTTACCGTCGCGTGTCTGGAAGACGGCGACATCGATCTGACGGACCTCAAGAAAAAAGCCGATGAGCATGCCAAGGACCTGGCCGCGTTGATGGTCACCTATCCGTCCACGCACGGCGTATTCGAGGAGGGAATAAAAGAAATTTGCGAGATCGTCCACAACCACGGCGGTTTTGTCTACATGGACGGCGCCAACATGAACGCTCAGGTGGGGCTGTGCCGCCCCGGCGACATCGGCGCGGACGTCTGCCACCTCAACCTGCACAAGACCTTCTGCATTCCCCATGGCGGCGGCGGTCCCGGCATGGGCCCCATCGGCGTCGTCAAGGAGCTGGCCGCTTTTCTGCCCGGCTCTCCCGCCGTCCGCGCGGTGTCCTCCGCGCCGTGGGGCTCGGCCTCGATCCTTCCGATATCTTGGATGTACATCCGAATGATGGGCGGCACGGGGCTTGCCGAGGCCACGAAGGTCGCGATCCTGAACGCGAATTACATCGCCAAACGTTTGGGATCTCATTATCCCGTTCTCTTTAAGGGGAAAAACGGATTAGTGGCTCATGAGTGCATCGTCGATCCGCGCGGCTTCAAGGCCAAGACCGACGTTTCCGTCGACGACATCGCCAAACGTCTTATGGACTACGGCTTCCACGCTCCGACGGTTTCTTTCCCAGTCGTCGCGACGTTGATGATAGAGCCCACGGAATCCGAGTCCAAGGCCGAGCTCGACCGCTTCTGCGACGCGATGATCGCCATCCGCGAGGAAGCGCGTAAGATCGAGAAGGGCGAGTGGCCCAAGGACGACAATCCTCTAAAAAACGCGCCTCACACCGCCGAGGCCGTGGTCTCCGACGCCTGGAAACACCCGTACTCGCGCGAGACCGCGGCCTATCCCGCGGCCTGGATTCGCGAGCGCAAGTTTTGGCCCTCGGTCGGGCGCGTGGACGGCGCCTATGGCGACCGCAACTTCTTCTGCTCGTGCGCAGCACTCAGCTGACGCCTCTGGTCCTCGACGGGGCCGGGCAAATGGCCTTGGACGAGGCCGTGCTCACCGAGTCGCCCTGCGACGCCGTGATCCTGCGCGTCTATAATTGGGCTGGGCCGGCCTGCACCTTTGGGTATTCGCTGGCGTTTTCCGAAGTGCGCGCCGCCTGCGACGGACGAGGCTGGAAAGACGTCGCGCCCGTGCGCCGCTCGACGGGCGGCGGCATCGTCTTTCACGACGGGGACGTGACATTCAGTCTCGTGTTCCCGTGGGACAGGACCTGCGCGCCTGACACGATCTACAAGAATATACATAGGGGCATTCATCAGGCCTTAAAGGCTAATGGAACGGCGAACGGACTTTGGAGCCCGGAACGGAAGTTGGAGGGCATTGCCCAGCACTGCTTTGCAAGGCCGGAGAAAATGGACATTGTCGACGATCATGGAAAAAAAATTCTAGGGGGGGCCTTGCGTAAGAAAGGCTCAAAAGGCTTGTATCAAGGTTCGCTGAGGGCGAACGTTCCCAAAGAAGTGGTCATCGAAGGTATCGAGCGTGAATTCGGACGGCCGATGACGGACATCAGCCCGAGTTGGCTAGAGGCGGGGCGCGCGCTCGAGGCGCGCTACCGCTCGGCGGAATGGAACGAGAGGAGATAGGCATGAAGACCTTCGTGCTGTGCAAGCTGGCGCCGGGCAAGGAACAGGCCGCCGTGCGCACCATCCGCGCGCTGGGCGGGGTCACCGAGGTGTACATGGTGTTCGGCGGGTGGGACTTGATCCTCGCGGCCGAGGCCGACACGGTCGACAAGCTGTCCAATCTCATCGTCAGCCGCGTGCGCGCGGTCGACGGCGTCGCCGCCACCGAGACGCTGGTCACCACCAACCTCTGAAGCGCCGCGACCTGGCGCTGGTCGGGGCCGTTGCACTTCTGCCGGGCTTGATATTATGGGGCAAGGCCTGGCAGATCGACGAGCCGTTTTTTCTCGCCCTCGCGCGCCGCATCTTGGAGGCACCCGGCGATCCGCTCGGCTTTTCATTCAATTGGTACGGCCGCGCGCAGCCGATGGCGGAGATCAACAATACTCCGCCGTTGTTTCTGTATTTATCCGCGGTCGCGGTGGAGCTATCCGGCGGCGGCGAGTACGGCACACGCGCTTTTTTCTTTCCGTTTGATCTGGCGGCCGCTTGGGGTCTGTTGGCCCTGGCGGCGCGCTTTCTCAAGCGCCCCCTATGGCCGACGCTGGCCGTGGTGCTCGGTCCCGCGTGGGTGATCAATCTTAATCATTTCATGCCCGAGCGCGTCATGGCCGGCCTCGCTTTTCCCGCGCTGTGGCTGCTCGTCGTCGGAGTCGAGGAGAAAAACCGCCGCGCGTACTGGGGCGCGGCCGTGTTGGCGGCGTTAGCGCTTCTGACGAAAGTGAACGCGGTCTTTATCTTGGGCCCGGGTTTAGCATGGACATGGTCGCGCGGCGTCCCGCCCCGGCGCATCGCGGGCTGGGCGGCCGTCGCGCTGTCGGGCCTCGCGCTGGGCGCGACCTGGAGCGCGTGGGCCGGAGGGGGAGCGGGTGCCGCGGTGTGGAGCGTAACCAAGGCTTCAGGCGCGATGCTGTCGTCGGCGCCCAGCCACCGCTTGCGGGCGCTGTTGGCCTTCACGGGAGGCTTGGCGCCATGGATGATGATCGCCGTTTGGGCGTTGAAGCCGTCGCGCCGTCTTCTCGCGGCGGCGATCTTTGTTGTCGCGTCGCTGTACGCTCCTTGGTTTGATCTAGCGCGGGTTCTTCCGGCGGATCGTCTCGCAGGCTTTTTGATGGGAGGATCGTCCGCGGTCTTGGTTCTGGCGCTGGCCGTCGGCCCCCGGACGCGCGGGCGGGCGCTGTGGCTTTCTTGGATCGGCGCGGTCGTTTGCCTTCAGTTCGTGTATTGGTCCGTCGTCGCGCGCTTCATCCTCTTTCTTCTGCCGCCGCTGGCGTTTTGGACGGCGGAACGTCTTGAAAAAGATCGCCTGTGGATCGGCGGCGCGGCGCTGAGCGCTTTGCTTTCGATCGCCTGCGCGAGCGTCGATTGGCGCCACGCGGAATCTTCGCGCGCGATGGCCGCCGAGGTCGTCGCTCCCGCCGTCGCGGCGGGACGCCGCGTCTGGTGCGCCGGACATTGGGGATTGCAGGAGTACATGAGCCGGGCCGGCGCGCGCATGCTCGACTCCAATCGCGGCGGCTGGAACGAGGTCCGTCCCGGAGACATGGTGGTCATCCCTGGGGCCAACACGAACGTTCTCCGTCCAACCGCACCTTTACGCGCCGACAAGACGACCTACACCGTTGCCTTCGCGCTGCCCGTGCGCCTGATCAGCGACTGGCGGGGCGAGGGAGGTTTCTACTCCTCGGCGATGGGGTTTTTGCCCTGGTCGCCCTCGACCGAGCCGGTTGAGGTATTCACCGTCGTCTCGCCGCTCTGAGGTCCTTCGAGGATCGCGGTCGCGGCCCCATCATCGTTGAGTTCCGTCGACCACCAGCCTGAAGCCGCCATGCGCGCGAGGATGCGCCGTGAGTTGCGCTCGACGTAGGCCCCGCGCTTGGCCGGATCCCAACGGCGCGGGTTGGGAAGGACCACGGCCATGGCCACCGACTCGTCCGGCGACAGATCCGCGCAGGGCTTCGCGAAATAAGTTTGCGCGGCCGCCTCGCAGCCGAAAACGCCTTTGCCCCATTCCACTGTGTTGAGGTACAGTTCGAGGATGCGGCTCTTGCTGAGGTCGCGTTCGAGGCGCCGGGCGATGAGGATCTCCTTGGCCTTGCGCAGGGGATTCTTGGACGGCGACAAATACAGATTTCGCGCGAGCTGCATGGTGATCGTGCTGCCGCCCGCTTGGAGGCGTCCGGCCTTGCGGTCCTTATCCCATGCCGCGCGCAGCGCCTTCCAGTCCACGCCGTCGTGGCGCCAGAACTCGTCGTCTTCAGCGGTGATCACGGCCATCTTGAGATGCTCGGAGATGCGCTCGTCGCCGACCCAGGTCCAGCGCAGGTCGAGACGCTTGCCTGCGCGCAGAGCCTGCGCGCGGCGCAGCTCGATGTAGGCTGTGGTCGCGGGGGGATGTTTCTTAAGCGGCCGAACGTCCGGAAGCCAGAACACCCAGCCGAGGGCGGCAAGGGCGGCGGCGAGGAGAAGGGCCAGACTCAAGAGGGCGTGCTTCATTTGATCTCTTATGCTAGCATGAGAATAAGGCATGCAATTTAAAATTCTAGTGGTTGACGATGCCTTTGACATCGCGACCTTGGTCGTCGGTTTTTTAAAGAGCGCCGGCTATGCCGTCAAGCACGTCGTCCGCGCCGAAGAGGGGCTGGCTTGGCTCAAGGCGGAGCGCGTCGATCTTCTGCTGCTCGACGTCGAGCTTCCCGGAATGTCCGGCTTTAAGTTCCTGGAGATGCTGAAAAAAGATCCCAAGACGGCGTCGATTCCCGTCATCATGATCACGGTCCGAAACGAGGAGTCCTCCAAGGTGAGCGGTTTGCGCGGCGGGGCCGACGACTATCTCGTCAAGCCTTTTTCCCGCCCGGAACTTCTAGCCCGCGTCGAGGCTCTTCTGCGCCGCGTGCACAACTCCGGTCAGCTATCCGACGCCCTGGCGGGCGGCGAAATCATCCTGGATATGAAGAATAAAGAGGCATCCAGCCAGGG
>JAYVZL010000175.1:0-5009 GCA_043783505.1 Elusimicrobiota bacterium
TCGCCTCCGGCTACGTCCAGCAGGCGCAAAGTGCGGCCATCAGCGGCGACTCGACGCAGAGCCTGCCCGCGTTCGCCCTGGCGGCCTCGAACTCGTCGATCTCCGGCTCGGTGTACACCAACAACGCGATCTGTCCGGCGGGCTCGACTGGCTGCGCGGCTTTCGGGCGGACATCGATCCAGGATGCCACGGTTTTGGCCTACGACGACACCTTAAACGCCACCGACCCCACGGCCGTCCTGCCTCTCTATCGCGCGGTGACCGATTCCAGCGGCACTTACACTTTGACCGGGCTGCGGACCGGGAGCCTGTACAAGGTCTTCGTCAACGTCTCCGGCTACTACGTGCAGAACCAATCGACGCTGACCGTGGCGGGCGCCCGCACGGGCTTTGACTTCGCGCTCAAGCCCAAGCCTCTGGACGTCAACGTCTTCGGACATCCCGTGTCTACGAACTACGAGTTCAAGATCACGAACTACCAGCAGTTCTCGAAAGGGTCGGCGTGGGTCGGCCTGTCGCCGTTCACGAAAACGACGTCGACCGACGTGTCGAGCGGCTTCATCCAACGGCCCGACAGCCTGGGCATTAATCAACTGCTTCTCGGCTACCCGCTCTCGAAGCTGAGCACGGGGACGGTGTATACGCTCCACCTCGAGGTTCAGCCCAACGATCCTCGCTCGCCTCTCGTCATCAAGGAAGTCGCTTTCGGCTTGAACCTACCCAATAACACCTGCCAGAGCATCGATCAGGCCCTGCTCGGCGACGAGTCCGCGGTCAACGCCCAAGGGCAACCGCAGAACCAGGCGCCCATCGACATCAGCGGCGGCGACAGCGGCAACGGCGCCGGCATCTCCCTGCCGGCCGGCGGCGTAATCCCGATCCTCTCGTCGTCGATTCCGTCCATGTGCATGAGCGAGACCGACGCGTCGGCGGCCCCTCAGGTGGCGGCCGCGATCCGGACGTCCGGCATCACCTTGGCGGCTTTCCTCAGCGGCGTTTACTCGGTCAAGCTGTCCAGCATCAACTACACGCAGAAGGGCGTCGACCTGACCTTGTCCTACGACATGACCAACGCCGACCTCAGCGACCTGGCCATCTTCTCCTACAGCGGCGGGCGTTGGAAGTCCGTGCCTGGACTGCAGACGGTCGACCCCGTGCTCGGCACGATTTCCGTCAAAGGGCTTAAGAATCTGGCGAGTGTTCTCGCTCTGAAAGGCGCCTCGGGCACGGGCATGATGGCGGTCAACAACGGCAACGGCTACTCTCCGAGCGTGTCCGTCGCCGCCGTCGACGACGTGGGCGCCTTCGCCGTGCTGCGTCCGTCGCAGGTCAGCGGCGGCGCCTTCTCAGGGACGACGGTGCGCGTGTTTAACTTCCCCAATCCCTTTAACCTGCAGACTAAAACCGTCGCGCTGAACGCGACGAGCCTGTGCGCGGGGGGTGCCACCAGCGCGGTCACCGACGGCACGGTAATCAAGTATGAGATCCCGGCTGATGTCAGCGGCGCGGGTCTCATCCGCATCTACACGCTGGCCGGCCGCCTCGTGCGCGAGCTCGACGCGGGACAGGCCTCGGCGAGCACCTGCTACTACACGACTTGGGACGGCAAGAACCGTTCCGGCCTGCCCGTGGCCAACGGCGTCTACTACGGCGTGCTCTCGATTGGGGGCGCGAAGCAGGCTTCGGGCACCTTTAAGTTGGCGGTGATCAAATGAGGGCCGCGCTCATCGCCGCCCTGGCATTGGCGGCTTCGCCCGCGGCGGCGTTGAGCGTGCTCACTGGCGGCCCCGGCACCAGCGGCGCCGACTTCCTGACGATCGGAGTCGGCGCGCGCCAACTCGGAATGGGAAGCGCGTTCTCGGCCGTGGACACCGGCCTCGACGCCAACGCGGTCAATTGGAACCCGGCCGGGCTGGCCTTCGTGGACAAGAGCAACGTCACCGCCAGCTACAGCTCCTTGTTCATCGATCAAAGCCAGGGCTACTTCGGCTATGCGGCGCCCCTGAAGTTCGCCGGCGGGACATGGGCCGCGGGCGTGAACTATTTGACGGTGACCAACATCGAGAAGCGCGCCGGCGATACCGAAGCGCCCGACGCGACTTTTTCAAATCAGAACTATGCTGCGAGCCTTTCCTACGCGCGGACTTTCGCGGAGCGCGTGGCCGGCGGGATGACCGTGAAGTACGTGCGCACGGAGCTCGACTCGCTTCGGGGCAACGCGATGGCGCTGGACTTCGGCGCGCTGGTCCGCACTCCGGTCAACGGTCTTACCGCCGGCGCTTCGCTAAAGAACATAGGCTCCGACATCGGCCCCGACAGTCTGCCTCTCAATTTTCAGGGCGGTCTCGCCTATAAGATGCTCGATTCGAAGCTGCTGCTCGCCACGGACGGACATTGGCTGGTAACGGAGCGCCGCATGTACTGGAGCGCCGGGGGGGAGTACTGGATCAGCCCCAATCTAGCCGCGCGCGGCGGCTACGAACTCGGCCACGGCGCCGATCAGCTGCAAAACTCCTTGGTCGGTCTCGGCGTCGGCTTGGGCGTGAAATTCAACCGGTTCTCGATGGATTACGCTTTCCTGCCGTACGGAGATCTCGGCAGCACCCACCGCGTGACGTTCGGTCTGCGCTTCGAGTGATGGACCGATGAGATCCTCCTCGATGCGCCTCGCGTTGGTTGGAACGGTTTTGGCGGCCGCGGCGACGGTCCGCGCGCAGGGGATGGCCGGCTGGAAGACGCAGGGAGGTCTGGAGTTGATGACCGGGCAGTATTTCTTCAACGACACCGCCGGCGCGGTCAACGGTTACGCGGCCGGCAACATCCAGCTGCTGCACAGCCTGCGCAGCGACTCAGGCTTCTATCTCGACGGCGCCGCGTCCTACACGGGCTTTAAGCAGGTCAACGAGCTCGCCGGCGGCGGAACTCTGTTCCAACAAAGCGCGAACGGGTCTCTCGGCGCGAAGTGGGTCAAGCGCTTCGACGACGGCTGGAGCTTCAATCCGCGCGACGGCGTGCGTCAGGAGTTCTTCCGGGAGACCGTCGATGAGAAGTGGGGCCGGGGCCTCTACGACTTCCAGCGCTACGAGGCGGGCGTACTCCTGGAGCACAAGACGCGCTGGGGCTACGAGATCCCCTGGACGTGGCAGCTGTCGTACGACCTTTACTACACGCGTTATCCGAATTTTCAGTCCCTGACCTCGCAGTTCGGCACGCAGCAGACCGCGCCCAACCCCGGCTCGCGCATCCTCGACACGGTGAGCAATCAGATCGCCCTGCGTAACGAGCTCGATTTCCCGGGCTTCGTGAGCGCTTGGGCGTTCTATTCTCTTTCCTTCATCAGCTTCACCGACCAGAAGGTGGTGCAATCCCAAGGCCAGTTTCTCGGCACGAACCGCTCCGACGCCTATCAAAGCCTGAACCTGGGCGTGAGCAAGCGCTTCAACGACTGGGAGCCGCTCGGGCGCGTGCGGCCGGTCGCGGCGGTCAGCTTCACCATCGCCGACTTGATCTCGAATCAAAACGACTTCGACGCCGACCCCTCGCGGTTGAAGTTCGTCGGCGCGTACTACGATTATTGGGAGACCCGGCTGGCGCCGAGCTTGACCGCCACGTTCCTGGCGACGAACACGCTCATCCGTCTCGGGGCTGAGACCGCGATGCGGCGCTACACCGGCCGTCTGGCGCAGAACGCCGACGGGAGCTACAAGGGCGAGAAGCTCGTGCAGTACTCCGGGAGCGTCGCCTTGGACGCGGCTCAGCCGGTCTGGCGGGAATTGGAGGTGAAGTTGCGCGCCGCTTGGTCTAGGACCAGCGCCAACACGGCTTTCGAGCAGACCTACCGGTACAGCTACAGCAACTACAACTACTTCGCGGGGTTAGGATGGAAATTCTAATGAAGCGCCTGCTCGCGGCTTTCCTGCTCTCCGGACTGGGCGCGGTCGCAGCAGCAGCGGCGGGTCCGATCCTGCTGGTCCCGAGCGGGTCCGTCGACGTGCGCTCGGGCCCCACCGCGCCTTGGCGCCAAATCACGACGGAGGAGAAGGTGGTCGCCGGCGACGAGGTGCGCACGAGCCGCACGTCGATGGCGGAACTGCGCTTCGTCGATGGTTCGCGAGTGCAGATGGGCATCGCCTCGCTTTTTAATATCGACAAGACCGATTCCAAGGAGACGAGCTTCACGCTGAAGGCAGGCAAGATCCGCGCGGCTTTCGCCGGGCTGCTCAGCAGCCGGGTGTCGATCCGCACGCCGACCGCGGTGTGCGCGGTGCGCGGCACGGTCTTCGACATCGGCGCCGACGACAAGGGGAACACCGAGGTCAGCATGGCCGAGGGCGTGCTCGAGGTCAAGGACAACAAGGGCCGCGAGGCGGTGATCACCTCCGAGGAGACGATGAAGATCGGCGAAGGGGGCATGGAGCGACCGCACATCGTGGCGCTCAACGACGACCGCGCGCTTGCGGCCGTGCGCCCATACGCGGTCCACCAGGAGATGGCGCGCGACGCCACCCGCAAGATGCTCGAGGACATGCGCAATCGCGAGCTCAAGTCCAACGAGGCGCAGCTGGGCAAGGACGTCGTAGACGCCTTCGGCCGGCGCGTGCGGCTTGAGGAATATCTTCTGCGGCCCACGGATAAATCGTACGAGGTCCTCTTTCTCAGCCGCCGCGAGGAGCGCTTCGACTGGGGCCATTTAGTCCAGACCTTCCACTCGACGATCCCCGACGATATCAGCCTGGTTCCGGCCATCGTCCGCGGCACTTTCCTGTCGGCGACACAGCCGTCGAACTGGCTGACCGGCACGGAGTTCTACGCGACGAATACGCGGGACGCGCTCAAGGAGAGCATCGTTCTCGGCGATCCTGCGCTGATCAGCTTCTCCGGCTACGGCGCGGGCTCGCTTTGGTACCCGTCGTCGGTCGATTTCACGCAGACGCTATACGGGCCGGGCGTGCCAAATGGGGAACGCATTCAGTTCGTCCAGCATCAGGACTGGAACAACATGACTCTCG
>JAYVZL010000176.1:0-5008 GCA_043783505.1 Elusimicrobiota bacterium
CCGTGTCTCAGTGCCATCGTGCCCGTCCGCCCTTTCAGGCCGGGTACCCGTCGTAGCCTTGGTGGTCTATTACACCGCCAACTAGCTGATGGGCCGCAAGCTCCTCCAAGAACGATCCTTGCGGATCTCTCCTCCTCTAAAGATGCCTTTAAAGGAGAGTACGGCGCATTAGCCAGCCTTTCGATTGGTTGTTCGCCATTCAAGGGTAGATTGCTTACGTGTTACTCACTCGTCTGCCGCTAGGCGCAATAAGCCGCCACCTCGCTCGACTTGCATGTGTTATGCACTCTGCCAGCGTTAATTCTGAGCCAGGATCAAACTCTCCATTTAAATTTGGGCGTTTTTACCGGGGTAAGACCCGATTACTTCCGCTTAAGTCTAAAATGAAGAAGAATTGACTCTTCTTTGCTCTTGTTGTTTCTCGACCTTCATCGATCTTTCGATCGACTCGGATCTAAAACACACACCTAATAATTTCCTTACGCCCTCTCTTCCGGGGGGAAGAGCAGGGCGCCCATTCGCTTGCAAATACCGAATTGTCAAAGAACAAAAAACTTGTCCAGACCTCTTGTCTCTTCCCAAGAAGCCGGGGGCAAATTTACTTTGCCACTGGGCCGCGTTTTTAGTCGCTGCCTTAGTAACGAAATTCTAGCACAACTACTTAACGTTGTCAACATGTCTTTTTAAATTTATTTGTGCCGCCGCCTCTTTCGTCAATTTCTCGAGGAGAACGGCGCTTTAAAATTTAAAATATTTTTTATTTCGCCGAATTTTTCATTTGCTCGGTCCGGCTCATGATGATATTTTTCTCGTTTTCCACGATCTCCGTCGAAACTTTATCGCTGCTTCTTCCAGCGGCCGGCCTGCGTCGCGCTGCCGGCTAAATAATACTCGCCCGCGGGCAGCTGCCTCTTGTAGCTCTCCAGCATATCCTCAGGATCCTCTTTATTGGCGAGATCGGCGATCAGCTTGGGCAAGAGAAAATCGTTGTTCCACCCGTTCGAAGTGCCGACGGTTCCGAAATAATCGCAGTTCGCGCAGCCGCGGATGGCGATCTCGGAGCGAAAATCGCTGTAGCAACTTAAATCCGCGAAGACTTTGCCGTCGGATTTAACATTTCCGATTTGAAATGAGTCATAGTCGCCGGCGTGTCCTCGGAAAATAATAGCTTGCTGCTTAGGATCCTTCATCGCCTTCACAATGGCGTCCGTTAAGGCTTGGTGGTCCAGGGCCCACCAATCGTTCTCCTCGTTGGAATCGAAGACCTCCATATGAAGTCGTATCTCAACGGCCCCGGAGCGAGTTAGCTCCAGCTTTCGGGTCTTCAGCTTCTGATCGCTTTTGACTTTATAGCCGGCCTTATCAAGACTGTTCAACATGCTGTCGACGTAGTGTAGGGACTTCGTCATAAACAGGCTCACGTCCAAACGGTCTTTAGGCCACTGGGCATACACGGTCGTTCCGGGGTTTTTCTGCGCCGTCGATGAATCGGATATGGCCGCCCGCTGCGCGGCGGACAACCGCGTCGGGTGCGCGTTTAAAAATGCCAGCGCCGCTTTTCGTCCTCCCTCCGTCAGCGTCGGCAAACGATCGATGATGCTTTTGTAAAAACCTGCGCCGTAAACCCTGCGCGCAATATCGTCGATGGTCCAAATCTCGTTTGACCGGATCCAATTGTTCTGTAATCCTTCCGGCTCAAAGAGCAGGCCCGGCAGGAGACGATTCATTTCGGAATCGTTGCGCAAGGCGTCTTCAAGAATCCGGTAGTTCACGAGCCTCGCTAGAACCGTGACCTTCGTCATCGTCTTAATCGCGGGATCTGAGAATAGGCGGCTCACGCGCCCGTTCGTCAATGTCTTAATCCTGGTGAAATATGCCACGCCGTCGACGGCATGCATGCCCGTCCATTGACCCACGCGGCTCACATCGTTGGCCCCCATCATGATCATGAGTACCCGCGGATCGTCCATGCCTCTGACCATGCGCGTGACATCCGGATCGGAGATCAGATTGCCGTAGCTGATGTTCTCGTAAAGAACCTTCCCCGTCTCCCGGCCCGGGTCCACCTGGTCGGGACTCAGGGCCAGCGCGCTCAGCAAAGGCGGTGAGGCTTTCATATAAGGCCGCCAATCACCCTCTTGCGAATCTTTCTTATTGAGCGCTAGGAGGCCGCCGATCGCCCGCGCCGCGGCGTCACGAACCTTCGCCTCCGGATCATGCATCTTAAGAATGAAAAGCGGCGCCAGCTTCTCATTCTTAAGATCCCCGAGAGAAGCTATCGCCTTGGCCCGTACCTGCGGATCCGCGGAGTCGGCCATCGAGACTAAATCTATCTGGCCCGACGCGGCCTTCTTCGAATTATCGAAATCCGGTCCGCCCGCGGAGAGCGCTCCAGTTAAAACGGCGGGCGTGACGGACCCTGATTTTGTTTTTCCCGCGTCGCCGCGAGCACGAAGCGACTCGAGAGCCGCGACCAGCTCTTTCTCGGTAGCCTCGCGGGTATCGGCTTTAACATACACTTCCCCCGCTTTCTTAAGGCCGAACGCGGAAAGGTCCGGGGGTGCAGCGATGCCGTAACGCTTGAGCACCTGCTTTTGGGTCACCTTTGATTTGGCCTCGGCGCAAAACGCCGGATTTTCGGCCATCATCAAGATTCCACAGGACAGTACGGCCAATATTCGAGTTCGAGTCATGCCAACAGGATAAGTTGGCCGGCCGCGAGCGAACAGGGTCAATAGACCTAGGACGTCTAGGCTCTGGTCCTAGGGTGGCCTTTTCTACTACATAGGACGAAATTCGCGCCTATTAGGGCACGAGTTCGATGTCCGGGCGGGGCGAGAGCTTGAGCGTGGAGAAGTCGTGCGCGGGGAGGATCACCAGGCGCGGCACGGCCTCTTGGACCAGGCGCATCGCCCGCGCGTTCCAGGCGAAGCTCGAGAGATCGACGACGAATTTGTCGTCGGGAAGGGCCGCGTCGAAGATGTTGTCGTAAACGAAGGCCGCCGGTCCGGTCAACAGCATCGAACCGGAATCCAAGTTGACCCAAACGCCCATGCCTCCGGCCGCTCCTCCTTCTAGATCAAGAAGAATGATCGTGCCGTCCGAGAATAGATCGATGCCGTGCATGAAAGTTCCGTAAGGCTGTTTGTCCGAGAAATCCTTAAGTATTAGCCGCTCCTCTGGAACAAATGCCCGGGGATCAGGCATGTCTTTTTCTAAGGCACGCCGTTTGGGATTGACCCAAGCCTGTGAAGACAGGACTATCGTCGCATTCGGGAAGGCCCCGGTCCGGCCAGACCACTCCGGAGCCAAATCAGGCAGAATCACCCAACGCACGTCCTCCTGTTTAACTCCTCGACTGGCCAGGCGCGAGACGATGTCCCGGCCTGGGGCCGCGGTAAACGGAGACAAAGCCGAGCCTCGAAGCCGCCTGGCTCCCAACCCGCCCATGTCCTCGGGCAATCCCGCGCCAAAGAGAATCGCTCCTTCTTTCGGATGGCGTATCAGCACGGCCATGAGCGGCGGCTTCAAGCGCGACTCGGGGCTTTTTAACTCCGACAGAAGATTGCCGCGGACCTGCCCTTCGCCGATGACTAAAACCTCGACGCGCACCCCGTCGACCTTGCGACGCGCGATAAGGCTCGCGCCGAAAGTGCCCGTGGTTTCGCGCGAGGCGCGCAGCATCGGACGAGGGCGCGGCGGAGGGGGAGCGCCAGCGGGCACAAGACCAAGCTCGGCGCAGCCCGCGGCGAACAGGACCATGAGCGCGGGGACCGTCCGCGCCCACGACGACCTCATTTCTCGGTCGGTCCGTTCGCCTGGCACCAGTCGCGCCAGCCGCCATCCATCGAGACAACGCCGGTATAGCCCATTTTTTGCAGATTATCAGCCGCTAGCGCCGAGCGGAATCCACCGCCGCAGTAAAGAATAATTTCATATTTTTTATCTGGAATCGCGGCTTCGATTTCGCGCTCGATGACGCCCTTGCCGAGATGGATCGCGCCGGCGATCCGGCCCTTGGCCCATTCGTTGTCCTCGCGCGTGTCGACAAGAATTATCTTCTCTCCCTTCTTAAGCCGCGCGAGCACGGCCGCAACGGTCGTCTCTTTGACCCGAGACTTCGCGTCCTCGACGATCTTTAAAAACTCTGGGGCGTGGTTCATGTTTTTATTCGCAGATATGGCACACGCCGAGGCCGTCGACGGTCGTCGGCTTATCGCGCTCGGAGTTGACGATGCACAGAAATCCAAAGGGTTCCGTCGCGTCGTCGGGACACCGAAACTGATGGGGATCCGAGGGGGAAACGTACACCACGTCGCCGGGCGAGACTTTCCAGATATAGCAGCCGGCCTGAGCTTCTCCGACGCCGCGCATGGAGATGACCACGTGCTCATGCTCGTGCTTCTCGAGCGTCGAGTGCCCTCCCGGCTGGATTTCGAAGTAGCGGACGTGGAACTTCGTCGTTTCGCCGCGCTTGCCCATCAACTCGCGCCGCGTGATGCCCTTCCAAGTCTCGGTGTCGGCTTTGTACGCCTCGAGCGCCACGCCCGCCCATTCAAATCCGGAGGAGGATTTGCGGATGACCTTGCTGTGATTGCCCTCGATCGGCGGGGGCGGCGGCGTCTTAAGCGCGGACCTCTTGTCCACCGAGCTAACGGTCCTCGAGATGGGGAGGTACGCTCTTGCCGTGGCGCGCCACGCGCAGGCGGACCTGGGCGCGGCGGATCGCCGCTTCGATCTCCGCCATCTGCATCGAATCGAGGCCCGGCTTAGCGTTCTCGGCTTTCGCCTTCTCCAACGCCTGCTTCGCGCGCTCAGCGTCGATCTGTTCGGCGGTCTCCGCGGTTTCGGCGAACTACGAGATCACGTTCTGCTTGATCTCGGCGCACCCGCCCGAGACGGCGAAGCGCTTGATCTCCTTGCCCTCGGTCACACGCACCTCGCCGGCCCCGAGCTGAACCAAGAACGACTGGTGGCCGGGAAGCACGCCCATCTCTCCTTCGGCCGC
>JAYVZL010000177.1:0-4992 GCA_043783505.1 Elusimicrobiota bacterium
CTAAGGACTGGCCCGATGCGCGCGAGGCGGCGGAGAAGAAGGGTTTCATCGTCGCCTACGACGACACCGATGCGGCTGACCTTCTGCCCGTCGCGCGCCGTTTTCTTCTCGCGAAAAAAACCCCGCCGTTCAAGCCGTTCTACCTCAAACCGGCCGGTTATGAAAAAACCAATCGTTAAACCCGCCGAGGCGGGGGATATCACGTGGGTCTCTGAGTTGGCGAAGACAAAGCCGTTTGCTGCCGGCTGGAGCCGCGAGGCTTTTGTTCATGAATTGGGCCGTCCCGACGGCATATTAATGGTGAGCGAACCTCACGGCTATATTCTGGCGCGCGTCGTCGACGGCGATTGCCTTCTTCTTGATATCGCCGTGGCCGTCGACGGCAAGGGAGTTGGGCGCGCTTTATTTAAGGCCCTTCAAGGCGCGGCAAAGACAAGGGCGTGCCGCAAGATTTCCTTTGAGGTCTCGGCGTCAAACGCGCGGGCGCTGTCTTTCTATATCTCGGCCGGAGCCTTGGTTGTCGGGCGCCGGAAGAAGTTCTACAATGACGGCTCCGACGCCGTCCTCATGGACTTAAACCTCAAGTGAATCTCGCCGTTTCGCTGATCTTTCTTCTGGCCTCTTTCGCCGCGGCGTCCTCGTCGGGCGGCTCGGGCTCGGCCGCGCCCGCCCAGCGCGAGTACCTGCGCGGGACCTTGCTCGAGCGCCGCGGGGCATACTCCGAAGCGTTGGCCGCCTATGAGAAGGCCCTGACCCTCGATCCCAGCTCGGCATTCCTCGCCGGCGAGGCCGCCGACCTGGCCCTCGAGCTCGAGGATTGGCCGCGCGCGGAGAAGTGGGCGCGACGGCGGCTGGAGCTGGCGCCCAAGGACGGCAAGTCGTCGATGATCTTGGCCCGGGTGCTTTGGTCCCGGGGGCTTGAGAAGGAGGCCGGTTCGGCCTTTGAGGCCGCGCTCAAGCTCGACCCGGCCTCCATCGACGCGATCATGGCGCTGACCGAGTTGGTGGCTCCCAAGGAGCCCCAGCGCGCGCGCGCGCTGCTCGAGCATTTTCGCAAGGAAAACCCCGACCACGCCGCCCGGGTCCTCCACGAGTTGGGTAAGCTCGACGCTCAGGAAGGACGCTATGACGCGGCGGTCGACAAGCTACGGCAGTCGATCGCGCTCGACGACGGATTGTCCGATCCCGTGCGCGTGTCGCTGGCCCAGGTCTTCGAAGTCTCCCATGATACGGCCGCGGCGATCGCCGAGTACCGCAAGATACTGTCGGCCATCCCCGACGACTACGAGTTGTGGGCGCACATCGCCGATCTCGAGGCCGCGAGCGGGCATTTCGACGCGGCGCGCGCCGAGTTCGCGCGCTTGAAGGAAAAGCGCCCCGATGACGCGGCCGCCTGCGCCTGGCTTGCCGCCGACGCGGAGCACGCCGGAAATTTCCCTCGCGCGGCCGCTTTTTTAAAGGACAGCGCCGCCCTTAAGGACGATCCGACTCTGCATTTGCGCTTGGGCTACTACCAATTGCAGTCGGGCGGCGCGAAGGAGGCGATGCGCACTCTCGAGGAAGCGCGCAAGCGCTGGCCCAAGGACGACCGCATCGCCTACTACCTGGCCTTGGGCCACGATGATCAGGGAGAACGCGCGCAAGCCGTCGCGCTTTTGCGCGAAGTTCTGGCCGTCAAGCCCGACGACCGCGACGCCAGATGGCAGCTGGCGACGATCCTCGAGAAGATGGACAAGATGTCCGAGGCCGAGCCCGAGTTTCGCCACCTGCTGTCGCACACCCCCGACGACGCCCCGGCCCTGAATTATCTCGGCTACGCGCTCGCCGACCGCGGCCAAAAGCTGGGCGAGGCCGAGCAGCTCATCCGCCGCGCTCTTTCTTTTGAGCCGGCCAACGCCGCCTATCGCGATTCGTTGGGCTGGGCCTTGTTCAAGCTGGGCCGCAGCACCGAGGCCCTCGTCGAGCTCGAGGCGTCGGCCCGCGCCATTGCCGACGATGACTCGGTTTGGGATCATTTGGGGACGGCGCGGCAAGCCCTTGGGCAGGACGAAGACGCTTGGCTGGCGTGGCGCCGCGCGCAAAGTCTGGGCGCGGCCAAGGCCGGCGGCAAGGCCGACATCCTTCAGAAAAATCTCAACGACGAGGCCATCGGCGAGCTGTGGCGCCGGCACCTGGCCGCCGTCCAGGGCGGCGTCAAGAAATTCAGCGGCTTGTGCGAACTCAAGGGGCGAATCGCGGGCCACTCGGTCGCGCGTCAGGCGTTGTTCACGTTCCGCTCTCCTCATGAGACGGTATTTGAGATCTTGGGGCCGATGTTCTCCACGGCCTGGAGCGCTCATCTTGATTCTCACGGCTTCGCGATGGATCGTTTTCCCGTGGAAGGTCTCGACAACGCGCGCGTGGAGGAAGCGGCGCGCGGCGCCTTCGACGTGATTGCCGCAGCCCTTTCCGGCGAGGCCTTCGCGCCGGGGCCGGCGCGCTACGTCAAGGGCTGGTCGCGCGAGAGCTTGGCGCGTCCGGCCTGGCGCGCGGACCTCAACGCGGCCCTGGCCGGAGCCATTTCCCCAATTCCCCCGGGCGTCACGGTGACGCTGTCGGACTTCCTGCGCGCGCGCGGACGCCAAGTGCCGCGGCGTCTAGACGCCAAGGGGCGGTTCTGGGAATTAGGCATCTTCTGCGCCGAGCCGAAAGTCGAGTTCGAGCCGTGAAGCAGCAGTGCCCCGCGAAGATAAATCTTTTTCTGGAAGTGACCGGAAAGCGAAAGGACGGCTATCACACGCTGGCCACGCTTTTCGCGAAGATCAACATCTATGACGTGCTCGATATGGAATTTATCGACGGCAAGCGGCCGACTCTGGATATCATCGACGAGTTGGGCACTATGCCCCTGTCCGCCGGTCCCGACAATCTGGTGATGCGGGCGGCGAAGGCGTTTTATCGGGCGTTCAGCGTCGGGCGCGGCGTCAAGATCACCTTGATCAAACGCATCCCGATGGGCGCGGGGCTCGGCGGGGGATCATCCGACGCGGCGGGGACATTGCTGGGGTTAGCCCGTATTTTTAACATCGATTTGACGGCGGCCCGCAGGAAAAAACTGTTCGAGATCGGGGTCAAACTGGGCGCCGACGTGCCTTTTTTCCTTCACCCCGCCAATTTTTGCCGCGCCACGGGCATCGGCGACCGCCTCAAAATCGTGAAAATCCATAAATCCCTCCCTTTTATGATCTTGGTCTGGCCCGGATTTCCCTCGCCGACCGGACCGGTGTACACGGCTTTGCCGCCCCGTCGCAGATCCGACATATTGACGCGTCTATCCCAACTTGATAAACTGCTTCGCTGTCTGAAAAGGGGCCGTCCCGTCGGAGAATGGGGGGGGCTGCTTTTCAACCGCCTGGAGCAGGCGGGGTTGCCGGTCATGACGGAAGTCGCGCAAGCCCGTCGTATTCTGGAATCAGCGGGTGCGAAGGGGGTGCGCATGTCGGGCTCGGGCTCTTCGGTTTTCGGGTTCGTCTCGTCTCACGTCGAGGGCGAGCGGGTCGTCCGGCGGATCCAGGCGTACCCCTGGAAGGTCTATTTGACCAGCTGTCACGGTTGACCACTTGGAAATCACGGAAATCCGCGTCCATCTGCGCAAAGAGGATAAGCTGAAGGCGTTCGCCACCGTCACGTTCGACCGCTGTTTCGTGGTCCGCAACTTGAAGGTGATCGAAAGCGACAAGGGCTTGATCCTCTGCATGCCGTCTAGGAAGATGCCGGACGGCAGCTTCAAGGACGTCGCGCACCCGATCACGGTCGAGTTTCGCACACTTCTGGAGAGGAAAGTGTTCGCTTGTTACGAGCAAGAGCTTCGCCAGGCCGTCGCCGGGACCGGTTTAGACTCCCGGGTGGTGTAATGGTAACACAGCGGACTTTGAATCCGTTATTCCTGGTTCGAATCCAGGCCTGGGAATTCCGATTTTAAAGGATAAGAAATGAGCGCAAGTAAAAAAGGACAAGGTCAGCTTTGCGTGCTGGTTCTCGCCGCGGGCCAAGGCACGCGGATGGAGTCTTCCATCCCCAAGGTTCTTCACCACGTGGGCGGACGGCCGATGCTTTTCTACGTTCTGCGCATCGCCAACGCGCTCAAGCCCGGCGCCATCGGCGTCGTCGTCGGCCATGAGGGGCAGCAAGTCAAGGACGCCACCTCGGATATGTCCAAGTCCGCCGGCATCTCCCGGCCGATCACGATCATTCACCAGAAAAAGCAGCTCGGCTCGGGCAATGCGGTGCTCGAGGCCCTGCCGTTTCTCAAGAAGTTCAAGACCGCCATGGTGGTGTGCGGCGACACCCCCCTGCTCACCTACGAATCGATCTACAACTTGGCCCTCACCCACGATCAGCTCAAGGGCCAGGCGACCTTGCTCACCGCGCGCCTCCAGAACCCCAAGGGCTATGGCCGCATCGTGCGCGGAGCTCTGGGCGAGGTCCAGCGCATCGTCGAGGAGTCGGTCGCCACCCCGAAGGAAGCGGCGATCTGCGAGGTCAACTCCGGCGCGTATGTGTTCGAGCTGGACGCCCTCATGCAGGGGCTCAAGGACATCTCCGCGAAGGGCCCCAAGAAGGAGCACTTCCTGACCGACGTCATGGAAGTCATCCGCGCCAAGGGCGGCCGCATCCACGCGTACGCGACCTCCAACGCGGAGGAAGTCCAGGGCGTCAACAACCGCGCCCAACTGGCCATTTGCGAGCGCGTCCTGAACAAGCGCATGCTCGAGCGCTTGATGCTGTCCGGCGTCACCATCCGCGACCCGCAGTCGACCCACGTGGATGCGGACGTCGAGATCGGCCAGGACTCCGTGATCTACCCCGGCACGATCCTGCGCGGCCACACGAAGATCGGACGCCTGTGCCGCATCGGGCCGTTCACGCACATCGAGGACACGCAGATCGGCAACGAGTGCGAGGTCCGCTTCTCGTACGTGATGAATTCGCGCCTTCTCGAGAAGACCTCGG
>JAYVZL010000178.1:0-4992 GCA_043783505.1 Elusimicrobiota bacterium
GTGCTCGTGCGCCCGCCCAAGACCAAGAAGAAAGGCTCGCAGCCGGAAGGCGGCGAGGGCGGCAAGCAGTAAGATTTTGACACGCCTCGTGTGAGGATCGCGCTCGACGCCGTCGGCGGTGACTTCGGACTGACCCCCAACATCGAGGGGGCCATTTCGGCCGCCAACGCATCCGGCGTCGAGCTGATCCTGACGGGACCGGCCGCCGCGATACGCGCCGAGCTCACCGCGCGCGGCATCGCCGACGGCGATCCGCGCTTCATCATCGCCGACGCTCCCGATCTCATCGGCATGAACGAGGAGCCCTCCTCGGCCTGCCGCGCCAAGCCTAAATCTTCGGTCATGGTCGCCGCCGAACTGTGCGCCAAAGGCCGTGCGGAGGCCTTCGTCTCGGCCGGCAACTCCGCGGCGACGACTGCTGCGGCACTGTGGCACCTTAAGCGCGTGCCCGGCGTGTTGCGCCCGGCTATCGCCGTTCCCATCCCCACGGCCAACGGGGTCTGCATACTCCTCGATGCGAACGCCAACGTGGACTGCAAACCCTGGCACCTCGTCCAATTCGCCATGATGGGCGCGCTGTTGGCGCGCCGCGTCTACGGCGTCGCCCAACCCACGGTCGGCTTGCTCAGCAGCGGCGCGGAGGAAGGCACCGGCAACGAACTGACGAAAGCGGCTTATTCGTTGCTTGCGAGCGCGGGCGTGAACTTCTCGGGCTGTGTGGAAGGCGGCGACGTCCCCGCGGGCAAGACCGACGTCGTCGTCTGCGACGGTTTCGCGGGCAACGTCCTGGTCAAGACGATGGAGGGCACGGCCGCGGCCATGCTGTCTCAGCTCAAGGGCGAATTGATGTCGTCCTGGCGCTACCGCCTGTCTTGCCTGGCGCTGCGCGGACCACTCTCTCGGCTCAAACGTAAGATGAGCTACGACGAGTACGGCGGGGCGCCGTTGATGGGCATCGAGGGCGCGGCGATCGTCGCTCACGGCGCCTCCAACGCCCGCGCCATCGCCAACGCGATCCGCGTCGCGGCGAAAACAGCCGAGACGGACCTGCCCAAAGCTTTGCGTGAGACCATTTCCCGGGCTTCCGAGGCAGCGGTCTCGACCCAACCTGTCGCGCTTAAGGAGAATTGAGTATGAATACCGAGACGGCGCCCCGGACGCTCCCTACCACGGGAATGCGGCTCAAGGACAAAGTCGCGATCGTCACCGGTTCGGCCCAAGGCATAGGCTACGCGACGGCCGAGTTGTTCGCCGCCGAAGGCGCGAAAGTAGTCATAGTCGACGTCAACGCCGAGATGGCGGTCAAGGCCGCCGCGACGCTGGCGACCGGCAAAGAGGGAACGACGTTGGGCCTGGCCTGCAACGTGACCAGGTACGACCAATGCGAGGCTGTCTCCAAAGCCGTATTGGATAAATTTGGAAAAATTGATATATTGGTCAACAACGCGGGAATAGCCAAGGACAATCTGCTCATGCGCATGTCCGAAGCGGACTGGGATCTCGTGCTGGATGTGAACTTAAAGGGCGCTTTCAACTTCGTCAAAGCCTGCGTTCGACCGATGATGAAGGCTCATTACGGGCGCATTATCAACATTGCCTCCATCGTGGGGCAAGAAGGAAACGCTGGTCAGGCCAACTACGCCGCGTCGAAGGGTGGCCTGATCTCGTTGACGAAGTCGATCGCACGGGAATTCGCTTCACGCAGCATCACAGCAAATGCCGTGGCCCCGGGATTTATTAAAACTCCCATGACGGATGGGCTTCCGCAAGAAATAAAAGACAGGTTCGTGGCGAGGATTCTTCTGGGGCGGATGGGCGACCCCATCGACGTCGCCCGGGCGGTCCTGTTTTTGTCGTCGGACGAGTCGACATATATCACCGGACAAGTCATCAATGTGAACGGCGGCGTGTACATGTAGGACGGAAGACGCATCTCAAGGAGACAAGACATCATGGCTGATGCCAACATCGCAGACCGCGTAAAGCAGATCATCGTCGAGCAGCTCGGCGTCGACGCAGCTGAAGTGACGCCCACCGCGCATTTCGTCAACGACTTAGGTGCCGACTCGCTCGACACCGTCGAGCTCGTCATGGCCCTCGAGGAGGAGTTCGACACCGAAATCCCCGACGAGCAGGCCGAAAAGATGCAGACCGTCGGCCAGGCGATCGATTACATCTCGGCCCACGCCAAGAAGTAAGGCGGGCGTCCCGATGCCTCGTTCTCTTGAAGAGGTCGTCGGGTACTGGTTTAAGGATTCCGGACTGCTCAAGCAGGCGATGTCGCACAAGTCTTTCGCCAGCGAGAGCGGGTCCGGAGTCTATAACGAGCGCTTGGAGTTCCTCGGGGACAGCGTGCTGGCGGCCGTAGTCGCCCACGCGCTGTATGTCGATTACCCGCAGGAAGCCGAAGGGATTCTCTCCAAGAAAAAGTCTCTCCTCGTCTCCCGGCCAAGCTTGGCCGCGTGGGGCGAGGAGTTGCAGCTCGGATCGTATCTTTATCTGGGCGTCGGCGAGGAGTCGACGGGCGGACGGACGCGGCAAAGCCTGCTGGCCAACGCGGTGGAAGCCCTGATCGGGGCGATCTATCTCGACGGCGGTTATGAGCAGGCGGCCGTGTTCATCCAGCGCTGGTACGCGGTCAAGCACGGAAGTTTGTTGGAGACGGACCACAAAAGCAGGCTGCAGGAGATTCTGCAGAAACGATATAAGTCGCCGCCCGCGTATGAACTGACCTCATCCACCGGGCCGGACCACGACAAGAGCTTCAGCATCCTGGTCCGGATCGGAGAACGCGAGCTGGGACGAGGCGCGGGCAAGAATAAGAAGGAGGCGGAGCAGGCCGCGGCCTGCGACGCCCTGGGGCGAATGGGGACAGGAGAGGATCAACATGGACTATGAATTAACGGAGCAACAGGAAGAAATTCGCGATCTCGCCTATCAATTCGCCATGCGCGACATCAAACCCGTGCGCGAGATGCACGACGAAAATGAGACGTTCCCTTGGGACGTGGTCAAGAAGATGGCCGCGGCCGATCTCTACTCCGTTTATCTCCCTGAAGCTTATGGCGGCATGGGCGGCGGACTGATGGAGCAGGTGCTCGTCATCGAGCAACTCTCCCGAGCTTGCGGCGGCATCTCCCTGGCCTTCGCCGCCACCGGCCTGGGCACGCTCCCCATCCTTCTTCTCGGCAACGCCGAGCAGCGCCAGCGCTACATCCCGGACCTCGCCAGCGGCAAGAAACTCGCCGCCTTCTCCATCACCGAGGCCAACGCCGGCTCCGACGCCACCGCCACTCAATGCACGGCTAAACTCGACGGCGAGCACTACGTCCTCAACGGCTCGAAGGTCTTCGTCTCCAACGGCGAAGTGGCCGAGGTCTACGTGGTGTTCGCGACCACCAACGCGGCCCGCGGCGCCCGCGGCGTTTCCGCCTTCATCGTCGACAAGGGGACGCCCGGCTTCGGCTTCGGTAAGAAAGAGCACAAGATGGGCATCCGCGCCAACCCCACCTACCAGATTGACTTCAACAACTGCCGCATCCCCAAGAAGAACCTCCTTTATAAGGAAGGTTATGGGCTGTTCACGGCTCAAACGACCTTCGACTGCTCCCGTCCCGGCGTGGCGGCGCAGGCCCTGGGCATCGCCCAAGGTGCCCTCGACGAGACGCTGCCCTACATCCGCCAGCGCCGGCAATTCGGCCAGCCGATCTCGAGCTTCCAAGCCGTCCAGCATATGATGGCCGATTGCGCCACGCAGATCGAGGCCGCGCGCGCCCTGCTCTACGCCACGGCTAAGGGTCTAGACAAGTCCATGAAGCCGATCTACCAGAAGGCGATCGCCGACAACGCCATCGTCTACGACGTCCTGCAGAAATCCGACGCCAAGCGCCTGACCAAGGAATCCGCGATGTCGAAGTACTTCTGCTCCGACATGGCCATGAAAGTGACCACGGACTGCGTGCAGATGTGCGGCGGCATCGGCTATATGCGCGACTTCCCTGTTGAGAAGTTCATGCGCGACGCCAAGATCACGCAGATATACGAGGGAACCAATCAGATTCAGCGCAATGAAGTCGCGATGATGATGATCAAGGAACTGGCCTCCGCGGCCAAGAAGGCCGAAGCGGTCGTCGCCTAATGCCGCTCGCGGACCGGGAGTTCCTCGGCTGTGGACGCAGAGTCCAGGCCGAGGCTCCCGCCGCGGGCGTCCAAGGCGCGCTTCTCGGCGCGCCGGCGGTTTACGCGCCCGACCGTCCGTTCGATACGGTCCATGTCTATCTCGATCTAGAGGTGGACCTCAAGAACCGACGGCTCACGGGTCTATGCCGCACGACCGTTAAGGCCCGCCGCACGGGAATAAAGAAGATCTCCTTTGACGCGATAGACCTAAAGGTATCCCGTGTCGCCGTCAACGGCAAAGCCGCGCGCTGGACGAACAAAGACGGAAAGCTCACCGTGAGCGTGACCCTCGCGGAAGAAACAGAATACGAGGTAGAAGTTAAGTACTCCGTGGAAAACCCCGAGGCCGGCCTTCACTTTGTGCGGCCTGGACCGCACGCGCCGGACAATCCTGTTCAGATGTGGAGCCAAAGCCAGCCCGAGGACGCGCGGCGCTGGTTTCCCTGCCACGACACTCCGGGCGAGAAGGCCACCTCCGAGATCCGCGCGACGGTTCCCGCCGGCTTTCGCGCCGTCTCCAACGGCAACCTGATCGAGCACTCGGCGCGACACGGCAAAGAGACATGGCATTGGCGCATGGACCGGCCGCACTCGATCTACCTCATCACGTTGGCCGTGGGAAAGTTCGCCGAGGTGATCGAGGATTGGGACGGCATCCCCCTCGTCTACTACTGCGAGAAGGGCCGCGAAGCCGACGCCCGACGCGGTTTTTCCAAGACCGCGTCGGCCATGAAGATTTTTTCCGAGAAGACCGGCGTCCGCTATCCGTATTCGCGCTATGCCCAGGTCGCCGTGGCCGAGTACCCGGGCGGC
>JAYVZL010000179.1:0-4984 GCA_043783505.1 Elusimicrobiota bacterium
CTCGCGGCCATCAGGCGCACGCCCGAGGCGAGCAGGCGCGTGACGAAGAAGAATCCCGTGGCAGTGTACTGGCTGCGATGGCCGAAGCGCTGGCGCAAATACTCGTAGATCGTCGTGCTGTTGTATTTATAGAAGGCCGGGATGAACAGAAAGGCGATCAGAATTCGCGCTCCCGCGGAGCCGAAGAAAAACTGGATGTAGTTCCAGTTCTCCCGGAAAGTCGTGGCCGGAACGCCGATGATGGTCATCGCGCTGATCTCGGTGGCGACAAAGGACAGCATCGCCACCCACCAGGGGATGCGTCTTCCGCCCAGGAAAAAGTCGTTCGTGGTCTTGGTGCCGCGTCCGCTCCACCAGCCGATGAAGAACATCAGTCCGAGGGAGCCGATCAGGACGCAAAAATCCGCAGCGGTCAGCGTCGTGCCACCCGAGAACCACGAACCAATATCATCCATGCGGACGATCATGCCTTTTCCAGGCTGATCTCGGCAATAAATGTATAATCGCCTCGACTTATACTTTAAACGCAGCATGAATCTCCGCCCCGCTCTGGCATTCGCCATTCTTTTCGCATGCGTCGGCGCCGCGTCCGCTCAAAGCCCGACCAAGGAAACCTACAACGCCAAGACAATGCCGCTCGACGAATTATCGCGCGAGCTGTTGACCGACACCGGCTACGTGCTCCGCGAGGACGGCAAGGTCTGGGACAAGATCGCCGACGAGGCCGTGCGCCGAGACGAGATGTCCTACCTGCTCGCGCGCCTGGCCGGAGCGCGGCGCCTGAAGGCTTTGCTCGAGCTGAACTCCATCATCAACCGATACGAGAACGTGCGCAGGATCACCCCCGCCGACCGCGAGGCCGTGCGAAAAATCGTCAGCCAGCACTGGCCGGTGTTCGGCGTCGGCACGCGGCGCGAATTCCGCTCCTATTTTTCTCCGGAAGAGCTCGAGAGTCTCAATAAAAATCCACCGCGCTTCGATCGCGGCTCGGCCCTGCTTATGCGCGACCCCGAGCCCGTCACCGCCGCCGCCATGATCGAGGCCGCCGCGGCCGCTCCTCCCGCGCCGGCAAGTCCCTCGCTCGCCAGGCCAGGCGCGCCCGCCGTTGCCGCCCAGCCCACGGCGGCCGAACCTGAACCCGCCGGCAATTACCCCGTCTATCCGCGCGCGGTGCTGACGCCTTTTCTCGAGCCTCTTTCTTTGCGGCGGCCCTCGCCTTTCGCCCCCCGCCGGGCGACGGCGGTCGCCGCCGCGGTCCCTGCCGTCATCGCACCGGCAGCCGTCATGCCTCCCGCCGCCGTCGCGCCTACCGCTGCTGTCGTTGCTCCTGCCGCGGCGCCCGTGGTCGCCGCACCGGCGCCCGTCGCGCCGGCGCCGCCTCCGCCTGCGGCGCCAAAAGCCACCGTGCCGCCGGCCGTCGTCGCCCCACCGGCCGTAAAAATACCCGCCGTGCCGGCACCGCCTCTAGCCGATTCGAGTCTCGGCGTTCTTAAGCCTTGGACGCCGCCCGCCGCGCCGGGCTCCACGCCCACTGTCTCGGCCATCGCCACACCGCCTCCATCTACGACTCCGCCCATCGTATCCGCCCCGCCGGTTCCCGCCGACACGACTCAAGAGGAGTTCGACGCCTTCGTGGCCAACGGGCCCTATAGTCGTGAGGGGCTGGTCCTGCTTAAGATGCTCGCCGCCAAGGCGCCGGAGTTCTGCCGCGCGATCCTGCGCCGCACGGTCGTGCGCGGCACGCCTCTGATCGTCTTCGACGCGGCGCGCACGGGCGCCGACCGCCGAGCCGGCTTCGCGCCCACGCCGGCCGGCTCGCCGCCGACCATCGCTCTGAGTCCCGGCGCCCTGCTCATCGAGAGAAAAAGCGGCTTGTTCAGCCGCAGCTTGATCGCCTTGCCCGAGGATCCCCGCGCGTGGGCGGAGCTCGCCGTCGCCCCACCCGCGCTCGAGGCCTCGCGCAAGGACGCCGTCTCCTCGGGCCATGAGGCCGGAGCGTGGGGCGACGTCAAGCTATACAAGGACAACAGCCGGCGCGGCGCCTACTCCACACAGCAGCAGGCGGGAGAGCTGCTCGAGCGCCTGCTGATCATAGGCCTGGAGCGCGAAGGCTACGCGTCCTCGACCTACGCGGCTCGGATGTGGGCGCGCTCGGCGCGGCTGCTGTTCTCGGCGCGCCTGGTCGAGGACTACGGCAACAGCGCGTTCCTCGATCCAGACCGGCGCCTTGAGCTCCGGGATTGGATCGAGCGCGGAGACGAGGCCGACGACCTGCTCGTGGCCGCATGGTCCTCCTCGCGCGGCAACGTCCTCGACCCGCGCCGCGGCGGGCCCGGGTCGCAAGCCCTCTATGAACGGCAGGCCCGGGCGGACTGCGCGCGCTCGCTTCTTGCCGATCACCTGGCCGAAGCGGCGCGAAGCCTGGCCGCCCGCGCGCGAACCATCGAGGCGCTCAATGACTCGGGCCTTCTGTCCAACGACGTGGCCCGCGGCGCGGCATCCAAGGCCGAGGCCGAGGAATCCGCCGCGCGCAAGGCCTTGCTGGCCTCGCCGCCCGCCTGCGACGGTCGCTTCGGCGCCGAGGAAGCGGGCCTGCGCCGATCATCGGCCTTGCTCGGCGAAGTGTCTCGCGTGGAGCGCGCCTTCCGGGAACAAACGGCCAAAGGACAGAAACATGCGCGCGACTAGCCTGCTCGTCGTCTTGCTGCTCTGCGCCGCGCCCTCCCGGGCGGGCGACTGGCTTTCGGGCTCCGAGCGCGCCGCGCGCGAGGCCGCCATACCCGGCACCACGTCGCCCGACGCCCCTAAGACCGCATGGATCCCCTACGCTCCGTCCTCGCGCCTGTTCTCGGGAGAGATTCCCGTCGAAGGCTGGTGGCCCATGGAGGAGGAGACCGCCCAAGGCCCCGTGTTCCGACTGCTGGGCGGCGACTCCCAATCGGGCGCTTTTCGCACGACGCTGTCCGTGCGCTTCTACGACAAGGACACACCCGGCTTTACGCCCATCAAGCAGGCCGTGGAGTTCATGCGTCAAGACAATGCCGCCACGAAGCGCGCCGTCACGCCCGTGCGCCCGGTCCGCGTCGGCTTGGGCCTGGCCCGGACGTTCGAGGTCACAGAGGTCCGCCGCCTGCCCACGGACGACGGCCCTTCATTTGAGGAAGAACTACACCAGTACGTCGCGGTGATCCCCGTCGGAGAGGCTTATTATCTCGTGCGCCTGGCGTCCTCGCGCGCGACCTATCTCGAATACCGCGACGACTTTGTACGCTTTCTTAAGTCCATGCGCGCCATCTCCGGGCGCTGACGACGTTAACCGAAGATCGCCTTTATCCCACCGACAACGGCACCAACAGCTGCGCCAACCGCTGCCCCGATAAAACCCAAGACGCAGCCAAAACCAACCATAAGCGCGCCGCCGCCGCCCTGGATCAGCCCGCTAAGGTGGCCGCTGCGCAATTTTGAACCCGCGATTTCCCATAGAAACCTTCCCTTCATGTACAGCCAGAAACCTGGAAACACTCCCATGCCCGTACCAGCATCGACGGCGGTATGGTATCTGTCCCTCGCGCTGAGAATCAGACGAATTTTTACCGCTGTTGGAGGCAAAGCCTTCTTCAGGCGGTCATGGGCGGTCAACTTCTCCCCGCTGCCGACGCTTTGAAGAGAACTCAGAACGGAGTTATCCCCAAATGCGCCCGTCTCCTTTGGACGACAGCTTTGGTCGAAATAGCAGCCCACGGAATTCGGTTCATCCACCGCGGGTGCGGCGGATGCCGCTTGCAGAGAAAGCAGTAAAACGGTCAATCCGAGAACGATATTCTTAGCGGCAGATTGTTTCTTCATGGCTATTATTTTACCGGAAGAGGGCCCCGATACCGTGAGTCCAATGGGGAGGCGAACTCCCGTCTTTGGGCCTATGTAAAATAGGCCCTTTAGCAGCGCCTGAAGACTAAAGACGTTTCGCCAAAAATTCGGAGCAAAGCCGCGTCAACTTTTCCCGGCGATCGAGAAAATCGTGCTCCGCGCCGCGTTCAATGACCAGCCGCACCGGGCCGCCCGCGCTTTTTGCGATGCGCCGCGACACCGCGGCGGGGACGGCGGCGTCGGCCTCGCCATGGACGAGAAGAAGCGACGCAACAATCTTGGCCGCGGCCCGCGCCGGGTCTTCTCTCGTGACCGCTTTCTTGAAATCGGCGGCGAGCGCCTTCGGCGCGATCGTGTTCAGCGGGCGGGACAGCCGCGCCATATAATCGGCGAGTTGCGGGCTGACCATCTCCGCGCCGCCAACCGGGGCGACGGCGACGACGGCCTTTAAGCCCGGCTCGCGCGCAGCCAAGTTCAACGCGGCCCATCCTCCCATGCTAAAGCCGAACACGGCCGCGCGGCGAGGATCGACGAAGGAAAGACGGCGCGCGGCGGCCAAAGCGGCGCGCGCCTGCTCGGTCAAAGTCGTGAAGCGGTAGGAGCCGCCCGATCCCCAAGCGCCGAGAAAACTGGGCGCGACCGAAACGATCCCCTTCGCCATCAGGGCGCGCTGGATGTCGGTGTTTTTTTCCAGCCCCGGGAATCCATGAAGGAACAAGACCACGGGAAAGCGCTTGCGCTCCGGGCCGGCCGGGCGATGATAATGCATCAGCATGCGCCGGCCGAGAACTTGGACGATCTCCGTTCCCGCATGGGCGTTCATGAGCGAATTGTAGCACTCCGCCCGGCGGCGAGAGAACCGCATCGAAGACGCGCTATAATCTTAGCGTGGCGTCAAACAAGACGGACGTGCCCCGGCTCGTGCTCGGCATCGCCGGCGGCAGCGGTTCCGGAAAATCCTGGCTGGCGAACGCCGTCGAGAAGGCCTTTCCACGGCAAACGACCATCGTCTGCCACGACTGGTACTACCGGCACAACGGCGGGCTTTCGGACAAGGAAGCCAGGAAGCTGAACTTCGACCATCCGCGCTCGCTAGAAACGACGCTGATGTGCCGCC
>JAYVZL010000180.1:0-1809 GCA_043783505.1 Elusimicrobiota bacterium
CCCAAGGTCAACAAGGGTTACGGCATCAGCCGCGAAATAGCGGGCGAAGTCAATACGGTCGGGTGGTATCTGTCGCAGCAGCAGGATTTCCCCGAGAAGACAATTCTATTCTTGAAGTCGCTCCCCGAAAGCGATTTTAAATTGGCGCGTTACGAGTCCGTCGCTCGCAATATGAGCCCCCGATCGCCGCCGACTTTGGTGAAGGAGTTCATTCAAAATTGGGAAACGACGCTCCGGATCGTGGCAGCCCAGAAGGCGGATAATTTTTTCATCGAAAGCGGGACGTTCGACAACAGTCAAGACCGTACGAGGATGATGCTCAGGCGGCTGTACCAGAAGATTGACACATCTGAAAAAGGATTGGGCATGCAGTACGACTCGGACGCTGTTCTTAGGGATTTCATCCAAAGAAACGGAAGTTCGGAGTTCAAAAGAAAGCTCCCGACTATGAACGAGCAGGCCATGGTCGAAGGCCTGACCGATTTGGCTTCGGACACCATCAAATTCATTCAGCTCGTTTCCTGGGCGCGGTCGGTCGATGACGGCGCGAGCAGGATTTGCCTGCTTAAGCGATTTATCTGGCTCATGCCTAAAGACATGCCGCCTGAATTTGTTTCCGCGTACATCGGCATGATCGACCTAGCCCTATCCGCTTACGCGCGGCAAACCGGGAAGCCTGCCCCGGGCACCCTGAAGGCGGCGGCGGGCGGCGATTATACGCAAAGCCATATTTTTCAGGGACAACAAGCGCTGATGGCCGAGGTGTTGTTAAAGCAGGCGAACTCCTCTCTCAAGGCGCTTGGGCGTCAAAAGCTGTCGGACTTGAGCGCCAGCCGGGTGCCGATGGTCAGCCCCCACGAGGTCATGAGCCCGATTCGGAATTTGTTCGGCCGCGATGGCGGCGGATCGATCTACACGATAACGGATTTCACTCCGGCGACGCTGAAGCTGGAAAAGCTGATGGATGCCGCTAAGATCGACCCGGCCCAGTGGTCCCAATATCTGCGCAACGCGGAAATTCTCCTGCATACTTCCGTAATAGACCCGGCCAAAGACGAGGAGATGGTGGTTGTCGAGAATAAACTCTTCACGCTGATGAAGATGTCGGAGTTGTACGCGAGAAACGGAGAGCCAGACAAGGCCGAAGGGCTGTATAAGAGGATCCAGCTCGTTCTGCACGATCTGACGGCGGAACGCGCAGGCAGGCTCAAGGAATTCCAAGAGCTATCCGCCGACAAGAAAGAAGCCCGGGGCTCCATGGCGGATAGCGGACTGGAGTCGGATCTCGAAACGTTGGAATTCTGGACGCAGGATTTGGAATCAAGACAAAACGCGACGATCGCCCGGTGGAAGTACACGAGCGATAAGGCGCGGGCATTGACCACGGTGGGGGCCATGATGTCCGCGTTCGAAAATGAAGTCGAGCTGCGCCGGGAGCGTTTTGACGTCCGTTCCATGATCAGCGCCGCCTCCGTTTTGGAGGAAGAGTTCGGACTCCAGGAGCACGCCAAGAAGATCTATGCCTTGGCCACGCGAAAGCTGGCCCTGCTGCGTGGAAATAAAGATGCGTTTAACGCCGGGACCGATCTGCTCGTTGAGAAGGTCGATAAAGGCCTGTTGTCGAACCAAGAGAAAGATGTTCTCCTGACGGAAGCGATCCGGACGCTCGTTCCCCCGAAAGGCAAGCGCGACTGGGCGGGAATATCCCAGGCCATGCCGGGTCTTATGGCTTTGGCCGACCGGACGATCAAGCAAAAGATTTACCCCTTGACCGAAAAGGAGATTCTGACGATTTTCGCGGACATCGCG
>JAYVZL010000181.1:0-12133 GCA_043783505.1 Elusimicrobiota bacterium
CTTATGAATATCTCCGTCGTAGGTCGCTCCGAATTCCGCTTCCCATTTCTTGACCCGAAGCTGCATGCGCCCCATCGCCCCGGCAACGGCCTTGTCATAGGACAAAGAGGCGGCGTCCTTTAATTCTCGGCTGAGGCCGCGCGCCTTCTGACCGGCCGACGCGGACGATGCCTCGCCGAGCTTGGAGGCGATCGCCGTGAGCTTGGCGAGAGATTCGAAATATCCTTCCTCATCCGCTCGCCAAACCCGATCGGAGTCCCCATCGAACGCGTAAAGCCCGCGATCTCTCAACTCAAAGACTTTTTCGTGGAACTGATCCGTCGACAGATGCCCGCCGTCTTTCTTTTGATTTTGAATAAACGCTTCAATCGCCGCTTTGCCATCCGGTGTAAACTTTCCAAGGTCGTCCGAATAGCGCTTCAACAATCTGCTCCGGAATCCCGATTCCATCCCAGCCAGCCGATCGCGTATTTTTTCATGAACCCGCCGCGCGGCGTCAAGCTGCTTATACTCGATAAGCTTTATGAGCAGATCGCCCAGAGGGGAGCCGCCATACTCGCCCAACAGCCAGACATCGTTTAATGCGGCGTCGAGGTAGACTCGCAGGGCATGATCCCCCTCCATTTGATAGCCGGCATCAAGGAGAGCGAATCCCAGGTCTTTCATGAAGTCGGGAGATTCCTTGAGTTTGCTCGCGGCGGCCGCGTACAGCCGCTTCCACAAGGCGGCCGCCTGCTCTCCCTCCAGCCGCTTCGCCGCGGCCAAAGCCTCGTTGAAATATTGAGCGACGTCGTTTTGCTTGGCGTCCTCCATCTTCTGCAGAAAGATCAAAAAGCTGCCCGCGATCTTAACCCGGCTGACAGTTTGATCCTTCTCCTGCAATCGCAGGCGCTGCTCCTGAGATAGAGACCCGTGACGCGGTTCAAATTCCAGCTCTTTTAATGCGGCAGGATCGCCGACTGCCACGGCGGGTTTGCCGATTGGAAGCTTTCGATGCGGCTTGAGCCGCGCGACGCCGCCGTCTTGAGGAAGATCGCGAAGAATAGGCAGAAGGTCGCGGAGTCCGTTGATATAGACGATCTCGCCGGCGGGGTCCCGATCCAACCCGCGCTCGCGCGCCAATTCGCGCTGCCGCTTGCCGATCAAGACGCGCAGCATCCCGTCCTCGCGGGCCGCCTGCATATCGGACAACTGATCTCCAACGTACCACACGCCGCCCTTGGCGACGCCCATGATTTTCAACGCGTCCGAGATCGGTTCCGGCGAGGGCTTGGACGCGCGCCCGTCCCGCTTCCCATAGATCAGCTGGAAGTAATCTCCCAATCCCAACGCGGCCACTTCCTCGCGAAGAATATCCTCACGCTTGTTGCTGACGAGGGCCAGAGGCACCTTCCTCTTTCTCAGCACCTCCAAGACATCGACCGTCCCGGGAAGCAGCTTGGGGTGTTCCAAGCGCTTGCCGCCGATTTCCACTCCGCTCCGGAGTTCGCTCAAGATTTCGTCCCAGACGCCGTCGACGGTCTTGCGCGGCACGCCCGGGAAAAAGCGCGTATAGAAACCCACTCGATCGACAAGCCACTGCTCGCGGGTTTCCTTGAGGGGAAGCATGGGAGCCTTCAACCGCCGGAACAGCTCCACGGTCACCACGTCGTCGATCTCTTTCTCGTTGACCAACGTGTCGTCCCAATCCAATAGCACCGCGTCGGGCATGCGCCTGGTCAATCTCTCGATGGCCCCTTTACGCGCGTCCTGAGTCGAAGCCGAATTGAAAGGTCCATGCTCTTTCTTGGCGCTTTGGTCGAAAAATTTACCGGCCCCCACCGCCAACCCGGCATCTGAGGAATCCTTGCTCGGAACAATGACGTCAACAGGAACCCGACTCGGCGCCTCCGGTGACGTCAGTATCGCCGGTTTTGCAAGCGCGGGAACGACCACTGTCACTGGAGCGACCGCGGACGTTAAGGCCGGCGAGGAAAGCGCCGAGATCGGCGTCGGATTCAAGTGTGGACTGAGCGTCACAGGCTTGAGAGCCGCGCCCATGCCGGAGATCGACGTCTTGACGTTGACCTGGGCCTGCGCGTTGACCTGACACAGCGCCGGACCCGCGTCGCAAAAAACGAACGCGACGGCTTCTAATAGGCATAAAATTCTCACGCCGGCCCGCCTTCGTCTCATCCTGACTAGGATGATGGCAATGAGATCGGCGTACCAGGGCACAAAGGCCCTGCGCGCCTAAGCCCTTTGGCCTAGGGGCCAAAATTGACAATATTTCGCGACCGAAATCGATTAAGACTTCTTGGCGCCGGCGGCGACCTTGGCCACTTCGTCGTTCGGCGAAGCCTTCATCACTCCCGTTGCCTTCATCAAACCGCAGTTGGACGTTCCCAGGGCCAACCCAACGCTCAAGATGGCGATAATCCGATTCATTTTTAAATAACCTCGCTCTGGATGTCCTATATAACGGTCGTGGAGTATCAAATATTTGGTACAATGACGTCGCAGATTCGCATCGAGAGAACCGTACGGTTCGCGTGGCCGCCCTCGATTGAGGCGGCCGTTTTTATTTCCCAGGAGACCCATGAGTTTCGAATCGTTCCAGCTTCATCCCACCATCAATTCCGCCCTCAAGGCGCACGGCTACTCCGTCCCCACCCCGATCCAGACCCAGGCGATCCCCAAAGCCATGGAAGGCCGCGACGTCTTGGGCCTCGCTCAGACCGGCACCGGCAAGACCGCCGCCTTCGCGCTTCCCATACTCCATCGCCTCAGCTCCGGTCCGCGCGGCGTGGTGCGCGCGCTGATCGTGGCGCCGACCCGCGAGCTCGCCGAGCAGATCCGCGTGGCCTTCACCGACTTGGGGAAAGGCACCGGCCTGCGCGCGACCGCGATCTATGGAGGAATGAGCATGGGCCCGCAGATCACGGCGCTCAAAGGGCGAGCCGAGATCGTGGTGGCCTGTCCCGGACGCCTCATCGACCACATGCAGCAGGGTCATTTTAAGCCGGGGAATATCGAGGTCCTCGTGCTCGACGAGGCCGACCAGATGTTCGACATGGGGTTTTTGCCCTCGATCCGCACGATCCTGTCCAAGATACCGAAGCAGCGTCAGACCTTGCTGTTCTCGGCGACCATGCCCGACGCCTTGCGCGGCCTTGCCCATGAGTGCCTGACCAACCCCGTCACCGTGCAGGTCAATCACACCGTGCCGCTGACCACCGTCACGCACGCGCTGTACCCCGTCGTCGAGCACTTGAAGGCGTCGCTGCTCCTCGCGCTGCTCAAGCACATCGACAGCGAGTCCGTGCTGGTATTTACCCGCACCAAGCACCGCGCCAAGCGCATCGCCGACAAAGTCGAGGCCGCCGGCCACTCCGCTGCGTCCCTGCAGGGCAACCTGTCGCAGAACAGGCGCAAGCAGGCGCTCGACGCGTTCCGCGAAGGAAAGGTGCACGTCCTGGTGGCCACCGACATCGCCGCGCGCGGCATCGACGTCTCGCAGATCTCGCACGTCATCAACTTCGACATTACCGATACGCCCGAGGCCTACGTCCACCGCATCGGCCGCACCGGCCGCGCGGCCAAGACCGGCGACGCCTACACTTTGGTGACCGCGCAGGACGACGCCATGATCCGCACCATCGAGCGCAAGCTCGGCAAGAGCATCGAGCGCCGCACACTCGAGGGCTTCGATTATCGCAAGGTCCCGGCGTCAGAGCACGGACAGCATCACACCGGGCCCAAGCCCGCTCCGCATCACGCGCCCGTGCATCACGGCTCCGCGCGACCGGCCCCTCCCGGCGTGCCCGGCGCGCCCAAAAAAGGCCGTTCGTTCTGGCGCAAACGCCGTCGACCTCGCTGACGTCGGCGCATGAGCCGCCGCCCGATCATGGTCTTCGACGGCGACTGCGGCTTTTGCCGCCTCTGGATCGAGCGCTGGCGCGCGGCCACCGGCGAGCGCGTCGACTATAAGCCTTATCAGTCGGAGGCGGCGCGCCACCCCGAGGTGCCGCGCGAGCGCTTCGCCGAGGCGGTCCATCTCATAGAACCTAACGGCCGCGTCAGCAGCGGCGCCCAAGCCGTGCTGCGCACGCTGTCCTACGTCCCGGGAGCGTCCTGGCTGCCGGCCGTCTACGCCTTGCCGGGTTTTGCTCCCGTCGCCCAGGCCGCTTATCGTTTCGTCGCCGCCAGGCGTCCGGTCTTCTCGCGGGCGACGCGCCTGCTTTGGGGCGAGTCGCCGGTTCCCGCGCCCATCGACCGCACCGCCCGCCTGGTCCTGGCCGGAATCGGCGTCTGCTACCTAGTCGGATTTATTTCACTCGGCGTCCAAATCCGCGGCCTGCTCGGCGCGGACGGGGTCATGCCCGCCGTGGCCATGCTCGACGCGGCGAAAACGCAGCTCGCAGGCTCGCGCTTCTGGGCTCTGCCGACGCTGGGCTGGCTGTCCGCCTCGGACGCGGCCCTCATCGGCTACTGCTGGCTCGGCGCATCGGCGTCCGTAGGCCTGATCTTCGGCGTCGCGTCGGGACCGTGCGCGCTCATCGCCTGGGTCCTCTATCTGTCGCTGGCGGCCGTGGGCTTTCACTTCATGAGTTTTCAATGGGACGTCTTGCTTCTGGAAGCAGGCCTCATCGCCTGCCTTCTCGCTCCTTGGAACATCGTCTCGAGAACATCCGCCCCGCCTTCCCGCGGCGCGTTGTGGCTGCTGCGCCTGCTCTTGTTTAAGCTCATGCTCCAATCCGGACTCGTCAAGATCCTGTCGGGCGACGCGGCTTGGCGCGACCTTTCGGCCCTGACCTATCACTACTGGACCCAGCCTCTTCCCACTCCTCTCGCATGGTGGGCCGACCGCCTGCCGCTTTGGGCGCAAAAAATATCCTGCGCCATCCTATTGGCCATCGAGATCGGCGCGCCATGGCTGATCCTCGCGCCGAGGCGCGCGCGCGCTTTGGGCGCCGCCGCGATCGCGGCTTTGATGCTCGTCATCGCGGCGACCGGAAATTACGGCTTCTTCAACCTCTTAACCCTCGTTCTATGCCTGGCCTGCCTCGACGACCGTTTTTTCAAGGCGGAGACCGCGCCCAACCGTGTCCGTCCGTCGAAGGCGAGAGCCTGGATCGTCGGCGTCTACGCGATCCTGTGGCTGACGATCAGCTGGGTCCAGAGCGCCGCGATTATCGGCATGCGCTCGCCCGCGCCGGCGCAATGGATCGCGAACGCCGCATCTCCCCTGCGCTCGATTAATCAATACGGCCTTTTCGCCGTGATGACCAAGACGCGCGATGAGATCGCCATCGAAGTCTCCGTCGATGGGCTCGACTGGCGCGAGTGGCCGTTCCTGTACAAGCCCGGCGACCCGCGCCGGGCGCCGCCGTTCGTGGCGCCCCACATGCCCCGTCTCGATTGGCAGATGTGGTTCGCGGCCTTTTCGGAGATGTCCGACAACCCTTGGTTCGGCAACCTGATCTATCGCGTCCTTCAAGGAAGCGCCGCCGCGACGGCTCTTCTGGGCCCCAATCCCCTGGGCGGCGCCGTTCCCGTTTACGCCCGCGCCGTGCGCTACGAGACCACCTTCTCTGCGCCGGCGCAGCGCCGCGCCGACGGTTCTTGGTGGCAGCGCCGGCGAAAAAATCTATTCTGCCCCGTCGTCTCGCTTAAAGCGGCGAGCCGATAAAAAGACCGGGACGAAAGACCTGGGCGTATATAGGTCTAATGATCTGCTTTCCACAGGCCCTTCGTTCCACTTTTCATTCCCATCACTTTCTACAATGCCGCATTCCGTATACGGAAGGCCCCTAATGAACATATCGGCGCTCGCTCGGCTGCTTCTCGCCGTCATCCTCTTTCAAAATCCCCTTTCATCCCTCGCCTTATCCCAGCAGGCGATCGCCGCCGACGCCAAGCCGGCTCCGAAATGGGGTCTCGACTTAAGCGGCCGCTGGAGCATCAGCGAAGACAAGAAGCAATACGAAGCTTTCTTGGATGTCGACGGCAACGGCCCCTACACCCAGGAATGCGGCCGGCTCACAACCACCGAGGTCGTCGGGCGCGACTGGAAGGGCCGCTGGGAGCAGACCGGCAACGACCGGGAAGGCGGATTTGCCCTCAAATTTTCGGAGGACGGTCAAACGGCGGAAGGGCGTTGGTGGTACACTCGCGTCGGCGAGCGCCGCAACATCCCTCCCGGACAACACGGCGGCCCCTATTATTTCAAGCGCCTGCCCCCTCAGCCCGCCTCTGCAGCCCCCGCCGTCCAGATATATCCCGAATCTCAAACGCGCGAACTCCACACGCGGATGGACTCGATCGCCGCGGAACTAGGCGAGAACGCACGCGACGCCGTCGCCGCCAACGGGGCCGCGGCCGCGCTGGCCCCGCTCCACGGCGCTTCATTGTCCGCGTGCCCCGGCGGCGTACCGCCTTCGACCGGCATCCCCCTTCCCGGCGACGGTCCGCAAAAAACCGTCTCGGACCCATGGGAATCCTTCAACCGCGCCATCTTCAAGTTCAACGTCTTCATCGACAACTATCTCATGCAGCCTTTCATCAAGAAGGCCTACAATCCCATGGTTCCGGAAATGCTGCGCCAGATGATCGCCAACGGCTTTGCCAATCTCAACGAGCCGGAAACCGTCATCTCCGATCTTCTACAGGGAAAACCCATCGAGGCCGGGAAGTCCTTGGCGCGTCTCATCGTCAACACCACTATAGGCCTCGCGGGAATGTTCGACGTGGCGAAAAAATTTCTTGGGCTCGAGAGGAAGCCCGCGACTATAGAGCAGGCCGTCGCCGCCTGGGGAGTGCCGCCGGGCCCGTTCCTCGTCATCCCTTTCAATCCGCCCTCGAACCTGCGCGACACGATCATATGGGCAGGCAAGACTTATTTTACGCCCATGTCCTACGTCTTGGGTATTTTTGGACGCATGGGCCTTGAAGCGCTGCGGCAAACAAACGATCGCAGCCTGCTCGAGCTGGGCTATAACGATCCCGATAAGCTCTACGCCATCGCGCGCGAAGCCGCAGCTCGTCCCTGACGCCGGTCCATAGGAACGCTATCTTCCTTCTAGCCCTCCTGCTCGCCGTGCCGGCCGCGGTCGCGGCCGATGTTCCCGCGTCCGCCGCAATCGTCTTTATTTCCAATGATAAGAACGTTCTGCGGCTAACCGCCGCCGACCTGGCCAAGCGGCCGGCCGCGCGCGTCATCGAGGTCGAGGACCCCTTCTATAAACGCCGCAAGCGCTACCGCGCCGTGCCGCTCAAAGACCTGCTGACCGCGGCCTACGGAGGGTCTTGGGGCGAGAACGCGCTGGGCGAGGTGTTCTTCGACACGCTCGACGGCTACCGCTCGCACGCGCCGGTGTCGGTGCTGATGAACGACGGAGGTATGATCGCCTTCGCCGACGCCGACTCGCTTTACTGGGAAAAGATGCCGGAAAGAGGCGTGGATCCGGGGCCTTTTTATCTGGTTTGGATCGGCTCGGCGCAGACTCCCAAGAAGGGCTATCCTTGGCCCTGGCAGATCACCGGCGTAAAAATGGCGGTGCTCGAGGATGAGTATCCCAAAGCCCTACCCAAGGGCGCCGCGCCCGGCTCTTCCGCCGTCCGGGGCTGGAACATCTTTCGAAAAAGCTGCATCTCGTGCCATGCCGTCAACGGCGCAGGCGCGGACGTCGGTCCCGACCTCAACGAGCCTCGCGGCATCACCACTTATCACGGTAAAAAACATCTCAAGGCCTACATTCTTCAGGCCTCCGCGTTCCGCCATACGAAGATGCCGGACTTCGGTGAGTTGACGCCGGACGACCTCGACGACTTAATGTCCTACTTCGACCACATGAGCGCCCTCGCTCATACCAAATAAGTCCGAGACTTCTTCATGCCCCCAGCTATCCTCAAGGTAGTTTGAAAAAATCCGGAATGGGTATGTTCTTGACACCTCCGTGCCCGGACGGTACACTTAGGACCCAAAGCCCCCATGAGCGGATATAAGGAAGTCGCGCGGTGCCGAATTTGCGGCAACTCAAAGCTGCTGCCCGTGCTGTCCTTGGGGCGGCAGGCGCTTACCGGCGTGTTCCCGCGCTCGACCACGGAAGCCGTCACGGCCGGACCCGTCGACCTCGTGCGCTGCGCGCCCGAGACAGCGGAGCATTGCGGACTGGTGCAGCTGCGCCAATCCTACAAGAAGGAAGAGATGTACGGGGCCAACTACGGCTACCACTCCGGTCTCAACGCCTCGATGGTCAAGCATCTGCACGAACGCGTCGCCAGAATCCTTGCGCGGGTCCAACTCAAGAGCGGGGATCTTGTCGTCGACATCGGCAGCAACGACAGCACTCTATTGCAGGCGTATCCCAAAGACGGCCCTCGTCTCGTCGGCATCGATCCCACGGGCCCGAAGTTCCGCAAGTATTATCCCCCGCACGTGGAGCTGATCCCCAACTTTTTTTCCGCTGAGGCCGTGCGCAAGCACTGCGGACCAGCCAAAGCCCGCGTGGTCACCTCGATTGCGATGTTCTACGACCTCGAATCCCCGATGGACTTCATGCGCGAGGTCGGCTCGGTTCTGGCCGACGACGGCGTCTGGGTGTTCGAGCAAAGCTATCTGCCGACGATGCTGCAGATGAACGCCTACGACACGATCTGCCACGAGCATCTGGAGTACTACGGCCTAGCACAGATCAAATGGATGATCGACCGCGCCGGTCTTAAGATCGTGGACGTGGAGCTTAACGCGACCAACGGCGGCAGCTTCGCGGTGACCGCGGCCAAGAAGACGGCGCCGTATCCCGAAGCGACAGCGACGGTCGACGGCTTGCTCCGCTCCGAGAGGTCTCTGTTGACCGAAGCCCCATTCACCAGTTTCTGCCGCAACGTCGAGGGACACCGCAACGCGCTGCGGGAGCTTTTCGCCGCCATGCGGCGGGAGCGCAAGACGGTGTTCGGCTACGGCGCCTCGACTAAGGGCAACGTCATCTTGCAGTATTGCGGCCTGACGGCCGCGGACCTGCCCTGCATCGGCGAGGTCAATGAGGATAAATTCGGCTCGTTCACGCCCGGCACCGTCATCCCCATCGTGCCCGAGGACGAGGCGCGAGCCCAGCGCCCGGACCATTTTCTCGTGCTGCCCTGGCATTTCCGCGACTTCATCGTCCCTAAAGAGACCGCTTATCTGAAGGCGGGAGGCCGTCTCATTTTCCCGCTTCCTCGCGTCGAGGTCGTTTAACGCATGAAGACGGCCGTGATCGTCGGCTCCAAAGGGCAAGACGGACGTCTGCTCCAAGAGCTCCTGATGCGCGAGGGCTCGCGCGTGATCGGCCTGTCGCGCGGCGAGGGGCGTTCCAGCGACGGCTCTTGGAATCAGCCCGTGGAGGTCTCAGATCCCGCGGCGATCTTGAATCTGATCGCGGCGACGAGGCCCGACGAGATCTATTACGTGGCCGCGCACCATCATTCCTCCGAGCAGAAGCCGGAGCCCGCGCTCGAACTGTTCCGGGAAAGCCAGAAGATCCATTTGATGGGCGCGGTCAATTATCTGGAGGCGATCGCGCAAAGCGGACTGTCCACGCATTTTTTTTACGCGGCGTCCCGTTTGATTTTCGGAACGCCCAAGACCGAGCTCCTCGACGAATTTTCGCCCATCGATCCCGAGGAAATCTACGGCGTGACAAAGGCTGCGGGACTGATGGCCTGCCGGTATTACCGGCGCGGGCGAGGCGTCTTCGCCTGCGCCGGCATCCTGTTCAATCACGAGTCCTCGCTGCGCCAACCTTACTTCCTCTCGCGCAAGATCGTGCAGGCCGCGCGCGCGATCAAGGCCGGCAGCCCGGTCGACCTCAAGTTGGGGGATTTAGACGCGCGGCTGGATTGGGGCTACGCTCCTGACTACGTCGAGGCGATGAGGCGGATCGTGCGGCACTCCGAGGCCGAAGACTTCGTCGTCGCCACCGGCGAACTTCGACGCGTGAGGGAGCTCGTTGAAGCCGTGTTTTCCCGCTTCGGCCTGGATTGGCGAGAGCACGTCAGCGCCGATCCGGCGATCTTGGCGACGCGGCGGCCGGCGGCCGCCGGCGACTCCTCGAAGCTGCGTCGCGCCACGGGCTGGAAGCCAAGCGTCACCTTCGAGCAGATGGTCGACGGCCTCCTACGCGAGGAGACTTCCCCGCGATGAGCTTGGGCAAAACCCTCATCTTCATCCCGACATACAACGAGCGCGACAACGCCGAAAAGATGGCCCGGCAGATCCTGGCTCTCGGTCTCGATGCCGATCTAATGTTCATGGACGATCATTCCCCCGACGGCACCGGCGAAATCCTCGACGCGCTGGCCCGCGAGCAGCCGCGGCTGCGGGTGGCCCACCGCTCCGGCAAACTCGGCATCGGCAGCGCGCATCAAGACGCGATCACCCGAGCGTACGCCCAGGGCTATGAGACGCTGATCACCATGGATTGCGACTTCACGCACCCGCCGTCCTATATCCGCGACTTCATATCCGCGGCCGGGGACGTCGACGTGGTCATCGGCTCGCGCTATATGCGCCGCGACAGCTTGGACGAGTGGAACGCTTTTCGCCTGACGCTGACGCGCACGGGCCATATTCTCACGCGTTTTTTTCTGGGCATGCCCTTCGACGCCACCGGAGGGTACCGGCTCTACCGGCTCAGCCGAATCGACAAGCGCGTGTTCGACTCCGTCGAGTCCATCGGCTACTCGTTTTTTTTCGAGAGCCTGTACCTTCTTTTTCGCGACGGCCGCACGATAAAGGAGATACCGATCACGCTGCCGGCGCGCACCTACGGCACCTCCAAGATGAAGATCGGCGATGCCCTGCAGAGCACGGCGCGTCTCGTGCGCCTCTGGCGACGGGCCCGAAAGACGCCCCGGGGCGTGTCGGAAGAAAGCCGCGCCGCGCTCATCAACGAGCCGGAGTGGGACGAGTATTGGCGCAAGCGCGACCGACCGATCGCCGGCTCTTTTTACAACGCGATCGCCGCGGTTTATCGGACGGCGGTAATCAAGCGCACCCTCGAGAAGTTCATCTTCAAGAACTTCGCCCCAGGCATGAGCTTGCTGCATGCGGGCTGCGGAAGCGGACAGGCCGACGTGGATATCACGCGCCGCATGAAGGTCACGGCGCTTGACATCTCGCAACCGGCCCTCGATCATTACGCGCGGGAAAACGAAGGCCGCGGCGTCCTTTTGCGCGCGAGCGCGTTCTCGGTCCCACTGCCCGACGCGTCGGTCGACGGCGTCTACAACCTGGGCGTCATGGAGCATTTCACTGAGCCCGACGTCGTGAAGCTGCTGCGCGAATTCCGCCGCGTCCTCAAGCCTGGCGGCAGGATCGTGCTTTTTTGGCCGCCCACCTTCGGGCTCAGCGTATTTGTCTTGGACACGGCGCACCGCGTCCTGAGACTGTTCGGCTCCGCGCGCAAACTGCACCCCGATGAGATCACGCGCCTCGAGAGCCGCGCTCATGCCGAGCGCTTATTAAGGCTGGGCGGCTTCCGGCTGATCGATTACTCCTTCGGCCCCCGGGATTTCTTCGTGCAGGTCGTCCTAGTCGCGCAGGCCGCTTAAGGCTTTTTTAGGTCGATAAACGGCGTGGCGCCGCTCGTAACCTGCGGCAGCTGTCCGTTCCACTTGTCCACGGCGCGGTAATTGACGAGCGTCTGGCTCAGAGACGCCTGGAGAAGTCGGTTGGACTCGGCCTGCGCTTTGGCGCGCACGAGGATCGACTTGGCTTCGCCTTCGGCCTGCGCGACAGCCGCTTTGGCGAGCGTCTCCTGCTTCTGAAGCTCGTACTCGGCCTGCTGAGCCTGCTGCTGGGCCGCCATTTTCTGCTGCATCTGGTTTTCGATGGCGGGAGGCAGATGGCTCGCCCCAAGGTTGACCTTGTCGAGCACGAAGCCCATCTTGTTCATTTCACCCTCGAGGTTCTTCTCGATCGTCCCTTGGAGTTCGCCGCGCTTGGCCGAGATGATCTCCGACAGGGACATCTGGCCGGCCGCGTTCTGGGCGACGGTGATGATCGTGCGGCGGATGAAGGTGTTCTCGATATCGTGAACAGGCGCGCCGCGGAAGGAGCGGAAGACGTGCGCGGCCTTGTCCTCGGAGGTGTTGTAGGTGACCGAGATAT
>JAYVZL010000182.1:0-28801 GCA_043783505.1 Elusimicrobiota bacterium
TTCGGCCTCGTACGCGCTGTGAATGAAGTGGATAAGTCCGATCAACTGTTGTTGACGAGAGTGCTGGGCAGGAGAGTCTTAGCTTGTTCGGCCCAGTACTGAAGAAGGATTTTAAAATCGCGGCCCGCCTGCTCGGGCGCGATCTGGTGAGGATTGCCGGGTTCGTTGATGAAAGCCGCACGCAGCTCGAGATTGGAATTAGTCAGATACAGAGTGAGAGGAATGCCATTTCTCTTGACCGTCAAGAGAATATCGTCGGAGTTCGGTTGAATGCTCACGGTGAAATAGAGCTTGCCGTCAATCAGCGTTGAAACAATTTGTTTGGTTGGAATCTCGCGATCAGCCAAGCCGAGAACCCGGGCCGCCTTGGCAATGATGTGCGTCTCATCGGGGCCGCTGAGGGTGAATGCGCGGAGACGACTAATTGCGTCGATCGTTTGCTCGGTATCCGAATGCGTGGTTACGGGGATGGGGGCGGGAGCGGATACGGCTGCTTGATTGGGGGTGGAAACGCCGCCGTTGAGGCTTTCAGCCATAACCCTCATGATCTCCGGGTCGAAAGGAGCGGCAAGAGTGGCGTCGGTACGGATTGGAGCTACGCTTGATGCTAGCATGGCTGAAAGGTAGGCCGAAATCGCAATGGTGCGTATCGGAGATATTTTCATGCTTACATTTTAACGATTTAATCGGTCCTTGGCCTGGGACGAGAGTCCCATGCGGAGGTCGCTAATAGACCCAGGCCCGGGTGAGCCATCGGGCCTATATGATGAATAAAAGATAAACGGTCTTGACACAATTCCGGACCGGGGTTACACTCCGGAAATCCTTTAAATATGCGCTATTTTATCTTCTTCGTTCTCGCTCTAATGGCGCCTGTTGTTGGCGCCCAAGACCGGACTTCTACATACGTGAAAGGCTCGGAGAAGTTGGAGAGCAGCGCAGACAGCAACATCCTTAATGAAATCCCTGAGCCTGTCCAAAAGTCGATAGAGGTCGTTGACGGGAGGACAAGCGCGGAGCCGGAATCGATCGCAAAGACGCCCTCGCCACCAGAGGCGGTCCGAGATGAGCGCGAGGTTAAGCGCCTAGACCAGACCGGCGATAAAGCGGCTGCGCGGAAATATGCCATCGAGGCGCTGGACCGGCATCCTGAAGATAAGGATCTCGCCGCGTATGTCAAAATGACCGCGCCGCCGGCCAAGGCGGGCATTGATTTCCAGATGGTGAAGGCGCGCGCCGCGGAGCTGCTCGCAGGGATGAGGCAGGACGCGGGGCCGGGCGAGGCGGTGATGGCCTCGCCGATTTCCTGGGGCGCGATGAGTGGCGCGAGCTCTCGAGGACCGACAGTCGCGGGCGGCGGCGCGGTGCCGAGCGAGGCGCGCGGCACGGGCGCTCTTCGCGAAGCGGCGAGCAAGCTCGGCTTGCGGGATTTCGTCGGAGCTGAGTCGCTGTTGACGCGGCGGCTGGAACTGATTCCTCAGGATGCGGCGGCGTGGCGCTTGCGCAGCTTGACGCGGCGCCGCATGAGTCATTTCGAGGGCTCGGCCGAGGACGCGCGGCGGGCGCTGGTTCTCGATGGGCGCGACACGCGCGCCATGCACTTGCTCTCGCGCGACTTGACTGATCTGGGGCGTCCCAAAGAAGGCTTGGCCGAGGCCGAGCGCTCGCTGATCATCAACCCCAAAGACCCCGACGCCTATGTGGCGCGCGCCGCAGCGCTCGGCGCGCTGGGCCGCGGCGAGGAAGGGTTGGCGGACCTGGCCCGCGCCGCCGGTCTCGACGCGCAGTTTGATTCGTTGTATCGGGAGACGCTTGCCGCCCGAAACGTAGGCGCGGCGTCCCCAATCCCGCGCGTGCGGCCGGCGTGGCTCATCGCCGGGGCCGCGGCTCTGTTCTTTTTTTCATTCGCGCTGCTGCGCAAGCGAGGCGGCGACTCATCTGTGCTCCCGGTGCGGCGCGAGGAGCCCGTCGTCCCGACTCCTCGCCTGGACGCGGTGCCAAAGGGTTTTCGCGTGGTCAAGACCCTGGGGCAGGGCGGTATGGGCATAGTCTATGAGGCAGTCGACTTGGGACTGCAGAGAACTGTGGCGCTCAAGAAGCTGCGTCCCGAGGTGGCCGATCATCCCCGCGAGCGCAGCCGGTTTATGAAGGAAGCGCGCACTGTCGCGGGTCTTAAGCATCCGAATATCGTTGAGATCCATTCGATCCATGAGGACGAGGAAGGTTTGTTCTTGGTCTTCGAGCGCATTCCCGGCGAAAGCCTGCACGACCGTCTTGGGCGAGGAGCGCTGCCGCCGGCGGAGGCCGTCTCTTACCTGCGACAGATCGCCGCAGCGCTCGACTACGCGCACGGCCAAGGCGTCGTGCATCAAGACCTTAAGCCCGCTAATGTGATGGTCCACACGGGCTTGGCCAAGGTCATGGACTTCGGCATCGCCCGCCGCGTGCTCGAGGCCCTATCGACCATGTCCAAGATCGAGATTTCCGGAACGCCCGCCTATATGGCGCCAGAACAGGAGCAAGGCGTGGTCACGCCCGCGGCGGACATCTTCGCGCTCGGCGCCTGCGCTTATGAAATCCTGACTGGGTCCTTGCCGTTTCCAACCGGTGGGCTCATGCTCAAGAACCAGAAGATGTATCGGCGTGCGTCCGAGGCGACGCCCTCCTTGAGGGCCGCCGTCGACGTGGCTATTGGCCGGGCGCTTGAGCCTCGTCCCGAGGATCGCTGGCCGTCGGCGTCGTCTTTCATTGAAGCGCTAAGCCGCGCTCTCGCCTAGCCCCGGGCGGGCCATGGTACAATCGTCTTGTGAGCTTCCCGACGACTCGCTTGCGGCGCCTGCGTTCGAGCCCTGCGCTGCGCGGCTTGATCCGCGAGACGAACTTGTCCGCCAAAGACTTCGTCCTGCCGCTGTTCATCCGCTCCGGCAAAGGCGAGCGGCGGGCGATCTCATCGATGCCAGGGCACTTTCAGTACTCGGTGGATAGGGCGGTCGCCGCCGCGGGCGAGGCCGTCAATGCCGGGGTCCCCGCGCTGATCCTCTTCGGCATCCCCTACAAGAAGGACGCGAAGGCCTCCGGCGCCTATTCCGACAACGGCGTCGTGCAGAAGGCCGCCAAGGCCATCAAGGACAAATACCCGGATCTTCTTCTCATCGCCGACCTGTGCTTCTGCGAGTACACCGACCACGGGCATTGCGGCATCGTCAAAGACGGGGCGGTGCTCAATGATCCGACGCTGGCGCTGGCGGCCAAGACCGCCGTGTCCCAGGCGAAGGCCGGCTTCGACGTCATCGCGCCCTCGGGGATGATGGACGGCCAAGTCGGCGCCATCCGCGCCGCGCTCGACGCGGCGGGACGCGGCGATACGCCGATCCTCGCCTACGCGGCCAAATACGCGAGCGCTTTTTACGGGCCGTTTCGCGAGGCGGCGGAGTCGCCGCCCTCTTTCGGCGACCGCTCGACGTACCAGATGGACCCGGCCAATTTCCACGAGGCCATGCGCGAGGTCGCCCTCGACGTCGCCGAGGGTGCGGACATGGTGATGGTCAAGCCGGCGCTGCCCTATCTCGACGTGCTCAAGGCGGTCAAGGATCGTTTCGGCCTGCCCACGGCGGCCTATCAGGTCTCCGGCGAGTTCGCGATGATCAAAGCCGCCGCCGCCAACGGCTGGATCGACGAGAAAAAAACGGCGCTCGAGGCTCTGACCTCCATCAAACGCGCCGGCGCGGATTTTATTTTGACCTACTACGCTTTGGAAGCGGCCAAGTGGCTGACCTAAAGAAACTTTTCGCGCGCGCGCGCCGCTCGCTGGTGGGCGGCGTCAATTCACCGGTGCGCGCCTTCAAGTCGGTGGGGGGAACGCCGCTGTTCGTACGCTCGGGTTCCGGCGCCTATCTGAAGGGAGCCGACGGCCGATCGTACATCGATTTCTGCCTTTCCTGGGGCCCGCTGATGTTCGGCCACGCTCGTCGCGAAATCGTGCGCGCGGCCCAGCGGGCGATGGCGGGAGGCTCGACGTTCGGCGCCGCGACGGAAGCCGAGGTGGCGTTGGCCGAGCGCATCAAAGCCGCCTTGCCCTCGATCGAGCTTCTGCGCATGACCAGCTCCGGCACCGAGGCCGGCATGAGCGCCGCGCGCGCGGCGCGGGCCTTCACCAAGCGCGACCTGATCGTTAAGTTCGCGGGCTGCTACCACGGTCACGTTGATAGCCTTCTTGTCGCCGCGGGTTCGGGCGCTACGACGCTGGGCATCCCTGATTCGGCGGGAGTGCCGAAGTCGTTTGCCGCCACGACGATTGTGGTTGCGTTCAACGATCTCGCCGCCGTCGAGGCCGCGTTTAAGAAACACAAGGGCAAGATCGCGGCATTGTTCGTCGAGCCCATCCCGGCGAACATGGGAGTCGTATTCCCGGCCAAAGGCTTTTTAGAAGGGCTGCGTCGGATCACGGCGCGGGAAAAAACCCTCCTGGTTTTTGACGAGGTCATCACCGGCTTCCGCCTTTGCTACGGCGGCGCCCAGACGCTGTTCAAGATTGTGCCCGACCTCACCATCCTCGGCAAGATCGTCGGGGGGGGGATGCCCTTGGCCGCCTACGGCGGCCGCCGCGACGTCATGTCCATGATCGCTCCCGAAGGCCCGGCCTATCAGGCGGGCACGCTGTCGGGCAACCCCATCGCCGTCGCCGCCGGGACGGCGATGCTCGATCTTCTTAAGCACGAGAAGCCCTACAAGCGGATGGAACAGCTCGCGGATCGTTTCTGCGAGGGCCTGCGCGGTGCGGCGATCGCCTCGGGCGTGCCGCTGCGCATTCAATCCATCGGTTCGATGTTCACGCCTTTTTTTCTCGAGGGCGGGCCAGTGACCGATTACACTTCGGCGCTAAAGGCCGACAAGGCGGCCTACGGCCGCTTCTTCCACGGCATGCTCAAGCGCGGCGTTTACCTTCCGCCGGCGCAGTGGGAGGCGGCCTTCGTCTCTTACGCGCACACCGATCGCGACCTTGATCGTGCGCTTGCCGCCTCCCTCGCCACGCTTAAAGCCGTTTAGTCCACGCGGCAGGTCAGTTTCACCCACGCAGTGCAGCTATGGGTGCCCGCAACGATGACGCTCCAGCCGTCGCAATCAGCGTGGCTGTTATTGCTGTCTTTCCAAAAATCGTCGAATATGTCTTTTTGGAAAACATTGTCCTTCAGCTGACCGCCCATTGTTTCGCATTTCTTGTAGGCGTCTTCGAGGGCATTTTTCTTTGCCGTGGCTAATCCGTTTGAACCCAGGATAAGAGCAAAATTCCAGCCCTCGCCCTTGCCCATGCCGGTAACGGTTTTCAATTCGCCCCTCACCACCGGGCCTTTATTCGCTGGGTGCTGATTTAGCTGCATCTTGATTTGATTTTTGTATTCCTCGATTTGCTTTTGCATCTGCACAATCTCCGGATTCTCCTCGTTCACCTCGGCGCTAACGGCCCCGACGCAACTCAACAGTACACTCAATATCACGATACGCTTCATATAAACCCCCTGGTTAATGCATGTGCTAATAGGATTAGGGTAATAGGACGTGTGTCGAGAGGGTAGAGTCGAAAGTCCTAGGATGTCTAGGCTTAGGGCCTAATTCATATGCCTATACAATGCCAGTATAAAAGACTTGTATTTAATACTGGCATAGTGTATAGTAACGACATGAAGGTGCATGCCGTCCAGAAGCGTAAGGCCACGTTTGTGCTTGAAGAGACCTTGCTGGCGGAATTGAAGCAAGCGGTAAAGACGACTGGCGCTAAGTCGGTCAATGCCTTGGTCAAGACCGCCATCGCGCGGCTTCTTAAGGATGTGCGAAACGCCCGCCGCAAAGATATTCTCCGTGATGCCGCGAATGACCCTTTATTTAGGCAGGATGTTTATGATGTCCAACGCGAATTTATTCATGCCGACGGCGATCTGACCAAAGACGGCTGACCTTATGCCGTTTGAGCTTCAGTGGAGCGTTTTTCTCGCCAGGCTTGATCCAGCCGAAGGATCGGAGCAGAGAGGAACTCGTCCCGTATTGGTGATCAGCGCGGAAGACTTCAACGAAGTCATGCCGAACCTGACCGTCCTTCCGCTGACCTCGCGGAAAGAGGGACGCCGGGTTTATCCGAACGAAGTCTTGTTGCGCGCGGGAATTGCGGGATTGACCTCGGACTCGCTCGTGCTGTGCCATCAAATCCGAACCATCTCTAAGACGAGATTGGCAAACGTTCTTGGTCCACTTTCAAGCCCGCACCTGCGTCAAGCGGTGCGCCTGGCCGTTAGATTCCATTTGGACTTTTAGGGTCCGGCGGCACAAGCGAGAAGAGCCCCGAGAACGGCGGCGTTCACTTAATCCCGGCGGCGGCCCATGATGCGCAGCAGGCTCATGAATAAGTTGATGAAGTCGAGGTACAACGTGAGCGCCCCGAGGATCGCCAACTTCGTCGTCCCGTCGGCGTCGCCGACCTCCGAGTTCAAGGCCTTGAGTTTCTGGGTGTCGTAGGCGGTCAGACCCACGAAGACGAGGATGCTGAGGTAGGAGAGCGCCCATTCCACCGCGGCGCTATGCGCCCACATGTTGACCAGCGAGGCCAGGATGATGCCGAGAAGTCCCATCATCATGAAACTGCCCATGGACGTGAGGTCGGTTTTCGTGGCGTAGCCGTAGGCGCTCATGACCCCGAACAGGCCGCCGGTGATGAAGAACGCGGACGCGATCGAACCGGCCGTGTAGATCAGGAAGATCGTAGACAGTGTCACGCCGGTCAGCGCCGAGTAAAAGGCGAAGGCGAAACGCGCGGTCCCGACTTCCATCGTGCGCACCCAGCCCGATAAGAACACCACGAGCCCCAATTCGGCGGCCATCAGCCCGTAAAGAAGGATTCGGTTCTGAACCAAGCCCATGATCATCCGCGGATCGGAGGCCATGTACAGCGCGCAGGCGCCGGTCACGGCCAGGCCCAAACTCATCCACCCGTAGACCTTCTGGATGAAGGCGCGGGACTGGATGTCGTTGCTGGTCATCAATCCGGGGGGGGAATAGCTCATAAATAGAGTGTAGTCGTGAAGCGGCCGCGAGTCAAGCGCCGGCGGCTTTATATTCACGTCGGGGATGTATCACATGTGCGACATTCACTCTTCCCGGGACTAGCGAATGTCGCACATCTGCTACATTTGCTGGGGCGCCGAAACCCCGAGCAGGTCCAACCCCTCGCGGATGGCGTCGCGTACGCCCGCGATCAAGAGCAGGCGGGCCTGGCCTTCTTCGGGGCTTGCGGCGGAGAGAACGGAGCATTTCTCGTAGAACGGATGGAATAACCCGGCCAGCTCCATGAGGTAGTTCGCGAGAGGATGTGGCGAGAGCAGGGCCTCGCAGTCGAGAAGGACCTCGGGGAACCAAGACAGCTTATTGAGGAGCGCGCGCTCTTGCGGCGCGCTCAGGTAGAGTGCGTTGGGTATCGGCAGGGCGGCGCCGGTCGGGTGCAGCCCCGCTTCGGCGGCTTTGCGGAAAATGGAGCAAATGCGCGCGTGCACGTACTGCACGTAGTAGACCGGGTTTTCGCTCGATTGCTTCTTGGCCAGTTCGAGATCGAAGTTGAGGTGGCTGTCGGGCGTGCGCAAGGCGAAGAAAAAGCGGCAGGCGTCCTTGCCCACCTCGTCGATCAGCTCGCGAAGCGGAATGAAAGTTCCGGCGCGCTTGGACATCTTCACCGCTTCCTGCCCGCGGAAAAGGTGGATGAGTTGGTGGACGATGGCGTGGTAGCTCTCCGGCTTCTTGCCGAGCGCGGCGATGGCGGCCTTCATGCGCGGAACGTAGCCATGATGGTCGGCGCCAAGGATGACGATGGCGCGCTCAAAGCCGCGATCGAACTTGTCCTTATGGTAGGCGATATCGGAGAGGAAGTAGGTGGGCTTTCCGTTGGACTTGATCAATACGCGGTCCTTGTCGTCGGTGGTGCCTTCCACGTTGAGGGTGCCTAGCCATACGGCGCCATCCTTCTCGAACACCATGCCGCGGCTTTTTAGATACTCCAGCGTCTTGGGGACCGCGCCTGAGACGAATAGCTCGCTTTCCCGATACCAACGATCGAAATGCACGTCGAAAACGCGCATGTCGTCCTTGTGGGAGGAGAGAAGGGCGTTCATCGCGTAGTGGCCCCAGATTTTCGCGTCCCAGCCTGCGGCCTCACCGGGCGCGAGCGCCGCGAGGTCGAGGAGATACTCGCCTTGGTAGCCCTTTTCAGGCACCTGTGCGCTTTCCCCCTTCGACTGCTTGTAGCGCGCGAGGATCGACTCGCCAAGCAGCGTCACGCGGTCGCCGGCGTCATTGACATAATATTCAGCCGCAGCCGGACGGCCGAGGCGTTTGAGGATTCTTATCAGGCTGTCGCCGAGAGTCGCACCTCTTCCCGAGGCCATGTGCAGCGGTCCCGTCGGATTAGCCGAAACGAATTCGATCAGGACTTTTGTTTTGGCGCCGCCGTCTTCGTGGCCGTATATTTTGGGAGACAAAGTGATCGCCTTGAGATTGGCGCACAGAACCGATTGCCGGATAGTGAGATTGACGAACCCGGGAGGAGCGGCGACGGCGTTCTCAATCTCGGGAATCTTGGAGAGTATTTCGGCCAGCGATTTTGCCAGCTCTACCGGATTTTTTTTTGCCGCCTTCGCCGCGGCCAACGGCCAAGGCAAAGATATATCTGCCTTGACATGCGCGGGAGGGGCGGAGACGGCGAGGTTCCCGGGCAAGGACACGCCTTGCGCCTCGGCCCATAGTCTGGCCTCGGAGATGAGCTGGGCGCGCAGCGCCGCGATGATCATGCGTTCATTCCGACTAGGCGTTTGACGGTTTCCGCGTCGTGGGCGGCGGCCGCGGCTTCGCCGGGTTCGAGGAGGTTCTGCTTGACCAAGAAAGCCAAGTACTGGTCCATCGTGATCATGCCGTGCTTGGCGCCGGCCTCGACCGCCCCGTAAATCTGATGAGTCTTGGCCTCACGGATCAAGTTGGCGATGCCGGTGGTCACCTTCATGAACTCGCGCGCGCAGACTTGCCCGCCGCCCCCCTTGCGCGGCAGGAGCTGCTGGCAGACCACGGCCTGCAGCACGCCGGCGAGTTGAACGCGCACCTGCTGCTGCTGGCTGGGCGGGAAGACGTCGATGATCCGGTCGACCGTGGTCGCGGCGTCGTGCGTATGGAGAGTGGCGAAGCACAGATGCCCGGTCTCGGCGGCGGTGATGGCGAGCTGAATCGTCTCCAAATCCCGGAGCTCTCCGATGAGGATCACGTCGGGATCCTGGCGCATCGCGTGGCGCAGGGCCTCGGCGAAGGACTTCGTCGAGGCGCCCACCTCGCGCTGCAGCACGACTGATTTCTTGTCCTCGTAGACGAACTCGATGGGGTCTTCGATGGTGAGCACGTGCTTCTGGTGCTTTTGGTTGATTTGCTCGATGAGGCAGGCGAGCGTGGTCGACTTCCCCGAGCCCGTGGGGCCGGTCACCAGCACCAGGCCGCGAGGCAGATCGATGAGGTTGGTAATCGAGGGCATCAAGCCGAGCTCGGCGGGCGTGGGGATCTTCGCTGAGATCACGCGGAAGACGGCCGCCAAGCCGTTCTTCTGGCGAAAGACGTTGAGGCGGAAGCGCGATAATCCGGGAATCGACACCGAGCCGTCGAGTTCCCAATCGTCCTCGAACTTCGCGCGCTGCGCCTCGGTCAGGACCGAGTACACCATGCGCTCGCATTCTTCGGCGCCGATCGGGGCAAGGCCGGACATCGGCTCGATGAGGCCTTGGCGGCGCACCATCGGCGGCTTGCCTACGACGAGATGAAGGTCGCTGGCTCCCAGGCGCGAAGTCTGGGCGAGGACTTCGGTCAGCTCCGCCACGACAATTCCTTGGCCCCGTCGTGCAGACGCTCGAGCGCGTACAGCTTGCGCGCGTCGTCGACCATGAGATGGACGATCAGGCCGCCGTAGTCGAGCACGCGCCAGAGGTCGGACTGCGGCCGGTTGCGGTGATGGACGCTTAAGCCGAGCTTTTCGAGGTCTTGGGCCACCTTGTCCTCGAGCGATTCGAGATGCGGACGAGAAAGGGCCGTGGCGATGATCATGTAGTCCGACAAAGGGCTGGTCTTGCGCACGTCAAGCACGAGGATTTTCTCGGCTTTGCGGTCATCCATGGACCGGGCGGCGGCGATGGCCACTGATTTAAAAGCTTTGGGCATTTGTCCTCGTTTGAAGCCGACGACGGAGAGTTTCATCGGCGCGGAAATCTAGGTTCTCAAGAGTGGAAGTCAGTAGTTGGGCCACGGCCGACAGGGTGCGCTCGGTCTCGGCGCGCCGGCCCTCGTCCAAGGGTACGCAGGAGCGCAGATGGATCGTCGCCAGCAGCTTCGTCGGAGAGCGCAGGATCAGCGCGAGCGTGCGCTCGTCGTTTTCCCAGGTCAGGGTCGCGGTCGACGGCGGCGGCATCGCCCCGGCCTCCGGGCCGAAAGTTTCGGGGCCGGAGGTGCTGGCAGGGTCCATTTCCTCGTTGTAGGGATTGTAGACGCTGGCGGCGGCCGACCAGGTCCCCTCAAGATGCGGCATGACCCTTTCCAGCGCGCGCGTCAGCAGCGCGGCCGGAGTGGTGGCCGGCTCGACGAGGAGGCTGGCGAGGTCGTGGAGCATCGCCAGTTCCGAGGAGGTGCGGCGCAGGCGCAGGGATTGGATGGACACGAGCGCCGCGAAAAAATCCATGGCCAGCGACGGGTCCGCAGCGAGCCAGCCCTTGAGGTCTTCCCGCTTCAGGCGTATGAGCTCGACCGCGCCGCTGGCGTAGGCGCCGGCCGAGCGGGTGATCGCGTCGAGCAGCGCCATCTCGCCGAAACAGTCCCCGGACCCCAGAGACGCCAGGTCTTTCTTGCCGCCCGCGGCCAGGCGCTTGCTGACGCGTACTCGACCCGAGGCCACGAAGTAGAGACCGTCGCCCGCGGATCCTTCGGCGAAGATTTCCGCGCCGTCGGCGAAAGAAAGGGGCTGCAGATAAGCGGCCAGCGCACGGAGTCTCTCCGAGGGAAAACGAGCGAAAAGCTCAAGCGTGCGCAGCAGCGCGATCGGGTCTGGCTGGCCCATCACATCAAGGTCGCGGTGCTGCGGCTGGTGATGCCCGCCAGCTGCTTGAAGGTGTCTTGGTTGTTGGCGCGCAGCAGGGCTTCTTCGGGCTCGACGAGTCCTTGGCGCACGAGCTCGGCCAGCGATTTGTCCATGGGGATCATGCCGTGCTTAGCTCCGGTGTCGAGCGCGCCGTAGATCATGTGGGTCTTGCCCTCGCGGATCATGTTCGAGATCGCCGGCGTCATGATCATGATCTCTCGCGCCGCGATGCGGCCTTCGCCGTCCTTGCGCGTGATCAGCTGCTGGCACAGCACGGCTTGAAGCACGACGGCCAGCTGCACGCGCACCTGGGACTGTTGGTGCGGCGGGAAGACGTCGATGATGCGGTCGATCGTCGAGGGAGCGTCCTGCGTGTGCAGGGTCCCGAAGCACAAATGGCCGGTCTCGGCCGCGGTGATCGCGAGCTGGATCGTCTCCAGATCGCGCATCTCGCCGATGAGGATCACATCGGGGTCCTGGCGCAGGGCCGAGCGCAGAGCCGCGGTGAAGGATTTCGTGTTCTGCCCGATCTCGCGCTGGCGGAAGACCGACTTTTTCGATTCATAAACGAATTCGATGGGGTCTTCGATGGTGAGGATGTTGTTCGGGTACTTGTTGTTGATCATCTCCATGATCACGGCCAAAGTCGTGGACTTGCCCGAGCCGGTCGGTCCGGTGACCAGCACCAATCCGCGGGGCAGGTCGGCTAAATCGGTGATGGATTTCGGCAGGCGCATCTGCTCGGCGGTCGGGATCTTGGAGGAGATCACGCGCATGACGGCCTCCACGCCGTTTTTTTGCAGGAGCACGTTGACGCGGAATCGTGAGAGACCGGTCACCGCGAAAGAGCAGTCGAGCTCCCAAGTCTCCTCGAACTTCGCGCGCTGCTCCTCGTACAAGATCGAGTAGATCAGGCGCTTGGACTCGTCGGCGGTGATCTTCGAAAATCCGGGAATCTCTTCGATCTCGCCGTTGAGGCGCATGAGCGGAGGCTTGCCGATGACGAGGTGGATGTCGCTGGCCCCTGCCTGCACGGCCGTTTTGAGCATTTCGACGAGTTCCATGATCTCTCCCTAGTACTTAACGCAGTCGCCGCCGAGCTCGACGCTGGCATCCACGCCCCGCAGGACGTCGATCCGCGTCACCGCGATCGCCGCCGGACAGCCGAGCGCCTTGCGCACGCGCGCGGCGCGGGCGAAGAGGCCTGTCCGATCGTATATCACGGTGCGTGAACGCGGCCGAGACGCGGCGCCGAGCGATATTACGTCCACGCCGTGTGATCTTAGAACTTTCGCGGCTTGAGCCGCCAGGCCCTGCCGGTCGGTGCCGTTGAGTACCTCGACGACGTTGGCGCGGCCGTCGTCCGCGGCCGAGGGCGTAGGCGCGAAGACCTGGGCCAGGAAAGCGGGGGCGGAGGCGTCGTCGGGCAGCAAGGCGGGTTCCAAGCGCTCAAAAGGGATGCGGCGCGTCTCGAGCGCGAATAAGAAAGGATCGGCCGCCGTTTTGTCGCCGCCCAGCAAACCTCTGATGGCCCCGCCGGCCAGCGTGGCCCAAGCGCGCGGCGAGCGCCCGCGCGTCTTGAGGACTCGGACCGCCGCGGCCGCGTATTCCAGATCGTCTTGCTCGGCGTCGATCTCCGCGTTGAGACGTCCAGCGCCCTCCCAATCGATCGGCTCCAAGGATAGGGCCGAGACCCGTCCCTGAGCCAGGTCTTCGGCGGCGCGCGCAGCCGCACCGTCGTTGTCGCTGGCCCGTAGGGCGTCCATGTAGGCCCGGCCGAGGGTAAGCTTGCCTTCGAGTTTCGTCTGTTCGGGCAGATGGATGAGGACGAGGCGGCGCTGGATCGGCTCGTAGACCCCGAGGTGGAAGACAGGAATTTTTGTTTTGCCCGGCTCGCGGGCGCACAGCCAAAAGGGCCAAGGCTTGCCGGCTCGGATGCGCTCCGCCAGCGGCGAACCGTGCTCGACGACGGCCGCGCCCATGGCCGCGGCCAGCAGAAACGCGGCGAGCGCGCGCTGCGCTCTCACCGCGCCGCGAGACGGTTCCATAAGGAGATGGTGAGCGGGTGAAGCCAGGCCTCTCGCGACAAGGCGTGAGCGAGTTTCTCGCACACGCAGCGCTGGAGAGCGGCCTCGAGATCGACGAAAGCGAGCGCTCGGGTCGCGGCCGCGCCCGGGTGCGTCCGGTCGGCGGAGCAGGCGTCGGCGGTGTAGAGCACGCGGTCGAGAAGGTTTAAGCGCCTGTCGCCTAGAGTGTGGCGGCGGATTGCGCCCAGCACCTCGGGATCGGCGACGCCGAACTCGCGGCGGGCGAGGTCTTCGGAGGCGTAGGCGTGGAGGAGCATGGGGTCGAGGGTCAGGATCGTCTTGAGCTCGGGGACCTTCAAGCGGCGGCGGCGCGCGTAGGCGGCGAGGGCGGGAGGGGAATAACGGCGGCCGGCGTCGTGGAGAAGGCCGGCGAGGCGGGCTTTGTCGGGGTTGGCGCCGTGGCGGCGGGCGAGGGCTTCCGCGAGCGAGGCGACGTTGAGGGTGTGTTCGTAACGGAAAGGGGATAGCATGGATTTGAGGCGGGAGAGAAGATCTAGACCATACAGACCATTTTTTTGAATGTACGACAAAACGTCGGGGAACAAATCTTGGGAACAATCTTGACTGAGCGCCAACGACGAACGGATTTCTGTTGAAGAAATTGAGGGGAACCTTCCGGGGATACGTCGAAAATGGGAAGGAACATGACCATGTGAGCCTGGACGGCCGCCGTACCACCATGTCGCCAAGGACTTCAGGCGGGAGGGATTTCTCCACTTAGGAAAAGAAACGGCGGAGTCTTGACCGGCAACGAAGTGGAGATCTCCACTGAGCGCGCCGAGCGTCTCGAGGGTAAAGACTTGTCGGCGCGCGCGCGCTTCGCGCGCGTCTAAACGGCATACTTCCCGCCAACGGGCGGGAAGTTTATTGAGCAGACCTAATAAGACCATCATTTCACGATCTTTTATTTTCGCCTTCGGCGTTCCTTTTAACGGCGCCTGGTATGACGGAACTATCAGAATCCTGTCCGGCCTTATTTTTTTCGCGGCCGCGAGCAATAACGCGGCGTGGCCGCGATGTGGGGGATCAAATGTACCGCCGAAGACAAGGACGCGCATTGATACGACATTCTACCGCCCTGGGAGCGGCTTGACAACGAGACATGAAAGCGAGATGATCATCCATGGCCGATGTCCGTCCCTTTCGCGGCGTGCGTTATTGCGCGACCTCCATCGGCTCCGCGCTGTGCCCGCCTTACGATGTGATCAGTCCGGAGCTCGCGAAATCACTGCGTCGTCGATCTGAAAACGCGGTGTTTCTTGAACTGCCGCAGGGCGAGGGTCCGAAGCGCTATGAGCGCGCGGCGCGAGCCTGGAGCCGGTGGGTCGTCGATGGGACGCTCGCGCGGGACTCGCGGCCGGCATTTTACGCGATCGAGGAACGCTATCGTCTCGACGGGCGGGTGCGCACGCGGCGCGGCTTCTTGGCCGCGCTCGGGGCCACGGCGAAGGCCGCGCGCGCGATCATCCCGCATGAGCGCACTTTGGCCAAGCCCAAGGCCGATCGCCTCAAGATGCTCGACGCGGTGGGCGTCAACATCAGTCCTATTTTCGGGGTTTTCGCCGATCCCAAGGGCGCGGCGCGGCGGGCGCTGGCCTGCGCGATGCGCGGGCGCCCCGACGCGGCCGGACGCTCGCACGCGGGCGTGGACTATCGGCTGTGGGTGGCCGATGAGCCACGCGTCGTCGCCGCAATCGCCAGAGCGCTCGCGCCCCGCTCCATTTTGATCGCCGATGGTCATCACCGCTACGCGGTCAGCCGCGAGCATCACGCTCGGACCGGCGGGCGGGGCAGCGACGCGGTGCTGATTTATCTGGTCGCCGATGAGGACGCGGGTCTGGTCGTTCTGCCCACGCATCGAATCGCCAAGAGCAGCCTCTTGGCGAAGGCCGGCGCGCTGGCTTCCCTTAAGAAGGTCGGAAGTCTCGCGCAGCTGAAGTCCCGCGTCGAGCAATCGAAGAATCCTTACGCGTTCGGTTTGATCGAAAAGGGCTTTTATTTCGGCGAGCCGAAGCCGGGCGGTTGCAGAAGCGGCCTGGCCGTGGAGTGGCTGGGCGAGCATCTCCTGTCGGGGATCGCTCCCGATGAGATGAGTTACACGCCCGACGCCGCGCTGGCGGTCAAAAAAGCGAAAGCCATAGGCGGGGCCGCCGTGCTGGTTAAACCCTTTGCCGTGGCGCAGGTGCGCCGCGCAGCGCAAGCCGTGGGCCTTCTGCCGCAGAAATCCACCTATTTTTATCCAAAGATCGCGACCGGCCTCGCCTTTCGACCCTTGGACGCCGAGTGAAGTTCTCCGTCATCGTCGCGGCCCACAACGAAGGCCCGCAGATCGGCTCCTCGCTCAAGAGGCTGCGGCAGATTTCGCAAACCAGCCCCATGGAGATCATCGTCGTCGACGGCGGCTCCGACGACGGCACGGTCGACGCCGCGCGCGACTGGGCCGATGACGTCATCGAGCACGACAAGCCCAACCGCGGAGCGCAGTGGCACGCGGGCGCCGACAAGGCGACAGGCGACCTGTATTTCTTCCTGCGCGCCGACGCTCAGCCGCCGGGAAATTGGCAGCAGGTCTTGGAGCACTTTTGGCTGGCCGAGTCGATCGGGGGTCTAGCCGCCACCGCGTTCTCCGTGGAGTACGGCGCCGGGTTGGGCCTGAGCACGCTGTCGGCTTGGTCGAACGCGCGCGTGCGCGGGGGCATGGCCTCCTCCGATCACGGCCTATGCACGACGCCCGAGATTTACAAAGCGGTCGGCGGATTTCCCGCTTTCCCCGTGCTCGAAGATGTGGAATTCTCCCGCCGTCTGTCCGCGCGCGGGAACATCGCCCTGCTTCCCGAGCGCCTGCGTCCGGCCGCGCGCCACGTGCACTCCATCGGCCCGTTCGGCTACATCGCGCGGCGGCTTTGGCTTGAGACGCGCTACAAGATGGGCGCTACGCCCGAGATCTTGTTCGCGTCCGCGCCGAGCCTTTAAGCTACTCGGCGAGCAGGATCGGCACGGTCGGCGGCGGGGCGTCGGCGGGCAGCGCGTCGAAAAACTCCGCGATCAGGCGCGCGATCTCGTCGCAATCCATGGTCGAGCAGATGGCCACGCGCATGATCTTGTTGTGAGGCAGGCCCTGCGTGTACCAGACCGTGATGCGGCGCATGTTGAGCGCGGCTTGACGCTCGCCTAACAGCGCGCGCTCCAGGGCCAGGTGCTTGAGCAGAGTTTCCTTGCGCTCGGACACCGACGGCACGTAGACGTCGGCGCGACGGCCGTTCATCACGTCGTCGAGATTGCGGTAGATCCAGGGATTGCCCAGGCCGCCGCGGCCGATCATGATGCCGTCGCAGCCGGAGATGTCGAGAAGCCGCTGCGCGTCGGCGGGAGTGAGCACGTCTCCGTTGCCGATCACCGGAATCTTGACCGCCCTCTTAACCTTGCCGATGGCTTCCCAGTCCGATCGTCCTGAATATTGCTGGGCTTGCGTGCGGCCGTGTATGGTCACGGCGGCCAGGCCCGAGGCCTCGGCGCGCTTGGCGAGTTCGACGGCCTCGTCGCCCGAGGGGTCTTGGAAGCCTTTGCGTGTCTTCATGGTGACCGGGATCTTCTTGACCGCGTCGCGCACGGCGCGGAACACGGCCTCGGCCTTGGCGGGTTCCTTAAGAAGGGCCGAGCCTTCGCCGTTGCCCACCACCTTCTTGACCGGGCAGCCGAGGTTCATATCGATGAGATCGAAGCCCAACTCCTCGAGGATCGTCGCGGCCTCGGCCATCATGCCCGGGTCGCAGCCGATCAATTGGGCGCCGAGCGGCCGGTCTTCCGGGGAGGTGGCCAGCATGCGGAACGTCTTCGGATTCACGCGCGTCAGCGACTGGGCCGACACCATTTCCAAGAAACAGAATCCCAGCCCCTTTTCACGGCCGATCAATCTAAACGGCAGGTCGGAACAAGCGGCGAGGGGGGACTGGATGATTCTCGACGGAAGGCTGAGGGAGCCGATCTGAAGCGCCACGAGTGAATTTTAGCACTTCTTCGTCGGAGAACCGATGTCGTTCATAACCATTATGCTTACTATTGATAATCACTAGTTCCGGAACTAGTGATTATCAATAGTAAATGGCGCTATAATCACCCGCATGAGCAAGCCCAAGATTCTCATCACCCGCCGGGTTCCTCAAGAGTGTCTCGCCCTCTTGAAGCCTCATTTCGACGTCGATCATTTCAACCGGGACGTGGCCATTCCGCGGACGATGCTGCTCCAGCGCGTGAAGAACAAGGAAGGCTTGCTGTGCCTGCTCACGGACAAGATCGACCCGCAGCTGCTCAAGGCCGCGCCGAACCTGAAGGCTGTGTCGACTTTTTCCGTCGGATACGACCATATCGACGTTCCCGCGTGCGCGGCGCGAGGGGTGATGGTGACGAACACTCCCGGCGTGCTCACGGAGTCGACGGCGGACTTTACTTGGGCGCTGCTGATGGCGGCGGCGCGACGCGTGGTGGAAGGCGATCGCTACATGCGCGCCGGCAAGTATAAGGGTTGGGACCCGCTGATGCTGCTCGGCACCGACGTGTCGGGCAAGACCTTGGGCGTGATCGGCTTCGGGCGGATCGGCCAGGCGGTGGCCAAGCGCGCGGGCGGATTCTCGATGCGCGTCGTTTACTACGACACGCGTCAGGCGCCTTCCGATGTGGAGGAGGCGCTCAACGCCCGGTTCGTCCCGCTCGACGACCTTTTGCGCGAGTCGGACTTCGTGTCCGTGCACACCGTCCTCGACAAGGATACGCGCCACCTCGTCGACGCGCGCGCCTTCGGCTTGATGAAGAGGTCCGCCTATCTGATCAACGCGGCGCGGGGACCGATCGTCGATGAAAAGGCTTTGGTCAAAGCCCTGAAAACGAAGAAAATCCGTGGCGCCGGCCTGGATGTTTATGAATGGGAGCCCAAAATGGCGCCGGGTCTATCCTCCTGTCAAAGCGCGGTGTTGGCGCCTCATCTGGCATCGGCCTCGCTTGAGACGCGCACGAAGATGGGGGAGATGGCCGCCCAAGGCTTGATCGACGGTTTGGTCAGCAAGATCCGCTCGCCCTACCGCGTCGACGCTTAGGGGCCCGGGATCACAGGCCTAATTCGAGCCATTACCTCGCCCAGCAGCACTTCTGCCGCGCCACCTGTGGGGGGAATTACTGGTGCGCAATGAGCTGCGACGCGGACTTCAAACTATTCGGCGCACGCTGCCGCTAAGATAAGGGCTTATGATTTTTGCCCTACCGCCCAGGGCGTCCGTCCCTTATACTGTCGACATGAGCCTAAAAGGTGGGGCACGATGGGCCTTCCTTCTCGCGGGACTTTTGTCGTGCTCCCCGGCTATCGCCAAGACGAAAGAACGCGTCCTCCCGCTGGTTAAAAAAGAGCCAAGGGTGCATATTGGTTGGGACGATATGAGTTTTGACGGCCGGCCAGCATCCCAGCACGGCGTTTTGACGGGGCCGGGCCCTAGGACGGAAGATATCATCACGTTTGAGGCGCTAAGGGCCGAGAATCTCGCCAAGCTCGAGACGCCGAAGGCCAGGGCGATTCCCAACGCTGAATCCGGACCGACGATCCGCGTGCCGCCGAGGTTTGTTCCTAGAGGGCGAGAAGGCGTTTTTGATCAGGTGCAGGACATCCTTCCCAGGGTCATGCGCAACACCGGCCTGTACGGTCTTTTGGCTCGTATGGGCTATGACCCCGTGGCGCTGGTGCTGGCCATGATCAAGCAGGAATCCAATTTCGACAAAAATGCGGAGTCCCGAACTCGCGCCAAGGGACTTATGCAAGTCATGCCTCAGACCTTCTCCGCCGTAGTCGCGGCTTACCGCGGGCATTTCTCCGCGGACATAGTGCCCGAGAAAGGCAAAGGTCGCTGGGCTAAGTATGGCGACGATGTGATGTACGCCTATTGGCCGACCATCACCGCCGGAGTGCTGTTGATCAAAGAGTTGTTGGAGGGATTCATCAGAACCAGCCGCCTCCATCCGGGTCAAGACCCGGTCACGCTGACCATCGCGGCCTATAACGCTGGGCCAGGCGATATCGAGTATAAAATGAAGGCCTATCACGAGACAATGCATTATGTCCCGGCGGTTCTGAAGTATTACGTGGCCATTCGCAGGGCGAATCACGCGACCACGGGCCTCGCTTCCCAGATCTAGCCGATTCGCCGCATACGACCGGGACCCAGAATAGGTAGAATGGGGTCTATGGTCACCACCGACTCCTACAACGACTGGAATCTTCCCGGCAAACTCGCCCGCCTCAAGGACTTATCGTACAACCTCTGGTGGAGCTGGCACCCAGAAGCTCGCGCTCTCTTTAAGGAGATCGACCGCACGCTCTGGACCCAGACCCACCACAATCCCGTTTCGCTTCTGCGCAGCTGCCCGCCCGTGCGCCTCAACGCCCTCGCCGAGGACGCCGGGTTCCTCGGCCGCCTCGAGATCGTGATCTCGGCGTTCGACCGGTACATGACCACCGACCAGACTTGGTTTTCCGACGCCCATCCCGAGATGAAGGGCAAGAACATCGGCTACTTCTCGGCCGAGTTCGGCGTGCACAACTCGCTTAAGATCTACTCCGGCGGCCTGGGCATCTTGGCCGGCGACCACTGCAAGTCGGCCTCCGACCTGGGCGTGCCGCTCGTCGGCGTCGGCTTCATGTATCCGCAGGGCTACGTGGTGCAGAAGATCTCCTCCGACGGCTGGCAGCAGAACATCTACGAGACCGTGAACTGGGACGTCTCCCCGGTCCGCCCCGTGTTCGGTCCCTCGGGCGGACGCGTGCTGTTCGACATCCCTCTCGGCCGCGGCACCGTGAAGGTCGCGGTGTGGAAGGTCCAGGTCGGGCGCGTGCCTCTGTTCTTGATGGACACCAACGTCGACGGCAACTCGCCGCAGGACCGCGACATATCGGGCCGGCTGTACGGCGGCGACCGGGCCATGCGCCTGCGCCAAGAGATCCTTCTGGGGATCGGCGGCGTGCGCGTTCTGCGCGCGCTCGGCGTGCACCCGGCGGTGTTCCACGCCAACGAAGGCCATTCCTCGTTCATGTTCCTCGAGCTCGCCCGCGAGAAAGTCTCCGCCGGCATGGATCTCGATTCGGCCTTGCGGGAGGTCGGCGAAAACTCCGTGTTCACCACCCACACGCCCGTCGAGGCCGGACACGACGTGTTCGCCGAGGAGATGATCGCCGAGTATTTCTCGAGCTATTGGCCGCAGCTGGGCGTCGAGCGCGAGCGTTTTATGGATTTCGCGCGCGTGCCCGGCCACGCCGGCTGGAACATGACCGCGCTGGCGCTTAAGATCGCCGGCCGGCGCAACGCCGTCAGCCGCCGTCACGGCCAGGTCTCACGCGAGATGTGGAACACGTTGTGGCCGTCGCTGCCCAAAAACGAAGTGCCGATATCCCATGTAACCAACGGCGTGCATCTGCCGACATGGGTGCATCCCGAACTCGGCGCGCTGTATGACCGCTATCTGGGCGCCGACTGGCGCAGCCGCCAGGACGACGAGGCCGTATGGTCTAAGGTCGCCGCGATCCCCGACGAGGCGCTGTGGCTTCAGCATCAACGCAATAAGAGTGCTTTGATGCAGCTCATGCGCGCCCGCGCGCGGACGCGCTGGATGAATGAAAAGACCGACCCCGCTCAGGCCCTTGCCGGCGGCGCGCTGCTCGACCACTCCGCGCTCGTCATCGGCTTTGCCCGCCGCTTCGCCGGCTACAAGCGCGCGACCTTGATCCTGCGCGACGTGGAGCGCATGAAGAAGCTCATGTTCGACCCGTGGCGCCCGGTCCAGCTCGTGTTCGCGGGCAAGGCCCATCCCGCCGACGACGGCGGCAAGGCGCTAATTCAGCAGGTCTACCAGCTGGCCAAGGATCCGGCCTTTGGCGGACGCATCGCCTTCATCGAGGACTACGACATGCACGTCGCCCGCTATCTCGTGCAGGGCGTCGACATGTGGCTCAACAATCCACTGGCTCCCCTAGAGGCCTGCGGAACGTCGGGCCAGAAAGCCGGAGCCAACGGCGTGCCGAACTTCTCCGTGCTCGACGGCTGGTGGGAAGAAGGCTATAACGGCGCCAATGGCTGGCCCATCGGCCAGGCCGGCGGACGCGGCGCGGGCCCCGAGGCCGACGCCGCCGACGCCGAGGACATCTACCGCACTCTTGAGGAAAAAGTCGTGCCGTTGTACTACGATCGCGACGAGAACGGCCTGCCGCGCGGCTGGGTCAAGCTGATGAAGGAGTCGATCCGTTCGGTGGCCCCGCGCTACGGCGCCGACCGCATGGTTAAGGATTACTGCAACGCCCTCTACGCCCCTAAGAAGGAGGCCGTCGGCTCGCGGTGAGCAGGATCATGGGCGTCGATCTCGAAAAGCTCAACCCCGAGCAGCGGGCCGGGGCGACCCATCTTGACGGGCCGCTTCTCGTGCTGGCCGGCGCCGGCACGGGCAAGACGCGCGTCATCACCTACCGCATCGCCCGCCTCATCGAGACGGGCGTGGCACCCGACCGCATCCTCGCCGTCACCTTTACCAACAAGGCGGCCGGAGAGATGCGTCGCCGCATCGAGGAACTGGCGCCGGGCAAAGGCGCGCTGGTCTGGGCCTACACCTTTCACTCGTTCTGCGCACGGCTGGTGCGTCAGCACCATGAGGCGCTGGGACTGCCCCGTTATTTCACGATCTACGACCAGTCCGACCAGAAGAAGCTCGTCGGCCAGTCGATGAAAGAGCTCGGCCTCGAGGACCAAAAAAGCAAGGCCGGCCTCTACGTCAGCCTGATCTCGCGCGCTAAGGACGACCTGCTCGATGCCGGGTCGTACGAGATCCACGCGATGACGTCGATCGACCAATCTCGCCAGACCGCGGCCAAGATCTACAAGGTGTATCAAAGGAAGTTAGATCAAGCCGGCGCTCTAGACTTCGGCGACCTGCTGCTCAAGACCTGCCAGCTTTTACGCGACCATCCTAAGGTGCGGGAGCAATGGCAGGAGCATTTCACCCATCTCTTGGTCGACGAGTATCAGGACACCAACCACGCCCAATATATCCTGACGAAGACTTTAGCGGCAAAACACAAAAATGTCTGCGTCGTCGGCGACGACGACCAGTCGATCTATTCGTGGCGCGGCGCCAACATCCGCAACATCCTCGAGTTCGAGCGTGATTTCCCGAACACGAAGGTCGTCACGCTCGAGCGCAACTACCGCTCGACGGGACGCATCCTCGACGCCGCGGGCCTGGTCATCCATCACAACAAAACGCGCAAGCCCAAGAAGCTGTGGACCGAGGCCGCGCCCGGCGACGAGGTCCGCGTGCAGGAGCTTCCCAATGAGTCCGAGGAAGCGACGTGGGTGGTGCGGCGCATTCAAGATGAGATCGCAGGCGGCCGCTCGCTCAAGGAATCGGCGGTGTTCTATCGCACCAACGCCCAGTCGCGTTCGTTTGAAGAGGCCCTGCGGCGGGCGCGCATGCCCTACAAGATCGTCGGCGCCATGCGTTTCTACGAGCGCAAGGAGATCAAGGACGCGATGGCGTACGCCCGCGTCGTGGTCAACCGCCGCGACTCGGTCTCGCTGTCGCGCATCGTCAACTGCCCGCCGCGAGGTCTCGGCGCCAAGAGCATCGAGTTAGCCGAGGCGTACGCCCTGCAGCACGGCCTCTCCCTTTGGGACGCTTTCTGGGCGCACGGCCAGATCGACGGTCTCGGCTCGAAGGCTCACGGCGCTTTTGATGAGCTGACCAAGATTTTTGAAAAGCTTCGGGAGACCACCGAGACGATGCCTGCCGGCGGCGCCATGGCCCTTATCTTCGAGGCGACCGGCTTTTGGGCGTGGATCGAGTCCGAGATGGACACGGATCCCGAGGCGGCCGGACGCTTGGCCAACCTCCAGGAATTGCTCAATGCCGTCAAGGAATACGACGACCGTGAGAAGCAGGCCGGGCGCGCGACGAGCCTGTCCAAATATCTTGAGGACATCGCGCTGCAAACCGACCTCGACGCCTATGACGAGACCCAGCCCGCGGTCACGCTGATGACCGTGCACTTGGCCAAGGGTCTCGAGTATCCAGTCGTGTTCCTCACCGGTCTCGAAGAGGGTCTGTTCCCGATCGGCGGAGGCAACGCCACGCCGGAAGATCTCGAGGAAGAGCGCCGGCTGTGCTACGTCGGCATCACCCGCGCCCGCGAACGCCTCTTTTTGACCTACGCGGCCACGCGCCGCCTGTTCGGTCAGGTTTACGCGAGCCTGCCCTCGCGGTTCATCATTGAGGCGAAGCTTTTTGGTTCGGCCCAGCGCGACGCCGTGCCCGCGGCCGCTCGTTTCGCGCCGGCCGTCCCGGGCGTTCGCGCGTCGGCGACAGGCTTTAAGAACGGACAGCGCGTGAAGCACCCCCAATTTGGACGGGGGATCGTTTCCGACGTCTCCGGCTCCGGCGAGACGATGAAGGTGACCGTGCGTTTCGACGACGGGCGGGTGGCAAAGCTTCTGACCCGCTACGCCCCCTTGGAGCCGGCATGAGCGTATCGGAAACCGACGTCAAAAAGATCGCCAAGCTTGCGCGCCTGCGTTTGAGCGAAGGCGAGGTCGCGCTTTACGGCACGCAGCTGACCAAGATATTGGACGCCATGAAGGAGCTCGGAGCCGTCGACACGAAAAACGTTCCGCCCACGACCTCCGTTCTCGGCGCGGTCAACGTCATGCGCGAGGACGAGGCGCGCGTGTTCGATGGCCGCGAGGCTCTTTTGGAAAACGCCCCAGAGCGCGACGGGCCCTATTTCAAGGTGAAGAAGGTCATCGAGTGAGCGTCGTCGCGCTCTCGGCCCTGCTGCTGCTTGCCGCGCCTTCGCGCGCGGCGTCGACCCCGAGCGCGAAGGACAAGCGCGCGTTATCGGCCGCGATCCGCCTCTACCATCGTCTCGAGCTGCAGCAGGCGGCGAAGCGCTTTGATGAGGAGCTCGACGCGGTCGCGGGCTGGAAAACGGCGGCTGGCTTCCGGGCGTCCTGCCGGTGGACGCTCGGCGACAACGTCGGAGCCATCGAGGACGCGAAGACGGCGTCCAAGCTCAAGCCCAATGACGCCCTTTCGTACGCGGCGCGCGGCAAGGCCCAGCTGGTGCTGAAAAACTACGACGAGGCGCTCGAGGACTTCCGGTTGGCGGGCGAAAACGACCCCCGCTCCATCGAAGGGCCGCTGGGCGAGGGCAGCACGCTCTCGGCTCAGGGAAAGAATCGCGAGGCGCTGATGGCGCTTAATCGCGCGGTGAAATTAGATCCAGGTTCGGCGGCCGCCTTGCTCATGCGCGGGTCCGTCAAGGACCGCCTGCGCGACTTTCACGGCGCGTGCGACGACTACGGCTCGCTTCTTGAGATCAACCAGGATTTCGTCTGGGCTCGGCTGTATCGCGGCAAGGCGTTGCGGGAGCTCAAGGATTACCGCGGCGCGGAGGCCGACTTCACGATCTTTCTCGAGACGAACGAGAACGAGAACGCCCACTATCTGCGCTCGAACGTGCGCTTTTTGCTCGGAGACTACCAAGGAGCCTCGGCCGATCTGGGCAAAGTGATCGCGCTTAATCCGCGCAACGGCTTGGCCTATTCCAACCGCGGTCAGACGCGCGCTCTTCTGGGCGATAAGGACGGCGCGGCTTCCGACCTACGCAAGGCGCTGGAGCTCGATCCGCAGCGGCGCGAGAAGATCCAGGCCGCCATCGACGCTCTCGACGCCAAGGCGCAGATCGAGTCGGAAACCGTTCCCACGCAATCCGTAAGCTCCCCGCGACCAGCGCCCGCTCGCGCCAAAAAAAGCGGCGCGGAAGACGATCTATTGTTCATCGAAAAATAAATGGATTTGACCGAATTGACGGCTTCCCGCATCGCGGCTTCCGTTCAAAACGGCGAGATTTCGGCCGAGGCCGTGGCCTCGGCGCATTTATCCCGCATCGAGGCGCTCGAGCCGAAGATCAAGGCTTTCTTGGCCATCCTCAAGGATCAGGCTCTCGCTCAGGCCCGGGCGATCGATGTAAAAAGAAAGAAGGGTGAGACCCTTGGAGCCTTGGCCGGCGTGCCGGTGGGGCTTAAGGACAACATACAGCTCAAGGGCGTGGAGACGACCTGCGCGTCCAAGATCTTAAAAGGCCATGTCGCGGCTTACGACGCGACCGTCACCCAGCGTCTTTTAGCGGCGGACGCGGTCTTCGTCGGCAAGACGAACTTAGATGAGTTCGCCATGGGTTCCTCGACGGAAAATTCGGCTTTTCAGAAAACCACGAACCCATGGGACTATGCCTGCGTGCCGGGTGGGTCCTCGGGGGGATCCGCGGCCGCGGCCGCCGCGCGCATGTGCGCGCTGAGCTTCGGCTCCGACACCGGTGGCTCGATCCGCCAGCCCGCGGCCTTCTGCGGGGTCGTCGGCCTCAAGCCCACCTACGGCCTCGTCTCGCGCTATGGCTTGGTGGCCTTCGCGTCTTCTCTCGACCAGATCGGCCCGTTTTCGCGCACCGTCGAAGATGCGGCGCTGGCGCTGTCGGTGGTCGGCGGCCATGATCCTCTTGACACGACCTCGGCGCCGAGCGGGCCTCCTCGGACGTGGCCTATTCCCCGGGATTTGAAAGGGCTGCGCGTAGGCTTGCCGAAGGAATATTTCATCGCCGGCCTTGATCCGGAGGTCGAGAAGGCCGTGCGCGACGCCGTCGGCGTGCTGAAGTCCTTAGGCGCCGAGATTAAGGAAGTCAGCCTCCCGCACACCAAATACGCGATCGCGACCTACTACATCATCGCGCCTTGCGAAGCCTCCTCCAACCTCGCGCGCTTCGACGGCATACGCTACGGGTTCGTCGACCGCGCGGCGACGAAGCTTGAGGAGGTCTATGAGATGACTCGCGGCGCGGGTTTTGGCGCGGAGGTCAAGCGCCGCATCATGCTCGGCACCTACGCTCTTTCCTCCGGATACTACGACGCCTACTACTCCAAAGCCCAGCGCGTGCGCACGCTGATGGCGAATGATTTTAAGGAAGCCTTCAAAGGAGTGGACTTGATCGCGGCTCCCACGACTCCCACTCCTCCCTTCCGATTCGGGGAGAAGACCAATGACCCGATCGCGATGTATCTGTCCGATATCTTCACGATCCCTTCGAATATGGCCGGAAACGCGAGCTTATCGATCCCCTGCGGCCTGTCGAAGAAGGGCCTGCCGCTCGGCCTGCAGCTGATCGCGGACGTTTTTCAGGAAGGTCGCCTGCTGTCGGTCGCGCGCGCCTACGAGGCGGCGCGCCCGTTCGCGGCGCTGAAGGGCTGAGTATGGAGAAGGAGTACGCGGCCGGCGGCATCGTGGGACGCGAGGGCAAGATCCTGCTCGTGCGCGTGACGAATCTGCAGGGCGAGGTCGTTTGGACGTTCCCCAAAGGCCATCTCGAGGGTAAGGAGCGGCCTTTGGCCGCGGCTCTGCGCGAGGTGGAGGAGGAGACCGGCTGGCGCTGCCGCAGCGCTGGTTTGATCGCCGAGGTTCGATATCGCTTCAAGCGCACCGGAAATCCCGTGGATAAGAAGGTCCGCTGGTACCGGATGAAGCCGATCGCGAAAGTGGGCAAGCCGGATCCCATCGAGATCATCAAGACGCGATGGTTCGAGGCCCGCTCGACCGCGAAGTATCTGACTTACCCGAGCGACCGGCGTCTTCTCGACCGCTATTTGAAGCAGAACAAGAGATAATCAAATAGATAATGACCAAATACGAACTCGTGGTCGGACTCGAGGTGCACTGCCAGCTCGCCACCAAGAGCAAGCTCTTCTGCTCCTGCGCCACGGACGGCTTCGGCCAGGCGCCGAACAGCCGTATCTGCCCTCTGTGCACGGCCCAGCCGGGCGTGCTGCCGGTGCTCAATCGCCGGGCCGTCGAGCTCGCCTTCCAGGCGGCGATCGCGCTCGAATGCCGCTTAAACGCGCAGTCGATCTTCGCACGCAAGAACTATTTTTATCCGGACCTGCCCAAGGCTTATCAGATCTCGCAGTACGATCAGCCTTTTTCCGAGCACGGCAAGTTGGAGATCAGCGTTGGGGGTGCGGCCAAGACGATCCGCATCACGCGCATCCACATGGAGGAAGACGCCGGCAAGCTGATGCACGAGATCGGCGGACTTAAGATCGCCGGTTCGCTGGTGGATCTCAATCGCGCGGGCGTGCCTTTAATCGAGATCGTCACCGAGCCCGACTTTCGCAGCTCGGAGGAAGCGTACGCCTATTTGGCCGCCTTGAAGGAGGTCATCCAATTCTCGGGCGCATCGCGCTGCGACATGGAAAAAGGCGAGATGCGCTGCGATGCCAACGTCAGCGTGCGGCCTCTCGGCCAGGAAAAATTTGGCACACGAGCGGAGATCAAAAATCTTAATTCGTTTAAGAACGTCAAAGATGCGATCGAATACGAATTCCGCCGGCAAGTCGAGGTAGTGGAATCCGGCGGAAAAATCGTTCAAGAAACACGGCTTTGGAACGTCGAAAAGCAAATAACCATATCGATGCGTTCCAAGGAAGACGCCCACGACTATCGTTATTTCCCCGATCCCGACCTGGTGCCTCTCGTCGCCGACCCGAGCTGGGTGGCGAAGCTGAGGGAAGGCCTAGCCGAGTTGCCGTCCGCGAAAAGGGCTCGATTTATCGCCGAATTGGGGCTATCGTCCTACGACTGCGAGGTGCTGACGGGCGACCGGGTTCTCGCCGATTTTTTTGAGAAGGCCGTCGCCGCCGCTCCCGCGGGGTCGGCTAAGACCGTGGTCAACCTTCTTACCACCGAGATGCTGGGTCGTCTCAATGCCGAGGGCAAGAGCGTGTCGCAAACGCCCGTGTCGCCCGCGCAATTGGGCGGGCTTGTCGCCCTCGTCGCCGCGGGGACGCTGTCCTCCAGGGGTGCTAAGGACGTCTTCGCGCGCATGTGGGAGACCGGCAAGGATCCCCGCGCTCTTGTCGAAGAGCTGGGGTTGTCCCAGGTCTCCGACGCCGCGCAAGTTTCGCAATGGGTGGCGCAGGCGCTTGCGGCCAATCCCAAGGCCGCCGCCGATTTGAAGGGCGGCAAGGATGCCGCCATCGGCTCGATCGTCGGGGCGGTGATGAAGCTCTCCAAGGGAAAGGCGAATCCCGCCCTGGTCAACAAGCTTATTAAGGAGGCCGTACGGCCATGAACCGAATCCAACTCGCCGCTGTTTTCTCGCTGCTCTCCGTATCGGCGCGCGCTTACGACACGATTCGATTTCTTGAGCCCATCAAGGGCGAGGAACTGGCTCGTCCCGTCGCCGCGGCCGCGGCGGCCGACCGGTTGTACGTCGTCGACGAGAAGAAGAATGCTCTTTTTCTGTATGACAAATCCGGCAAGTTGATCAAGTCCGTCGGCCGTTCCGGCAGTCAGCCCGGCGCTTTCGACGGGCCGCGCGGCGTCGCCGTGGGGCCCAACGGAAACGTGTACGTGGCCGACACCGGCAACCAGCGCATTCGCAGGATCCAGTACTAGGGTCGGTGTAGAATGAAGACGTGGTCGACCGGGCCTCTTCATCACCGACAGATCG